>JAURIR010000009.1 GCA_030832645.1 Chitinophagales bacterium | reverse complement strand
AATTTGCACTTGAAAATGGATTCCCTAAAGAAAATTTATTGACCCCAGATAGTAAGAAAGCTTGGGAAGATTGGTTAAAACAATCTAAGTACGAACCAGTTATAAATATTGAAAATCAATTGTTTAAGAAGCAAGACGCTAGCTTTGCTTTAGGTGGGATCAATAACCATGATACCATCGGCTTATTGGCCCTGGATTCATTCGGAAGCCTTAGTGGAGGATGTACTACGAGTGGAATGGCTTTTAAATTACATGGACGGGTAGGCGACTCCCCTGTTATTGGCGCTGGCTTATTCGTAGATGGTGAAGTTGGGGCTGCTACATCAACCGGTGTTGGAGAGGAAGTTATTCGTTGCGTAGGGTCACACAGCGTGGTAGAATACATGAGAAATGGATTGTCTCCCAAACAGGCTTGCAAAAAAATGGTAGAGCGAATTGCGAAAAGGGACTTAGAAAAAGCAAAGAAAATACAAATCGGCTTTTTGGCATTGGACAAACATGGCAATTACGGAGCATTTGCACTACAAAAAGGCTTCTCTTTTGCAGTAAAATCTGGCGACGAAGAATTGGTAATAGCCTCTGAGAGTTATTTTGACTGATATGAAATTTGAATTGGAAGTTATAGGGTTTGATCTTGCATCCTGCATTATTGCAGAAAGGGCTGGGGCACATCGAATTGAACTCTGTGCCAATCCACACGAAGGCGGCACTACCCCATCACTTGGTATGATTCGAATGGCAAGAAAATCGACTTCTATTCAACTATTCCCAATTATCCGACCCCGTGGTGGTGATTTTCATTACGACAATATGGAATTCTTATCCATGATTGAAGATATCAAGTTGTGTAAGGATGAGGGGTGTGACGGAGTGGTGATTGGAATGTTGCACAAGGACGGCACGGTAGATATGAATGCTTGCCACGAACTCATTCATCATGCAAATGGTATGGATATAACTTTTCACAGGGCCTTTGATCGAGTAAAAGATCAGGCAGATTCATTGGAAAAGATAATCCAGTTAGGATGTAAAAGAGTGCTTACTTCCGGAGGATTCCCAACAGCATCAGAGGGGAAAGAAGAACTGAAAAAATTGGTGACTCAATCTGCTGATCGAATTACAATTATGGTTGGCTCTGGCGTTAAATCATCAAATATAGAGGGTCTTCAACACTTTACGAAGGCAAGAGCTTTCCATGCTTCTGCAAGAAAAAGTATGCATTCTCAGATGCACTATCAAAGAGAATCTATGAAAGAGACTCTCGATAAGATATCGATAGATGAAAACGAAGTACAGTTGCTAAGAAAAGCATTGGATTCGTTTTCTAATTAACTTTAAGGACGATGCTTGCGAAGATAAAATCTCCATTTTTCGTTGCTACTCTATTGGCTTCTCTCCTAGCTTTCGGCTATTTAATTTTCCTAAAAGACCCCACTGTTGATTACAACGCTGATGTAAAACCTATCATCAACCAGAAATGCATTGCTTGTCATGGTGGTGTTAAAAAGAAAGCAGGCTTCAGTCTTTTATTTGAAGAAGAAGCATTGGCTGTGACAGAATCCGGTAAGCCTGCCATTATTCCGGGTGATGCAAAGAACAGTGAAATGATCAAGCGTTTATATACCTCTGATCCAGAGGAAAGAATGCCGTATCACGAAGAAGAACTATCTGATAAAGAAAAGAAAACGCTGGAGAAATGGATTGACCAAGGAGCGCATTTTTCCAAGCATTGGTCGTACGAACCCATATCTCTTCCTGCTGTTCCACAAAGCGGATTTCTAGGATTTTTCTCCAAAAAAGACGGAAATGAAATCGATCGATTCATTGATGAACAATTAAAAGAAGTAGGACTATCAAGATCAAAAGAAGCGGATAAAAAAACTATCCTTCGGAGAGTCTCGCTTGATCTCATCGGTATACCTGCACCAGACAGCATCGCACAAGCTTTTTTAAAGGATTCATCTAATAATGCATACGAAAATCTTGTGGATGCACTTTTGCAAACTAAAAGTTATGGTGAGCGCTGGACTGCCCTATGGATGGATCTATCCCGGTATGCGGATAGCAAAGGATATGAAAGAGATTATATACGTTCTATTTGGCGATACCGCGATTGGCTGATCAATGCTTTCAATGAGGATAAACCATACAATCAATTTTTAATCGAACAGCTCGCAGGTGATTTACTTCCCAACCCAACAGACGAACAACTCCTTGCAACTGCTTATCATCGAAATACGATGAACAATGATGAAGGCGGAACCGATAACGAAGAATTCAGAACAGCAGCAATTCTAGATCGTGTAAATACTACTTGGGAAACACTGATGGGAACAAGTTTTTCGTGTGTGCAGTGCCATAGTCACCCGTACGATCCATTCACACACGAGGAATACTATAAATTCATGGCATTCTTCAATAATTCAAGAGACGAAGACACATACGATGAATATCCTTTACTCAGAGAATTTAAAAACAACAGCCTTCATCAATACGATTCAATTATCAGTTGGCTTCAAACCAAAGCCGATGCAGAAACAAAAGCTTTTTATAAAAATCTTGTAAAAACTGGTCAACAATGTATCAATAGCTTAACAGCAGATTCTATGATCAATGCTGCATTGGAAGACACTAAATTTCTTCGGATGAGAAAATCATCCTGGGCAAGATTGAAAATGATAGGATTTTCAGGAAAATCTGTTTTGTATATCCGATTTCGCTCCCCTGTTAATAAAGGAATTTTATCGTTCCACGCCGACGAACCAGCATCCAAACCATTTGCAACCACTGTTGTGCAACAAACAAAAGATGGCTGGCAACTTGTAGCGATTCCATTGAATACACTCCTATCTAATCGTCGAGATGTATATATTCATTTTGATAGTCCGCTTTTAAAAACCCCAAACGAAAACGGTATCGTATTCGACTGGTTCTGTTTTGCCCCTTCTTTTCCCGGGCAGTCGGATCCCTCCTATAAAAAATACTTTAACGTATTTCAACAACTCTTGAACAAACCCGATGCTGAACTTACGCCCATTATGTTGGACAATCCAACAGATATGAAAAGGAATACTTATGTATTTGAAAGAGGTAATTGGTTATTAAAAACAAAACAAGTCGAGGCCGATATCCCCTCTATTCTACGCACATCTTCTGATAAAATTGATAACCGTTTGGCCCTTGCGAAGTGGATGACGAGTAAGAAAAATCCTCTCACTGCAAGAACCATGGTCAATCGCTTATGGGAGCAGTTATTCGGACAGGGAATTGTTGAAACCTTGGAAGACTTTGGATCACAAGGTGCATTACCAACGCACAAGGAATTGCTTGATTATTTATCCTATCAATTCATGAACAAAGAGGAGTGGAGCATAAAAAAAACGCTCAAGCGAATGGTTATGTCTGCTACTTACCGTCAATCATCCGTTACAACTAAATCTTCCAATGAAAAGGATCCATTGAATAAATATTATTCTCATGCACCTCGCATCCGACTGACGGCAGAACAAATCAGAGATCAGGCACTTTCTATCAGTGGTGTGTTGAGTAGTAAAATGTATGGCCCAAGTGTAATGCCCTACCAACCAAATGGAATATGGGCTTCGCCTTATGATGGACGAAATTGGGAACAAAGCAAAGGAGAAGATGTATATCGTAGAGCCATATATACATATTGGAAAAGAACAGGCCCCTATCCTACTCAAATCAATTTCGATGGTACAGCCCGGGAGGTATGTGTAAGTAGAAGAATTCGTACCAATACTCCATTGCAAGCGCTTAATTTATTGAATGATTCAACCTATTGGGATCTTTCAGTAAAATTTGCCAAAAGAATAATGAATGATTCTACGAAGTCCCTGGATCAAAAGATTTCGAAGGCCTATCAATTGGCAACCGGAAGCGAGCCTTCTACAATGAAAGTTGAAAAACTAAAAATGCTTTATTTGAATTCACTGAATACATTTAAAAAGGACAATTCGAAAGTTGCGTTGCTGATTCGTGATTCCACCATCAATAAAAATGCTTCTTTCGCTGCATTTTCTGTTACAGCAAATGCCATTCTTAACTTGGATGAAGTCATTTCAAAAAATTAATGCCGATGAAAAAACCGACCATCCTACAGGAAGCAATGCATGCCGACTTAACGTTTCAAACAAGAAGACATTTTTTACGTGAATGCAAAACTGGAATGGGTATGTTGGCACTGGGTTCTTTGCTCGAGGGATGTAATTTCTTTTCATCGAAAGTTGATCCAACTGCACTATCCAGCAATCCACTCATGGCAAAAGCTTCTCCTCTTTTTGCCAGGGCAAAATCAGTTATTTTTCTGCACATGGCTGGTGCTCCTTCCCAATTGGAAATGTTTAGCTATAAACCAGAGCTTGCTAAATTAGATGGACAAGATTGTCCGCCTTCTTTATTAGCCGGTAAAAAGTTTGCATTTATTAGAGGCGTTCCTAAAATGCTAGGTCCACAAGCAAGTTTTAAACAATATGGCGAAAGTGGTATTTGGCTATCTGAAAATTTACCGCACTTATCAACTGTTATTGATGATGTAGCCGTGCTTCAGGCCGTTACCACCGATCAATTCAATCATGCTCCTGCTCAGTTGCTCATGCATTGCGGTACGCCTCGATTGGGTAGACCAAGCTTGGGATCGTGGGTTACATATGGATTGGGAAGTGAAAATTCTAATTTACCCGGATTTGTAGTTCTTACTTCTGGGGGAAGAAATCCAGATGCAGGGAAAAGTGTTTGGGGAAGTGGTTTTTTACCTTCCGTATACCAGGGTGTACAATGTCGATCTGTGGGAGATCCTGTATTGTTTTTAAAGGACCCTGAAGGCTTTGATCGTGATATGCGAAAAGCCTCCATCGAAGCCATCAATCATGTGAACGAGCTTTCTTACGAAGAATACCAGGATCCTGAGATAATGGCAAGGATTTCTCAATACGAGATGGCGTTTAAGATGCAAATCACCGTACCCGAAGTTATGGACATCAAAGATGAACCCGATTACATTCACAGAATGTATGGAACTAAGCCTGGAAAAGAGTCTTTTGCAAACAATGCGTTATTGGCAAGAAAACTCGTAGAGAAAGGAGTGCGTTTTGTTCAATTGTTTGATTGGGGATGGGATAGTCATGGTACCGACCCCGGTACTGCATTGGATCAAGGGTTCATTGAAAAATGTCTTGAAAATGATAGAGCTGTCAGTGCTCTATTATTGGATTTAAAACAAAGAGGTTTGTTGGAAGACACTTTGGTAGTATGGGGTGGAGAATTCGGAAGGACCCCGATGCAAGAGAATCGCGACGGTAAACAAAATTCATTCAAAGGAAGAGATCATCATGCAGATGCTTTTAGTATGTGGATGGCAGGTGGAGGAATCAAGAAAGGATTCACCTACGGCGAAACCGATTCAATTGGATACCATGCGGTTGATGGAAAAGTTTCTGTGTATGACATACAAGCCACCATCTTGCATCAACTCGGTTTTGATCACGAGAAGTTCACCTATCCATTTCAGGGAAGAAATTTCAGATTGACGGATGTGTATGGAAAAGTAATCGATCCTGTTATTGCGTAATTATGAATGAATTTATAGGACATCTCCATTCACTTTTCCTTCATCTACCCATTGGGCTATGGATTTTGTTCATTCTACTTGATTTTTTTATTGGCAACCAAAAGTCATACTACTCACTATCTATCCTGAAAGTTATTTTAATCACTGCAATTGTCAGCTCCTTCATAGCTATCATTACAGGGTATATTCAATCAAAAAACGATTTTTATCCACCAGATAATTTGAATATTCATCAGTGGATCGCCTATACCACCACTCTCCTCTCCATCTGCTATTTCATCGCATTCGAAAAAATACAAGCATTTAATTTCTACAAGAAACTTTCATCTGTCGCTTTACTTATCTCTATAATTTGTACCGTTTATTTTGGAACCACATTAACACATGGAGAAGATTTCATAAGTTTAAGTATTACTAAAAGCTCTTTACAATCCTCGAATGTAGACCCCAAACAACGACCTTCTATTGAAGAGGCCGACCCTCAAATTCTTGTCATGCTTCAAAATAATGGATGGGTTGTAACTCCACTTTATAAAGACGCACATTATTATAAGGTTTCTGCTTATGCCTTAACAGACAGCTTGAATGTATCTCTTCAAAATCTGGCAAAAATTGCCTCCAATATTATTGAATTGAAGCTATCTTTTACTAACACAGAAGATGCCACAATAGACCAACTTTTGAATTTTACTTCATTAGAAAAACTGTGGTTAGACAATACAAAAATTACACATATCAGTCTTTCTAAATTGAAAGCACTTAAAAATCTTGAATACCTTAATCTTTTTGGCACTTCCATCTCGGAAGATGAAATTGATAAACAGAATATTTCAAAAAAGAGATCATTGGTACATCCCACTTTTAGAGATACGCTTCCGCCGAATAGTTCCGACACCCTTTCCAGTAAGGGGGTTAAGCAATAATTGATCTAAAGCTTTTTAGCAAAGCCAATTGATTCAATGTGCGTTGATAATTATTGTCCTCGTATGAAATAGAATAATAACAATCATCATTTATATAATCGGTCAAAAACCGAAGTGCCTGCATGTAGATCATGAATTCACCTGCATAATTTAGGAGATTCAATTCGTCGATCGACATTTTATCAGCCATTTTTTCTTTGTAACCCTCCGTGATGGCTTTGTAAAAGTCCTTTCTTGCATTCACGAGTTGTAAGTCAGTTTCTTCTTCATTTGCTTTGGAAAGATAGGTGCGGAACATATCTCCAAGATCACTGATGAAATAGCCGGGCATTACCGTATCCAGATCAATTACACAAATACCCTTGTTTTCTTTATTAAAAAGTACATTGCTGATCTTAGTATCGTGGTGGGTCACCCGCAAAGAAAACGAATTGTTGGTGACAATCTTTTCAAACAAGGCAACAATTGGATAGTCATCTTCCAATAAATGTATTTCGTTTTTACAGCGCGCAATTCGATCCTTATTCCCAACGACGAGGGCTTCGCGAAATTGATTCCAACGGAAGGTAAGGTTATGAAAATCCTTTATAGTAGTTTTCAGATTGCTCACATTCATTCCATCAAAAGATGCTGTAAAATTTCCAAATTGATTGGCAGCTTCAAATGCTTCCTCGGGAATAGAACAGGTATCGATTGAATGTGAATTCTCTACAAAAGGAATCAATCGGAAATATTCCCCATCTATAATCACATAGTCGTTTCCATTGATTGTTTTGATTGGAGCAGGCAAAAGGGTCTTTACATTATTTCCTTTAAGCCAGCTGGATAATAATTGGATATTATGCGAAATATTTTCGGGCCAAGAAAAGACACGGTGATTGACTTGTTGTAGGATAAAAACTTTTTCCTTGTTCTTTTCTACAACAAACGTTTTATGGATGAGTCCAGTACCAAATGGATGAAGGGTATAATCAGCACTGCTGTATAAAAAGCTGTTGATGATCGGTTGCCAATTTTCCATATCAATAGAGCAAACGAACTTTGATGGTGCCTTTTACTTTTCGCAACAACTCTGCTGCGCTTTTTGATAATTTGGTATCTACATCTAGCACCACGTATCCGATTTCGTCGTTTGTTTTAAGGTATTGACCCAGTACATTCACTTTATGATCGGATAATGTGCTATTGATTTCAGAAAGCACGCCTGGGATATTGTTGTGAATATGTAGGATGCGATGTGTTTTTTCCTGTTGAGATAGGCTTAACTCTGGAACAGTATGAGAACCAGTAGTGGCTCCTGTTTCGAGATAATTGAGCATTTTTGCGCTTACATCTTCGCCAATATTGTATTGTGCTTCCTCGGTAGAGCCCCCAATATGCGGTGTCAAAAGAACATTTGAGAGTCCTTGCAAAGGAGTTTCAAACAGATCACCGTTTTTTTCTGGTTCAACAGGAAAAACATCGACCCCTGCCCCGGAAAGCTGACCACTGACCAACGCTGTTTTCAAAGCATTTAGATCTACCACTTCCCCTCTTGCATAATTCAACAGAATGGAACCTTTTTTAAAATTTTTTAAGAGTGTTTTATTGATTAGGTTCTTTGTTTGACTTGTTTCAGGAACGTGAATTGTTACTATATCAGATTTAGATACCAATTCTTTCAATGACTTTTTAGAGACTGCATTCCCAAAAGGCAATTTTGTATTTACATCATAAAAAAGAACCTTCAAGCCCATTGCCTCTGCAAGAATACTTACTTGCGATCCGATATTACCATACCCAATGATTCCTAATGTTTTGCCTCTTAATTCAAAGCTGCCTTTTGCTTCTTTATTCCAAATACCTTCGTGTGCTGCTTTGTTTTTATCAAGAATACGTCGAATCAATATCACAGATGCTCCAATTATAAGCTCAGCGACGGATCGGGTATTGCTGTAAGGGGCATTGAAAACTACCACTCCTTTTTTTCGGGCAGCAGACAAATTGACTTGATTGGTTCCTATGCAAAAACATCCAATTGCCTGAAGCTTTTTTGCATGTTGCAAAACTTTTTCGGTGATAAGCGTTTTGGAACGTATACCTATCATGTGGGCCTCTTTGACTTCTTGAATAAGTTGATCTTCTGGCAAGGCTCCAGAAAATTTCTTGATATCGGTGTATCCGGCGTCTTTGAAGATTTTGATGGCGGCATCACTTATATTTTCAAAAAATACAATTTTGATTTTGTCCTTGGGATAACTTGTTTGATTGGAAAGACTCATTAGAATTATCTGTAATTTTAGGCAAAATTAACAACTTCTAACCCCTATTCCAATTTAAGACCTGTGATGCTGAAAATCAAAGTATTCCTCGCCTTATTTTTCGTTTTCTCCAGCTTGTTTTATTTTATTGAAAACAAACTGCTTGGCGCCACTACCACTCCAGATAATTCAATTTCCCGTGTGGAGATCCCTCTGACCGGCGAGCTCAACCCGATAGAAGAATCGTTGAGAAGAACCAGTTCCAAGTTTTTTGAAGAAAGCCTTGTTCGCTCTCGTTTCAACGGTGCAATCTTAGTAGCCAGAAACGGTAAAATTGTATTTGAAGAATACGAGGGATTAAAAGAAGTTTTAAAAGGTGAACCTATCGATTCCGTTACGGCCTTTCATCTGGCCTCTGTTTCAAAAACGTTTACGGCCATGGCCATTTTGAAATTATGGGAGGATGGCAAACTGAAGATCGATGATAAGGTTGATAAGTACTTAAAAGGGTTTCCTTTCAATCAGATTACCATTAGAAATTTATTGAGTCATCGTTCAGGACTTCCCAACTATGTATATTTCGCAGAGCAAGTTGGGTGGAATACCAGGAACTATTTACACAACGACGACATGCTGAAGTTGCTTGTATCCAACAAGTCAAAATTGAGAATAGGCAGGCCCAACGCATACTTTGATTATTGCAATACCAACTATGCTTTATTAGCACTCATTATAGAGAATGTGACAGGGAAAAGCTACGCTGCCTTCATGGATCAAAGTTTTTTCACTCCTATAGGCATGATGAATACGTATGTATTTGATATAAATAAAACCGAGAAAATCCTCCCCTCCTTTAAATACAATAACCGAAAAGAGCCAATGATGTTTCTGGATGCAGTATACGGTGATAAAAACATTTACAGCACCGCCCGCGACATGTTGAAATGGGATATTGCTCTCAACAGCGGTAAATTATTCAAGAAAGAGACACTGGACGAAGCTTACAGAGGCTATAGTTATGAACGAAAAGGAGTAAAAAACTATGGTTTGGGTTGGAGGCTGTATGAAATGCCATCGGGTAAGAAGATTGTTTATCATAATGGGTGGTGGCATGGAAACAATACAGTTTTCAGCAAGTTGATACAAGATTCCACTACAATTATTGTGTTGGGAAATAAGTTCAACCGGAACATCTACCAGGCAAAGAAAATTGCAGGTATTTTCCCCGGCTATGGTATTCAAATCGATGATGATGAATGATATTCCCCATGATCTTCGAGAGCTACATCGTCAGGATATTTTTAACTCCTCCAGAGACGAGGCAAAAAAACGTATCAAGTCCTTTGATGTTTTTGCCCACAAGGGAACCCGCGGACACGCTGCTATTATCTCAGGTTCACCCGGAATGATGGGAGCTGCAATTTTGACTACTTCTGCAGCCATGCACTCAGGATGCGGTAAAACCACTGCCTTTGTACCTATAGAATTTTTCGATCTGATTCATTCCTCCGTTCCCGAAGCACTGGTTAAAGACACTACTCCAAACCTCATGGAACTTTCCCCTTTCGATGCCCTGGGTGTCGGTCCTGGTATTGGTATATCCGACTCATCAAAATGCTTCTTGAAAAAATGCCTTAAAGCTAACAAACCCTTGGTGATTGATGCTGATGGGCTGAACCTGCTATCAGAAAACAAAGAACTTATAAATGGACTCCCTCCTGGAACCATCCTAACCCCTCACCATGGCGAATGGGAAAAGATATTTTTCAAAACAGATCAGGATTCATTAAAAATTAATACTTCAATTGAATACTGTAAAAAACATAATATCAATATATTATTAAAAGGATATTATTCAATTTTTATTACGCCTTCCAGTTTCTTTATCAATGGCTCCGGAAACAATGGAATGGCTAAGGCAGGTTCAGGTGACGTGCTAACGGGTATTTTAGTATCGCTTTTGGCTCAGGGTTATTCTACAGAAGATGCTGGAATAATTGGCATGTTTGTCCATGGTTTAGCGGGAGATATGGCCAGGGATACATGGGGGGAAGATTACATGACAGCCAGCCACCTAATTCATTCTCTTTCAACAGCTTTTCTATCCCTCCGGAAATAGCCTAGATTGGGTTTTTTTATCTATTTTTGCCACCCCTCAAAAGAGGGTAAAATTGTTCATCTCTAACTAAACCGAGAAATACTGTTTATGGAAAATTTGATCTACCTCGTTCCTTTAATGGGTCTGATTGGACTTCTTTACACTTTCATCAAATTCAATTGGGTTTCCAAGCAAGATGCTGGTACCGATCGTATGAAAGAAATCAGCGCCTATATCGCTGAAGGTGCCATGGCTTTCTTAAAAGCCGAATGGAAAATATTGGGATACTTTGTGGTAATCGTGGCATTATTGCTTGGCTTCATGTCAACCAGTAATCCAAATTCACATTGGAGCATTGCAGTTGCTTTTATTTTAGGTGCTTTTTGCAGTGCCTTGGCTGGGTATATTGGAATGAAAGTTGCTACCAAAGCAAACGTTAGAACAGCCAATGCTGCTAGAACCAGTTTGTCAAAGGCTTTGAATGTATCCTTTACAGGTGGTGCGGTAATGGGATTGGGTGTTGCAGGTTTGGCTGTACTTGGACTTGGTGGTCTTTATATCATTTTACAACAAATTTTTGCTCCAGGTGCAGCAGCTACTTCTGAGGAAATGGTGAAAACCATCGAAGTACTCACTGGCTTTTCACTTGGTGCTGAATCCATTGCCTTGTTTGCACGTGTGGGCGGCGGTATATATACTAAAGCAGCTGACGTAGGTGCAGATCTTGTTGGTAAGGTTGAAGCAGGCATCCCAGAGGACGATCCAAGAAATCCAGCCACCATTGCGGACAATGTGGGAGACAACGTAGGTGACGTGGCAGGTATGGGAGCCGACTTATTTGGTTCGTATGTAGCCACCGTATTGGCAACAATGGTATTGGGACAAGAAACGATTTCTCAGGATCAGTTCAACGGATTTGCTCCAATATTGCTTCCTATGTTGATTGCAGGCATTGGTATTATATTCTCTATCATTGGAACTTTCTTTGTTAGAGTGAGCGATGCTGCAGGTATCAATACAGACAATGTTCAAAAAGCCTTGAACATGGGTAACTGGGGTTCTATTGTTTTAACTGCTATTGCATGTGCCGGTTTGGTATACACTATTCTACCAGCAGAAATGACTTTGAGAGGACTCACTTTCACCAACAACGGTGTAATGGGTGCTATCGTTGTCGGATTGGTTGTAGGTACCTTAATGAGCGTAATTACAGAATACTACACAGCAATGGGCAAGCGTCCAGTGCTTTCAATAATTAAACAATCCTCTACGGGCCATGCGACCAATGTAATTGGTGGATTGGCTGTAGGTATGGAATCTACTCTCCTCCCTATTCTAGTGCTTGCAGGTGGAATTTGGGGTTCTTATGCTTGTGCTGGTCTGTATGGTGTTGCGATCGCAGCAGCAGGTATGATGGCAACTACGGCAATGCAATTAGCTATCGATGCATTTGGTCCGATTGCTGATAATGCAGGTGGTATAGCTGAAATGAGCGAATTGCCCAAAGAGGTTAGAGAGAAAACGGACGTATTGGATGCTGTAGGAAATACAACAGCCGCTACTGGAAAAGGATTTGCAATTGCCTCCGCAGCATTGACAGCCCTTGCTTTATTTGCAGCATATGTAGGTGTTATCAACCACAATGGCTATGCAATGGCTGGTATCGATATCTACAAAGCCAAAGTACTTGCCTCTCTTTTTGTAGGTGCTATGATACCATTCATTTTCTCTTCACTCGCAATTAGAGCAGTTGGAGAAGCCGCAATGTCGATGGTAGAAGAGGTGCGTAGACAGTTCAAATCAATTCCTGGTATCATGGAAGGAACTGGCAAACCTGAGTACGATAAATGTGTAGCTATTTCAACAGAAGCATCCATTAAAAAAATGATGGCTCCCGGTGCCATTGCAATCGTCTCACCCTTGTTGATTGGTTTTATTCTTGGCCCAGAAGCATTAGGTGGATTTCTTGCAGGTGCTACAGTAAGTGGTGTCTTGATGGGAATGTTCCAAAACAATGCAGGTGGTGCTTGGGACAATGCTAAGAAGAGCTTTGAAAAGGGCGTAGAGATCAACGGAGAAACCTATTTCAAAAAATCTGAACCACATAAAGCCTCTGTAACTGGAGATACTGTTGGTGATCCATTTAAGGATACTTCAGGTCCATCCATGAATATCCTTATTAAATTGATGTCGATTGTTTCATTGGTGGTTGCCCCTACTCTTGCACAAATTCACCATTCTGATGCAGCTTCAACAGAAATTAAAACAGAAAAAAGAATTGAAGTTTCTGTGATCAACAATGACTCTACTGCCACCACAATGCAGGTTGTAGAAGGTCCTGATCAAGGATTGATTGGAGCTTTAAGAGCAGATGGCTTAATAAAGTCAGGCGATAATACCATTGAATTTAAAAATGGTGTGTTAACTGTTAACGGTGCTAATATAGACCCAGAAAAATACAAGTCGCTTATAAAAGGATCGGAAATGTCAATTAAGATTAGTGAAAAAGAAACGAAGAAATAATTTGTTCAGATTACTCAAAAGAAAAATCCCATTCACTTGAATGGGATTTTTTTATTACAGAGAAGTTTGAGTAATTATTATTTTCTCGCTACTTTAAATGAAGCGCTAGCATTGTTAGAGGATTTACTTTTACTTGTTACAGTTACGGATACATCATACAAAGTACCCGCAGTTAAACCTCCAATTGAGATAACAGAACCGGATGTGTAAGGATCAATTGTTTTTGTACCTTCTGAAACTGCCGAGCCGTCGGCATTCTTTTTGGTTGTAACATCAACTTTTACACCTGCGGAGGGAGCTTTTGTTACAGTTAATTTGAAATCATATGTTGCACCTGTAGCAGCGGCAGTTGATGAACCTGGATCAGGATCCAATGCCACGCTCAGCTGCTCTTCAGTAGGTGTTGGTGTTGGAGGAGGGTTTGGTGTAGGAGTTTCTTTTTTACATCCCGCAGAAAGCAAAAATGTACTTAGTACAAATGCTGCAACATAACGAATAAACATAGGTCTTTTTTTTAAAAATATATCTTTTTTCAAATATCACCAAACTTTTCTGGGACTCATATCATTGTACCGATTGTTAAGTACGAAGCCCAAAACAAGCTCGTGTGTGCCTTTATTCAAAGGTCCCAGCAGGGTTTTACTGGCGGTCATATCATATGCATAACTGACATTTAACGTACTGTTGAAATTTACCCCTAGCATGGTTGAAATACCGTCCCCTCTTCTCACATTCACTCCTGCCCATAAAAAATTTATGTACTGAAGCTTGAAGTTATAGTCTACTGTCAGCGGCAAATTTTTAATGTACCGGAACATGACAGATGGCAGAAAGGATATGTATTCGTTCAATCGAATTCGAGTTCCAGCAGTTGCAAAAAGATGTGGAATCAAACTTGTTTGATAGCTTGTATCTGTGATATCTAATTTAGCAGGAATCAACTGTTGACCAGAAATTCCAAGAAAATATTTACTGGAATACAAATACAGTCCTGCACTCAAGTCGGGTTTCAATTTTCTTTTGATTCCGGTTAATGCTCCAATGAGGGGATCATTGGGATTCTCAATGACGATTTGTGATCGGTTGATGGCAACTTGAGAAAATCCTGCCCCAAAGCCACCGCCTAAACTCCACTTTTCAGACAAGCCCATATGATACCCATATGTTGCCATTGCATTGATACGGTTGATATAGCCTGTAGAGTAGTTAAAAGCCGAAATTCCTATTCCATGGTGAGGCGCTGCTGCTGTATAGGTTTCAGTAAAATCATACCCGATAGGATTATTTTTCATGCCCAACGAAGTAATATTTTCTCGGTAATCCTTTTTATTGAGAGGTGTGTGTGCAGTGAGGTAAACTGTTTTTGGCATACCAGGGATACCAACCCATTGATTTCGCATACTCATCTTGATATCTGCATAATTCTCAATGCCTGTGATTGCAGGATTGATGATGTAGTTATTTAAAATATACTGGGAATAATGGGGACGTTGCTGTGCATGTAATATGACAGAATAAAGTAGGAATAACGAGAAGAAAGAATAGTATTTCATCGAAGCAATGTTACGTAACCAGTGATCTTTTTTCTATTATTTTTTGGATCTATTATAAAGTAGTAAGTCCCTGCTGGCATTGGCCTTCCATTTATTGTTCCATCCCACGATTTTTGTTTACCATTATTAATCTTATAAATAAGATTTCCTTGTGGACTGTACAACTCTACATTACAATCTGGGTACTTTTCCAAGTACTTTATTTTCCACATGTCGTTGAACCCATCACCGTTGGGTGTAAATGTATTTGTTGGCTCAACCATGTTCAAAGCCGTCATCTTAAAATTATCCGATTCACTGCAATTACCAAACCCTGTTACAAGAAGCGTATATAGAATGTCTGTTTTGGGGTTGATAATAAAAGGCTGAAGCACTGTGTCAGAGCTTAAATAAGTCGAAGGTTTCCATTTGAATTGTAAGTTAACCCCAGCAGCTTTCGAGAGCACTTGCTTGGTGGTATCATCCAGAACTGTCATATCCGGTCCAGCATCTATGACGGGAGTAAAGTTAACACGCATGACTGTTGAATCTTCTGCATAACATCCAGGGTCGGTTGTATATCTGTGTTTGATGGTGTAATAACCCGAGTCTAATTTTGGATTAAAATAAAATTTATCTCCTACTTTATTTACACCAGTGCCCGAATATATCTCAAATCCATTTACCCCTTCTACTTTAGTAATCAATGCTAGATCTAAAAGTCTATTCTCCTTATTGGTACATATTGAATTTGGAACTTGTAATTTATCTAGTGGGCTACCATTGAGAGAAACGGTCGTTTCAACTGAGTCGGCACAAACACCACCTGTATAAACTATGATTTTAATAGGGATATCGATTTTCGATTTGTCTTGGAAGTTGGGAAATTTTTTCGAATATGTACTTGTAGATTTTGGAACTTCATCAATGGAATCTGCAATCGTACGCTTTCCGTCGTAATTCCAAAATAATTTCAATCTGCCAATAAAACCAATGTCTACAGTAGATTTGTTCTCAATGGTTATAGGTAAATTACTGCACAATCCAGATTGATTTATTACATTGAAAGCTGCTTTAGGAAAGGACCCATTCACATAAAAGCTGGTATCTCTTTTTGAATTGCATCCAAAATTAGAAGTGACTGATAAGGAAACAGTATACGAACCAGGAGCACCATAAACATGCGATACACTATCTCCTTTCCCTACATTTCCTATAGAATCAGATTTGGGATCACCGAAATTCCATACAAAATCTTTCAGTGAATTATTTGCAGGTATGGTACTTAAACTTCTAAAATTTGCTTTTGCATCCCTCAAACAAATTTCGGGTAAGAACATTGTTACAACAGGATTGGGACGAACGTAAAGTGGTTTTGTAATTGAATCAGTGCAACCAGAATTGGTTGTTAAAATAAGTTTCACATTTAGAATAGAGTCATTGAATTGTTTCAAAGGACTTCTACTCGTAGAAGACGAACTAAAGCTGTCTGAAGGTTGTTGATCGGAATAGCTCCAAACCCAACTTTCGATGGTTGATGCACCGTTCAACGTTGATTTATCTTGTATAACAACCGATTTACCTAGACATACACTTGAGGCAGGCTCAAATGAAGGAACTGGCTTCCAAGAAAGTAAAACTGTCGTATCAAAATTGGAGCTGATACAGCCTATGTTTGTTATTATCGATAAACTAATTTTCTTTAACCCATCTGATGTGTATTTAACATTCAAATCTTTCGAATTGGTCTCTTGTGCCACACTATCTAAATTCCACAGATACTTTGAAATTGGAACATTATCAGTTTGAGTGGTTGCTTTAAGCAATACGGTATCTTCTAAACATCCACGTGTAATGGGTTGTACGGTATTAGTCGGAGGATCATACACAGTAATATCATACGGTATTATCCTCTCAGTATTACAACCATCTTGGTTTGGATTGTTTGCAGTGATTTCAACAGGGAAAACTCCTTTTTGAGACAACTTGAACTCTCGCAATGATTTATCAATATTCTTTACACTGTATATATATAATTCCTTGTTGGCATCGACAGGACTGGTTATTATCGAATCAGGAACAACTGAACTACCATTGCTACCGTAAACAGTGTCAGGATTGTTTCCTAAATCTTTGTTATTGAAAAAATTCCATGCTATACTCGTTGGTTTGTAAGGAAGAGTAATAAATAGATTAAAGGGAGCTTCTCTGCAAGTTGACGGATAATTTACAGTAGCATATTTATTTTTTATAGAAGCATATTGGTTTAAATCACGCACATTTGACCCAGCAGAGTAACCATACGATTCAGCATCTGCATATCCATATGCCAACGCATTGAAACCAGAATCTGATGAGAGAGTATGATAACCCTGTGTTACATTATTTAGGTATAAATATGAATACGTAGTATCAAATGGATGAACTCTCCAAGATGTTTCCGGAACTTTTACTCCATCTAAAGTGAAAGATGAAATAGCAGACCCTTTATTAGTTGCAATAACATGGATATGATGCTGTTGATTATTCGTAGCAGCAAGATTCGAGCTTACTAAAGTAACTTTTGAAATATTTTGCTCAACAGGGTTTAGAATTATCATATCGGGGTCATAAGGTGTTGCATTTCCAGAACAGTTTTGTGTGGTAAAAAATTGTGCAACCGTTATGGGTTCATCAGATTCAATAGATGTTGCAACCCCAGCAACCGCATTCGAGAATTCATAATAATTGTTTATGAATCTGGATGAATTAATGATCTGGCCATTCACTTTTACAACTGCTGTACTTTTAGATTTGATTACACGGAAATAATTAGTACTCCTGTTATAACTTGAAATAGCAAGAAATTTCTTTCCCCAAGTTGAAACAGGATAGTTTTGTTGATAAAGATTATCGGATGTATTTGAATTTACCGGCACACAGTTATCGCCGATTTTAATTTTGCCTGAACCGGAGAACACAGCTATTCTTTTACACGTTCCAATCGATTTAATTCTTGAACCTGTTAAATCCTCTCCATAGTATAAACCCCCTACTGCAGTGTTCGTATGATCACCCAATACCTGGTAGATTTGACCTTTATTCAGCTTTACTGTGTCCTTACTTCCAGCGGGCCTTTTACTTTTTGTTGTTGCAGCATAGGTTATTTCAACAGACGTATTGTCTTCAGTTGCAATAATCGTAAAATAAGAGTTGGCGTTAGCAGCATTTGAAATTTGCTTAAAGTTCATGCTTATATACTCCTGACCTAGCACACTGGTGGGTAAACATAGGGTTGCCCCACTGATTGCGCTTTGAGTGATATAGGAATAAACCACTATTGGATTTTTAGCTGTTACGCGTATGGCATATTTTGTAAACAAGCCCTCCGCATTCAGTAGGTATTTTAATGGTATTGTGCAGGTAATAACTTGACCAGCGTTTATGTTACCGCTTTGTAGAGTAGTGTCACCATATATTTCAACCTTGTATTCGGTAGCAACATCTGATGTCAGATAGAGAGTCATTACCAAAAGTCCATTGTTCTGATTTACATGATACGAATAGGGAATCCAAAACTCCTTCCCTTTATTAGAAAGATCCTGCGTCATCCCAATAAAATGGGTGAGTACAAATGAAATGATAAGTATAAAGACTTTTCTATTCAACTTTGAATGGAAATTTTACTATGTGCTAAAGTAATACTTCCCTTCTTAGACGCCTGATTCTCAATGAAGTTTATTTGATAAATCCAGAATATATCTTGAAGAGTCTGGACCCATATTCATCAAAAGATCTAGACAACTCATATTGGGCTGAAAACCCGTTTTATCCATAAAAACCTGCTGGTAAGGCGGAAATGCTTGTTCATCTTGTATAACAACCTCTTTTATAGACAACTCTATCGATTCCATATTTGGAAGGAAGACATTCGAAGAATACATATGTATCATATTTGACATTTTTCCGAAACGAATAAAAAATTCTAAACAGGACAAATTCCATTCGAAAAGAAAATTGCGTCTAGAGGCATAAAGCTCTTTTAGACTATTCTCATAAAGCAAAAAATAAGGGGAGTTTCCGTAAATGGTTTTGATAGTGCGAAAATGGTTGGTTTGCCAATCCGTTCGATTATCTGGTTGAACTTGACCATATTCCAATTTTACACCCCGACCGCCCTTTATCGGGATGCTAAGACTTTGCACACCATTGGGTCCAGCCAGGAATGTTTTATTTCGTAAGGTGGATTTTTTAAAACCTTGATTGGAGGTAAACGTAAAATCAGATAGCTTATATAAAGTTTTTATATAGTAAATACTTGGAAAATATTGTAAATCAGATATATAGACCATTTATTGTAAATATAATTATGGTTTACTTTTTTATAGTTAAAAGAAGCATTTTATATTGAACTATCTATTTATATATAAGTCTATAAGAACTTGTAATTCAGATAATTATATTTTTTATATTATGTTAAATTTTTTAGCAAATTGAAATTTCGTATTGCGAGTAGAAATACTAATAAAAATAGCATATTTCAGGTCACTGATCGATCGGTTTCTTACAGCAAATGGGTAGCTTCACATAGATATCCTGAGCAGCCTTTACATCCTCAGCGTCGTAACCCGCATTGGCAATTGCAGTCTTTATATTTTCAATGTTTGTCCTGTCTATCAGATAGGTAACAGTCGTCTTTTTCTGCTTAAAATCAACATTTATCTTAATGACCCCCTCCTCTACTTTTAGGTAATCCTCGATCCTTTTTTTGCATTTTTCACATTGTACCGTGGGAGTATTGATTTTGACCGTAATTGGTTTTGCCTGTTGAGCAAATCCATGTACTGAGACAAAGAAGAAAAATGCCAGTAAGTAGGTCTTTATCATTTTACAGCAATTTAGTTACCCTGACGCCAATTTGAGGGGTCTGCACTCCAGTTTAACAATGTTTGTTGATCTTCCTGTCCCACCAATCCTTTTTCAATGGCAAGTTCGATCAAGGTAGGATAATTAGTGAGTGATACCGTTTTCACATTGGATGTTTCACAGGCCTTTTCCGCGACCTCGAAACCATAGGTAAAGATCGATACCATTCCCAGAATCTCCAATCCAGCGTTTCTGGCTACGTCAACAACCTGCAAACTGCTTTTACCCGTTGAGATCAAATCTTCGATAATCACAGTTTTCATACCCTTCTCAAAATATCCTTCGATTTGGTTTCCCAAACCATGTTCCTTTGGCTTCGGTCGAACATAGATATAGGGTAGTTTCAATTGATCCGCCGCCATCGCACCCCATGAAATTCCTGCAGTAGCAACACCTGCCAATAGTTCGGCATCTGGAAATTTCTCAAAAATCACATTGCACATCTCACTTTTTATAAAGTCGCGCACATAAGGAAAGCCCAGCACTTTTCTGTTATCGCAATAAATTGGACTCTTCCAGCCGGAAGCCCACGTAAAAGGTTCTTTAGGATTTAGCTTTACTGCGTTAACTTGTAATAGTTTTTCGGCTACTGTCTTTTCATTTGTCATTTCACAAATTTGAAACAAGCTGCCGAGAATTGAAAATTAAGTTATGTACATCGTTCACGAACCAGAAGGAAAAAAAATACTGCATTCAGAGGAAGAATTGGCCTCATTTACAAAAGGGAAAGCCGTTGTGATTGCTGCAGGTGGAATGGTATACAACGACAAAGGACAATTGCTGATGATATTCCGTAGAGGACAATGGGACATGCCAAAAGGAAAATTGGATGAAGGTGAAAGCATCGAAGAATGTGCCTTGAGAGAGGTAGAGGAAGAAACGGGACTCACTCCTCTACAACTGATAAAAAAGCTTCAGGTTACTTACCATACCTATCATTACAAAGGTAAGTATACGTTGAAACCCTCTCACTGGTACCTGATGCGATTTCATGGAGAAGGAAAATTAATCCCCCAAACAGAGGAAGATATTACAGACATTAAATGGGTGGATAGAGAGGAAGCGTCAAAACTTATTCTAAACGCATATCCTTCGATTAGAGAAATGGTGGAGAAATATTACTTGGCTTAACCTTTTTGTTTGATGGAATTTGCCACTAACTCAGGGAGGAATTGAGATGCATCGCCTCCATTACGTATAATGTCCCTAACAATGGTCGATGCAACAGAGGTGTATTTGGGTTCACAGGTTAAGAAGAACGTTTCAATCAATGGATCTAAATTTCTATTGGCATCTGCGATTGCTTTTTCGTATTCAAAATCACTCACGTAGCGGATTCCTCTCAAAATATAATTAGCCCCTACTTGCTTACAAAAGACAACTGTGAGGCCTTCGTACACAGCTGATTCTATTTTGTCTTCGTTCTTAAAAATTTGATCGATCCATAATTGACGTTGCTCTGCACTAAACATGGGTTCTTTACCTACGTTGGTTCCAACTGCAACAATAATTTTGTCGAATAAAGGCAACGCACGCTTGATGATATCTACATGACCCAAGGTCAATGGATCAAATGTTCCTGGAAATACACAAATTTTATGCATGGTGGATGTTTTAGGCATTTGCTTCTCGTCTGCCTGAAAGCAAATATAAGACTGCCATTCTTACCGCTACCCCATTTTCAACCTGATCCAGGATGATAGACTGCCCACTGTCTGCAACATCAGAATCCAACTCAACACCTCTGTTGATTGGCCCTGGGTGCATAATGATGATTTCTTTGCTTAGAGAGGATAAAAGCGATTTGGTGATACCGTAGGCACGATTGTATTCCCTTAAAGAAGAAAATAGTACCTGGTTCTGTCTTTCCAGTTGTATTCTCAAAACATTGGCAACGTCGCACCAATCCAATGCCTCTTTTACATTGTATGTTACATGCACTCCAAATGAATCTGTTAGGTATTTTGGAATCAAGGTAGGTGGACCCGCAACGGTTACTTCTGCACCCATTTTTGTCAGCAGATAAATATTACTCAATGCAACCCTTGAATGCATGATGTCTCCGATAATTGCCACCTTCTTTCCTTTCAATTCACCTAATTTCTCAGTGATGGACAAAGCATCCAATAAAGCTTGAGTGGGGTGTTCATTGATACCATCACCCGCATTTACAATGGCAGCAGGAATATGCTGCGATAGAAAATGGGGTGCTCCTGTTGCACTATGGCGCATCACAACCATGTCCACCTTCATGGAAAGAATATTATTTACTGTATCCAAGAGGGTCTCTCCCTTTGATACCGAACTTCCACTAGAAGAGAAATTGATCGTATCGGCGCTTAACCGTTTTTCAGCCAGTTCAAACGAAATACGTGTTCGTGTTGAATTCTCATAAAAGAGATTGACAATCGTAACATCTCGGAGAGAGGGTACTTTTTTAATTGGTCGCTGTAAAACTTCTTTGAATTGCTTTGCGGTCTCTAAAATAAGTTGAACATCCTTCGGGTGAAGGTCTCTAATGCCAAGCAAATGTTTTGTACTGAGCTGCATTAGGAGGCAAAGCTATTGCTTTATTATTATTTCTTAAATTTTATTTTAGTCACAGCCCTTCGTACAGAATCACCTTTTTCTCATCTCCCCAGTATACCTTCACCTTTTGCGTTACGATGGAGTCAATGGATTTGCCAACGTAATCTGGATGAATAGGCAGCTCTCTACTGAACTTTCTGTCTACCAGAATACACAACTCTACTTTTTTGGCCCTGCCATTATCTAGAAGGGCATCCATAGCCGCACGAATGGTTCTTCCAGTGTAAAGAACGTCATCAATCAAAATCACATTTTTATTTTCAATTGAAAAAGGGAGGTCGGTACTACTGGGAATATGAATTTGTCCACGAAAATCATCTCTGTAAAAGGTTATATCCAATTTACCATAAGGGATATTGACCTGTGGGTGGATTTCCTTTATATAGTGAGTAATATAATCGCTGATGACAATGCCGCGTGGCTGAATGCCAATAATACATGTGTCTTCAAAGGGATAATGGTTTTCAATCAACTCGTGAGCCAACCTTTGTAAGGTCAGCCTAAGCTGCTTTTCCTCCATTATAGTACTTACTCCTTTCATTTGATTTGTAAAGGTATTGAAACGTATACAATTCTATTCGGCCGACAAAAACGGATAACGATAATCTTTCGGTGGCTCAAAGGTTTCTTTGACTGTCCGTACGCTTAACCAACGGTATAAGTTGATGGCAGAACCTGCCTTGTCGTTCGTACCCGATGCCCTCGCTCCTCCAAACGGTTGCTGCCCAACTACAGCACCGGTTGGCTTATCGTTGATATAAAAGTTTCCTGCCGCATGCTTCAATGTTTGAGTAGCCTGAACTACAGCAGCACGGTCTTGTGAGATGATAGAACCAGTTAATGCATAAGGTGAAGTTTGATCTACTAATTTCAATGTGTCGGTGAATTTCTTCTCGTTGTAAACATGTATGGTAAGCACTGGACCGAAAATTTCCTCGCACATAGTTGTGTACTTTGGATCAGTGGTTTCAATTACTGTGGGTTCAATAAAATAACCCTTTGAACTATCGCATTTTCCTCCAACAAGCACTTTGGCTTTTGGAGCTTTTTTTGCTGAATCGATATAGGATTTTATTTTAGTAAACGACTTCTCATCGATAACAGCTGTGATAAAATTTCTGAAATCTTCAACAGATCCCATTTTGAAACTTTTGACTCCGTCCACTAATTTCTTTTTGATTACCGGAGCCAAGTTAGAGGGAATGTAGGCCCTTGAAGCTGCAGAGCATTTTTGTCCCTGAAATTCAAAAGCACCTCTTAGCAAGGCAGTAGCCACCACATCTGGATCTGCAGAAGGATGAACCATCACAAAATCTTTTCCTCCTGTTTCACCAACAATGCGTGGATAGGATTTGTATTTCGAAATATTTTCACCAATGGTCTTCCACATTTGGTTAAAGACACTCGTAGAGCCAGTAAAATGAACACCCGCAAAATCTGGATGCTTGAAGCATACTTCGCCAAGTGTAGGACCATCAACATAAATCAAGTTAATGACACCATCAGGCAAACCAGCTTCTTTCATCACTTGCATGAACATCTGTGCAGAATACACTTGGGTATTTGCACATTTCCAAACAACAGTGTTCCCGCACAATGCAGCAGATGCAGGAAGATTTCCACCAATTGCAGTGAAGTTGAATGGTGTAATCGCTAATACAAAACCTTCAAGCGGACGATATTCTAAACGATTGTGTATACCAGGACTAGAAACAGGTTGCTGGGAGTAAATTTCACTGAGAAAATGAACATTGAATCGTAAGAAGTCAATCAATTCACAAGCACTGTCAATCTCTGCCTGAAAAACTGTTTTGCTTTGACCTAACATTGTACTGCCATTCATGTATGGACGATATTTTCCAGCAATCAAATCTGCTGCTTTTAAAAATATCGCTGCTCTACTCTCCCATGGCATGTTTTCCCAATTCTTTTTTGCAGATAAAGCAGCATCAATGGCCATTTTTACATGCTTGGCTTCTCCAGAGTGGAAATGACCCAACACGTGTTTTCTTTCGTGCGGCGGATTCATTTCAACTTTTTTATTGGTTCGTATTTCTTTCGAACCGATGTACATAGGGACATCTATTTTTTTTGATTTTAACTCCTTTAGTACTTCTTTCAGTCTTGTTTTTTCTGGAGATCCAGGTGCGTAAGAGAGTACAGGTTCATTGATAGGAAGTGGTAAACTGTAATGTCCGTTGTTCATGGCATCTGATTTATTTATGAAACGTTTTCTTTTTCCATCATTAAAAAGGCTTTGATGAATCCATCCAATTCGCCGTCCATTACTGGCTGCACATTTCCAACTTCGTAATCTGTACGATGATCTTTGATCATTTTATAAGGATGGAAAACATAGCTTCGAATTTGACTCCCCCATTCAATCTTCTTTTTAGATGCATTGTTTGCATTCTTGAGTGCCTCTCTTTTTCTCATTTCTTCCTCGTACAACTTGCTTTTCAGCATCTTCATGGCCTTCTCTCTGTTTTCGCCTTGTGTTCTGGCTTGCTGACACTCTACAATAATTCCACTGGGGATATGTTTTAAACGCACTGCCGTCTCTACCTTGTTTACGTTTTGTCCACCTTTTCCACCTGACCGATAAAACTCCCACTCTATATCGGCAGGATTTACTTCAATTTCAATAGAATCGTCTACAAGCGGGTATACATATACTGAGGCGAACGAAGTATGTCTTCTCGCATTGCTATCAAACGGAGATATCCTCACCAAACGGTGCACGCCATTTTCAGCTTTAAGAAACCCATATGCGAAAGGACCGTCAAATTGCAATACAGCAGATTTAATTCCTGCACCGTCGCCGTCTTGCCAATCCAATTCTGTTACTGTCCAGCCTTGCTTGTCACCGTACATACGGTACATACGCACTAGCATTTCTGCCCAATCCTGGCTTTCTGTTCCACCTGCACCACTATTTACCTGCAATACAGCAGGTAATTCATCTTCAGGCTGGTTCAGTGTGCTTTTGAATTCAGCTTCGTCGAGTAATTGCAATGCTTTTTGGTATGCCTGTTTTACTTCATCCTCTGCACATTCACCTTCTTTCCAGAAATCGAATAGAATAGAAAAATCCTCTACACCGTTTGAAGTTTGTAGGAATAGATTAACCCAATATTCGTTGAGTTTAATATTTTTCAGGATTTCTGTCGCGCGCTTGTTATCGTCCCAAAAACCGGGAGAAAGCGACTTTTGCTTTTCTTCGTTTATTTTATATTGTCTGTTGTCGACGTCAAAGAAACCTCCTCAAGACGGTAACACGGTCTCTCATATCTTTTAAATGCTCTATAGTCATAACGTTGCAAAGTTAATTCAAATAAGAATAAACGAGTAGAAGTAATTTTATCCAAACAATTTGAAGAATAGGTTGTTTACAACGATATGAACGAGCTGTATAATTTCCTGTTTTCCTGGCAACTCTTTCCTGAAATGGGAACCTATCAATCTAATCAACGGCCCAAATCCGGTATCTACAAAATCGTTTATAATGAACAGCGATCTGCTCTTCAGATAGAACTAAATTGGGTTGGAATCGACAACAATGCTTACACATCAGAGTATTCCATCAACCCAGATGGTCAACAACATCCCATTGAAAACAATATGATTTTTGATGCGGCATCTTATTCTTTTAAAGATCACAAAAATTTCAGCATTCATCTTTATTTGAATGGGGAAACCTTCATAAGTATTGCACACGAAATTCTTCACAACGGATATTTGAAAGTGATCGAATCTAAACGAAACGAAGACGGTTCATTTTCAGAAGATATCTCCATTTATCATAAACAACTAAGTGTCTTGCCCTATGCAGCCTCTGTAGCGGGTGCTGTAATCAAACCAACAGAAGCAGGCGTAATCAAACACAAAGCACTGTCTGCCATGGAAGAACAGACAGATCTCCAATTGAATCAAATCAGACAACAAATAGAGTTATTGGCATCTCAGGCACAGGAAATCAATCGAAGAAAAGAACTTTCGATGATGATCTACAATGCTCAATTAAGCTTTACTCCTGTAATGGGAAACATCTACCATTTGTACGAGAAAAAGGATGGCTCGTTTTTTCTTTCTATGATTGCACCTCATGAATGGAACAATCAATTCAATACCATTGCTACCGTCAAAATGTTGGCTGATCATACTTGGATTGAGATCAAATAAAAAAGCGATCCGAAGATTCGGATCGCTTGAGCACGCTTACAAAACCAAGATTTACTTTACTTCTTCAAATTCAGCATCTGTAACGTTTTCCGCATTATTGGATGCATCGTTTTGATCAGCACCAGGTTGTTGACCTGCTTGCTCTCCTCCCTGCGTTGCGTTGTACATATCCTGACTGGCAGCCATCCATGCATCGTTCAATTCTTTCGTCGCAGCTTCGATGTTTGCAAGATCCTGTTGCTTATGCACTTCTTTCAATTTGTTCAATGCATTTTCAATGACAGATTTCTTTTCTGCTGGAATTTTCTCACCAAATTCCTTCAATTGTTTTTCGGTTTGGAAAATCAAGCCGTCTGCTGTATTTAATTTATCAACTTTTTCACGCTCTTCTTTATCGGTTGCTTCGTTTGCCTTTGCTTCGGCCTTCATTTTTTCAATTTCCTCTTTTGTCAATCCACTTCCAGCTTCAATACGAATCTTTTGCTCTTTACCAGTTCCTTTGTCTTTTGCACTTACGTTCAACATACCATTGGCATCGATATCGAAGGTTACTTCGATCTGAGGAACACCTCTTGGTGCTGGTGGGATATTATCAAGATTGAAAATTCCCAACGTTTTATTTTGATTAGCCATTGGACGTTCTCCCTGCAGTACATGGATTTGAACTCCAGGTTGATTATCAGCGGCAGTTGAGAAGGTTTCTGATTTTTTCGTTGGAATAGTGGTGTTGGATGGAATCAACACTGTCATTACACCTCCCAATGTTTCAATACCCAATCCCAATGGTGTTACGTCTAATAACAAGACATCTTTTACTTCTCCAGTCAATACCGCACCTTGAACCCCAGCACCGATAGCAACAGCTTCATCCGGGTTTACACTCTTATTTGGTTTTTTGCCGAAGAATTTTTCTACGATCTCTTGCACTTTTGGAATTCTCGTTGAACCTCCAACAAGAATCACTTCGTCCACCTCAGATGCTTTCATTCCAGCATCTTTCAATGCTTGTTCGCAAGGCTTCAAGCAGCGCTCAAATAAAGAATCGGCAATTTGTTCAAACTTTGCACGTGTCAATTTCTTTACCAAGTGTTTTGGTACGCCATCGATGGCTGTAACATACGGAAGATTGATCTCGGTTTCGGAAGAGGAAGACAATTCGATCTTTGCTTTCTCTGCAGCTTCTTTGAGACGCTGTAATGCCATTGGATCCTTTCGTAGGTCCACATTTTCGTCTTTTTGGAATTCCTCTGCCAACCAGTCCATGATAACTTTATCAAAATCATCACCGCCGAGGTGAGTATCGCCGTTGGTAGATTTTACTTCGAATACACCATCTCCCAATTCCAACACTGAAATATCAAACGTACCACCTCCTAAGTCGAACACAGCAATTTTACTGTCAACGTTCTTCTTGTCTAAACCATAGGCCAATGCGGCTGCAGTCGGTTCATTGATGATACGTCGAACATTCAAACCGGCAATTTCTCCTGCTTCTTTGGTAGCCTGACGCTGTGCATCGTTGAAATAGGCAGGAACAGTTACAACTGCCTCGTTTACTTCGTGGCCCAAATAGTCCTCGGCAATTTTCTTCATTTTCTGAAGCACCATTGCACTGATTTCTTGTGGTGTATACAAACGACCATCGATATCTATTCTAACAGTATTGTTATCTCCTTTAGCGACTTTATAACTCCAATGTTTGATCTCTTCGGTGACCTCGTCGAAACGACGTCCCATGAATCTTTTTACACTGGTAATGGTGTTGATTGGATTGGTGATGGCTTGACGTTTTGCTGGATCTCCAACTTTACGTTCTCCATTTTTGAGGAATGCTACCACACTGGGGGTCGTTCTTCTTCCCTCGTCATTAGCTATAACTACAGGCTCGTTTCCCTCCATTACAGAAACGCAACTATTGGTTGTTCCAAGGTCAATTCCGATGATTTTTGCCATAATTCAATGTTTAGATACACACTAAATGCAATGACTATGCCGATAGAAAATTCAAGAAAACTTGTCATGTTTTTGATTAATTGCATGACAAACAGAGAGTTATGAAATAAAATCTATTACAATTTGTCAGATTTTCTTGCTGGATTTAGACTTGCTTGGTGGAGGAGGTTTTGAAACTAAAATACTTCTGCGAGACGTAACTGACCCCCACAACAAAAAAAGTAGTAAGAAATTTAGAAATAGTAGGGTAAATATGGAGTTGCTCAACAAAAAGTTTCAAAAAGACATAGTTCAGAAGCAGACTCAGGCAGACGGTTAGAAAGTACCTGAACAGTTGTACCCTGCCTCTTAAATAAGAATCTTGAAATACGATGGTTTTATTCAGAAAAAATCCGGTCGGAAAACTAACAACAAAAGCCAAAAGAAAGGAGGCTATATGAGGACTTACCGTCACAAACGAAATATGAACCATTTGTTTCTGCAGAACAAAATTATAGAAGATAAAAAATAAGAAAAGATCAAACACTGTATTGCTTCCTCCACAGGCTGCATAACGAAAGGTGGTTTTATCCATGAGTTTTGAAAACAAAGGATAAATGATGTCCAATAAATGTTCTATTTGTCTCTTCAGCATATGAATTTAAAACCTTAGTAAGTAAGTGGTATGCTTTTTAGCATATGTAGCTCCTACTGCTTGATGAAGGGCTAACATTTTTGAATTAAAATCACCTACCCAAGATAATTCCAGTTCTTCGTATTGACCAAGTGGTTGAACATATTCCTGCAGTTTCATGAACATGCAAGACTCCAAGCCTTGATTTCGATAGGCTTCCTTGGTGCCCATGATCACAGCCCTCATTTTTTTGTGACGTGTAGTGAACTTATTCCAAACAAATTTCATCTTACCCAGAAGATCTAATTTGCCGTTCAATCCTTTAATCAACTCATTTGTATCTGGAAGTATCATTACAAAAGCGACTGGCTCATTTGTCTCTGTGTAACTGAACCAAATCAAATTTGGATCCATCACAGGCTTGATTTTTTCAAGCGTTTCCTGGATAGTGGCATCTGTAACGGGTGTGAAGTTTTCAAAGTCTTTCCATGCGTCGTTATAAATCTCTTTAAAATCACTTGCGTACTTTTTAATATTGGATTTATCCAAAGACTTGAAAGTATAACCAGTTCTTTTTTCAACCCACTTAGCAATCTTAAAAACCTTCTCAGGCATTCCTCTCTTTACATCAATCTTATTTGAAATTTGCTCATATTTCACTTTAAAACCATACGATACAAAGAAGTGTTGATAATAAGCTGGATTGTAGTTCATCCCATAATAAGGATTGGTAAACCCATCCACTAATAACCCCCACCACATATCCGTTTCTCCAAAATTGATGGGACCCATTACGGCCTTCATACCATTTTCAATCAACCATAATTTCGCCTGATCCAATAAGGCAAATGCTGCTTGTTGATCATTAATGCATTCAAAAAATCCGCAACCTCCCGTAGGAACTTCTTCGTTATACGCTTTCTTATTGTTGATAAATGCAGCGATGCGTCCAATTGCTATCCCCTTTTCGTCCAACAAAATCCATCGAGTACATTTACCAAAGCTGAAGAAATTGTTCTTGGATGGGTTGAATACTGCATTGATATCGTTGAATAAAGGACATATCCAATTAGGATCATCCTTGTAAATAAGGAATGGAACCTTCAAAAATTGCTCGGCGGTGTATTTATCCGCTACTTCTACTAATCTCATTGTGCAAAGTGCAAAATTACCGATAAACGGTAAATTAAAATAATGGAGTTGTACCTTTGCAATAATTCTGAGGAAATGTTAACAGATATCATACGATCCAAGACCAATGCTGCCATTCAATCGCTATACCAGATTGAAATCCCAGAATCGTCCCTTCAAGTAAATTTGACCAAGCCGGAATTTGAAGGAGAATATACTGTCGTACTGTTTCCATTGGTTAAATCACTCAAATTGAGTCCCGATGAGTTGGGCAATACAATCGGCAAATTCCTCGTTGAAAACGAATCCGATTTTTTTGAATCGTTCAATATCATCAAAGGTTTTTTAAACCTTGGTTTGAAAAACACTTTTCTGCTGGATATGTTGAACAAACATTTTCAAGACGAATGTTTTGGGAAAGCCCCATTGAACGGCAAAAGGATCATGGTTGAGTACTCCTCTCCCAACACCAATAAACCTCTACACTTAGGACACCTGAGAAATAATTTTTTAGGCAGAAGCATTGCAGAAATTCTAAAAGCCAACGGATACGATGTTGTTAAAACCTGTATCGTAAATGATCGTGGTGTACATATTTGCAAGAGCATGATTGCTTGGAGGCGCTATGCAAACGGTGCAACTCCAGCTTCCACCTCAACCAAAGGGGATCATTTTGTGGGAGATTATTACGTGAAGTTCAATGATGCATATAAAACAGAGGTGGAAGAGCTTGTTCAAAAAGGGATGAGCAAAGCAGATGCAGAGAAAGAAGCCCCCATCATGAAAGAAACTCAACAGATGCTTATTGATTGGGAAAATGGAAAACCCGAAGTGATTCAGCTATGGAAAACAATGAATCAATGGGTATACGAGGGATTTGATACTACCTACAAAAGAATAGGATCGGATTTTGCAAAGACATATTACGAGAGCAATACCTATTTGCTAGGTAAGGACACCATCGCATTGGGTTTAAAAAATAATGTTTTCTTCAAAAAAGATGACGATAGTATTTGGATTGATTTGACAAAAGATGGCTTGGATGAAAAACTTGTATTGAGAAGTGATGGAACATCGGTTTATATCACTCAAGACATTGGACTTGCACAACTCAAATACGATGAGTTCAAGATGGACCAGAGTATTTATGTAGTGGGAGACGAACAAAACTACCATCTGAAAGTCTTACAATTGATTTGCAAAAAACTAGGGCTCCCTTATGCAGAAGGGATACATCACCTCTCCTATGGCATGGTTGAATTACCAACCGGTAAAATGAAGAGTAGAGAGGGAACCGTTGTTGATGCAGATGATTTGATTGATGAAATGGTATCCATCGCTGGTGCTCATACCCAAGAACTTGGGAAAGTGAAAGAGTTTTCAGAAAGTGAGTTGAAAGAATTGTATGACACCATTGGATTGGGTGCGCTTAAGTTTTTTCTACTCAGAGTAGATCCAAAAAAGAAAATGATTTTCAATCCAGAAGAGTCGATCGATTTTCATGGATATACAGGCCCGTTCATTCAATATACGCACGCACGTATAAAAAGCGTATTGAAGAAAAATACCGTGAACCCCTCACACACTGATTTCAGAGAGGCACTTCACAAAATGGAGAAAGAACTTCTCATCCAATGCGAACTATTTGAACAAACGTTGAGGCAAGCAGGTCAATCACATGATCCATCGGCTATTGCCATGTATTTATTCCAATTAGCACAACTTTTCAACTCCTTTTATGCAGCATTGAGTATTTCAAATGCCGAAACAGAGGAGAAGAAACAATTGAGATTAAAAATTGCATCATTGGTTGCAACCATACTTAAATCGGGTATGTCAATGTTGGGAATAAAAGTTCCCGAAAAAATGTAATTAACTTATTTTCTTAAAAACACATCCTGCTAAAGGAGGAAGCTGAACAATCAGGTACTGCTCACCGTCTGGTTCCTGTGTGGTTTTCAATCTGCCTTTATTGTGAAAGTGATCCGAACCCCAATATTCTTTTTGATCACTATTGAAAACCTCTTTCCATTCACCTTTTTGCTTCAGCTTCAAAAACCAATTGGAGCGTTCAACAGGAGTCATGTTCAAAACAATCAATAATTCATCGTCTTTAGTTCTACCTCTTCTGATAAATGATATAACAGATTCAGATCTGTGTTCGAGATCATGCCATTCAAATCCCGCATAATCAAACTGATTGTAACTAAGGGCAGATTCGTTTTTAATAAGATGAGCAAGTGCACTTACACAATTTTTCATTCCTTTATGACAGTCGTACTCCAACAAATCCCACCGAAGTGTCGTTTTGTAATTCCATTCATCTGTTTGCCCAAATTCATTACCCATGAATAATAATTTGGCGCCGGGATGCATAAACATATAGGTGTAAAGCAATCTAAGATTTGCAAATTTTTGCCATTCATCACCGGGCATCTTGTAGATCATGGGTGATTTTCCATGCACTACTTCATCATGACTCAACGGCAACATGAAATTTTCATCGTAGTAATACATCATGCTGAACGTAAGCTGATTTTGCTGAAACTGTCTGAATACAGGATCTTGTTTGAAATACCTCAATGTATCATGCATCCAGCCCATCATCCATTTCATACCAAACCCTAATCCATCTGCATAAGTAGGACGAGAAACGCCAGGCCAATTGGTTGCTTCCTCCGCGATGGTTTGTACCCCCTTAAAATCACGGTAGACCATCTCGTTCATTTTCTTTAGAAATTCAATCGCTTCTATGTTTCCATTTCCACCGAATTCATTCGGTTCCCACTCTCCATCGTTTCTGGAATAATCTAATTTCAACATAGAGGAAACAGCATCAACACGAAGTCCATCGACATGGAATTTATCCAACCAAAAACGTGCATTACTAATCAAAAAGGATCGTACTTCACCACGCTTATAATTAAATATATAACTGTTCCAATCAGGGTGATACCCTTTTCGCATGTCTGCATACTCGTACGTATGTGTTCCGTCAAACATGAACAAACCATGACTATCGTAGGGGAAATGAGAGGGCACCCAATCTAAAATAACACCGATGCCTTCTCGATGAAAATAATCGATCATGGCCATGAATTCTTCGGGATGGCCAAATCTGGAAGTAGGAGCATAATATCCAGTTCCCTGGTATCCCCAACTGCCATCAAAAGGGAATTCCATCACAGGCATGAGTTCTACATGGGTGAACCCCATATCTTTCACATACGGCACCAATCGTTCAGCAATCTCCCAATAGGAAAAGTAGGATTCTTCGTTAAAAGGATCGGGGCGCATCCAGCTGGCTAAATGCACTTCATATATTGTATAGGGTGAGTGAAGAGAATTGTGTTCTTCTCTTTTGTTCATCCAATGTTGATCGTTCCACTTAAAATCAAAATTCCATGTTATGCTTGCAGTCAACGGCTTTTTTTCCCAGTAATGCGAATAGGGATCTCCCTTTTGAATGAGTTTTCCCTGAAAACCATGAATGGAATACTTGTACACCTCCCCTTTATTACATCCAGGGATAAATCCTTCCCAAATACCACTTCTGTCTAATCGTACAAAAAGAGAATGCTCTCCATCTTTCCAATCATTGAAATTACCAACAATACTTACTTGAGTAGCATTGGGAGCCCAAACAGCAAAATAGGTTCCAGATTTACCAAGAACCGTCAATTGTTTATTCCCAAAATAGTCATAGGCATTGTATAGTGTACCATTTTGAAAGTTTTTGATTGTCTCTTCCGTAAACAAAGAATAGTTCCAAACAGGTTTGACTGTGTCAATGAAATGTATTTCCTCGTATGATTTGTCCTTATCGCTGGAAGATGCCTTCATATTATTTATTTATTCAATCATTTGAGTTCAAACAATTGAAAAGAAACAGCAGGGATTTTAATACCCGAAAGTATAGGTTGACTCGTATTATTCAACAAATCGAAGAAAGTATTTTTGCCATAAAGCACTTCTTTATACGTTTCACTATCCACTACCTGCTCTTTTGAAGAGGTATTTACTACGCACATCATTTTTTGATTACCTACTATTCTAAAGTAAACATAGAGGCCATCTTTTGGAATAAATTGCTTCAACTGACCAGAGGTAAGTGCAGGACTTTGCTTACGTATGTTGGCTAATTTTTTAAAATATTCAAACGCAATTTGTTCCTTTTCTGTCCTTCCCTCTTTTAAAAATTTATTTACTTTATCACTTTGCCAACCACCTGGAAAATCTTTTCGAACTGCTGCATCGTTGGGGTCTTTGTAATTTTTCATGAGCACTTCTGTACCATAATAAATTTGAGGAATTCCTCTTGTAGTCAGTAAAATACCTAATCCCATTTTATACTTTTCAATGCTCTCACCTGCCATGGAGAAAAATCTATTCATATCGTGATTGTCGAGAAAAATGCAATTGGTTAAAGGATCTTTATAGAGAAAGTCCTGGGACAAAGTCATATATAATTTCATGATACCATCCGTCCAACCAAATGGTTGATTGATGGCATCGATGATGGCAGCGTTCAATGGAAAATCAGTTACCCCTTTTATCTGGTGTTTGAATGGAACAGCAAGATTATTTTGAGTAAAATATGCACTTCCAGGAACGGTGTTCGTCCAGGCTTCTCCAAAAACGGTGAGTTGAGGAAATTCTCTAATCAAAGCAGCATTGATATCGTTGAGGAATTTTTCATCACAATATTTATACGTATCAACCCTCCATCCATCAATATCAAATTCTTCGGTTGACCATATATTGTTTTGGATTACAAATTTTGCACAATAAGGATTGGTCAAATTAAGATCCGGTAAATGTGGAACAAACCACCCTCCCACCATTTTATTTTTTTCCATTGAGGAAGCATGTGGGTCAAAGAAAACTTCTTCGCGGTGATCAGGCCCTGTATAGGTAGTCCATTGATTGAGCCAATCTTTCATTGGAAGATCTACAACAGTATGATGATATAATCCAACATGGTTATAGACAGCATCTTGTATAATTTTCAATCCTTTTTGATGCGCAGCTTGAATGAGGTCTTTGTACGCCTCGTTACCGCCCATTCGTTTATCCACTTTATAATGATCGGTGATCCAATAACCATGATATCCGCTCATTAACCAACGATTTTCGTTCATTCGCGGCATATTATTTTCTACTACCGGAGTCATCCACAAAGCAGTAACCCCTAACTCTTTTAAATAGTCCAATTTTGATTTTACCCCTTGAAGATCACCTCCGTGCCTAGCATAAGGGTTATCCCGATCAGAACTTTTGTCTCTCAAATCGTCAAAATGATCATTGGTAGTATCTCCATTTACAAATCGATCTGGCATGATCAGGTAAATCAAATCATTGGAGTGAACACCTTGCTTTGAGTAAGCAGTCTTTACACGTTGCTTTAATTCATAGTTAAACCCTTTGCCATCCGGAAAGGTAAATGAATAGGAACCAGGTTTGGCAGTTGCAAGAATTTCAATATCAACAAAGAGGTAGTGCTTGTTTTGTGGCTGAAAGATTTTTTTAATTGTAACCCCTTTTGATTGGTTCAGTGTAATCTTAGTAGAAATATCCTGGTCGCTGTGGATCATCAATTGAACAGTATTGTATTTCATACCAACCCACCAATTCGATGGATAGATAGCATATTGGGCAAACAAATGAGCGTGAATTACAAGTACAAGACCAATAAGTATCGGTAGTATCTTTTTAAACTTCATATTATTTTTTTTCACCAGGATCGTACACATAAACTACACTGATCGCTGCACATATCATGAATATACCAGCCAATACAATGGCATAAATAGGTTGTCCGTTGTAGAGATGTTTTACAATCCAACCACCTATAAAACCATTGATGATTTGTGGAAGCGTTATAAAAAAATTGAAAATTCCCATGTAGATACCCAACTTGCCAGGAGGAATGGAAGAGGAAAGTATAACATATGGCATTGCAAGTATGGAGGCCCATGCGAGTCCAACTCCAATCATTGAATAATTTAACAAGGAGGCATCTTTAATAAAATAAATTGATATCAGACCGATTCCACCTGCGAGAAGTGAAACAGCATGGGTTAGGCGCCTGTTTATTTTTTTCGCAAGAATGGGAAGAATCAATGCATAGATCATTGCCACAAAATTATAGATCCCAAATGCAGAACTTACTTTGTTACCAGCCTCGTTGTAGGCAATTGACTTTGAGTAATCACCTGTTAATTTATATACGTGTGTTGCAACCGCATCAGTAGTAAAAACCCACATGCTAAAAAGAGCAAACCAACTAAAGAATTGAACCAACCCAAGTTGCTTCATTGTTCTTGGCATATTTTTAAAATCGGTGAAAATTGCACTGAGGCCATTGCTTGGTTGTTCTTGCTTGCCATGGAATTTTTCGTACTCTTGGGGCGAAAATTCTTTTGTAAAAAAAACAGTTATGAGAATGGCGACAATAAAAACTGCCGCGCCAATGTAAAAAGCGTATTTTATGTTACTGGCAACGCCATCTTCCCCTGCATTCATGTCAACACCCCTGTTGGCTAGAAATTCAGGCAATGCAGAACCAGCTACAGCACCTAAACCAATTAAAAAAGTTTGAATACTATATCCGGATGCGCTTTGCTGGTTGGGAAGATTATCGGCCACCAATGCTCTAAAGGGTTCCATAGCTACATTGAAAGAAGCATCCATGATCATAACCATACCGGCTCCAATCCACAAGGCAGGAATGACAGATGCAAAATTTCCTGAATTAGGTAGAATAATCAGCGCTATACTCGATAGTATAGCTCCGGTCAAAAAATATGGTTTTCTTCTTCCGAGTCTATTCCATGTACGATCACTGTAATGTCCGATGATTGGTTGAACGATCATCCCCACCAAAGGTGCAACAATCCAAAACATGGGCAATTGATCTACATCGGCACCAAATGATCGTAAAATTCTGCTGGTATTTCCATTTTGAAGAGCGAAACCAAATTGTATTCCCAAAAACCCGAAACTCATCAAAAATATTTGAGCGAGATTCATGGATGGCTTTTCGGTGCTCAGCGCAGAAGATAAAGTGCTAGAATTGGTATCAGCCATAACGAAGATTTAAAACCGACATGATAGAAATTAAATAACAAAACCGTCGGGTAAAACTGCTCCTTTTTTTACCACAACAATTCCATCTTTGATGGAATACAGCAAATGTTCAGAATTAGATAAATGTTTACCTCCATTGATTCGAACATCGTTTCCGATTCTACAATTCTTATCGATGATTGCATTTTTTATATAGCAACGTTCTCCGATACCTAAACCCGGTAATCCATTGCTTTTGGCGGAATTCATTTCTTCCAGTGTTTCATAATAATCTGTACCCATGATATAACAACTGACTATGGTAGTTCCATAACCAATTCGGGTTCTGATACCGATGACAGAATTTTCAACTCTTGAAGCATTGATGATACATCCTTCTGCAATGATAGTCTTCTCAAGTGTTGTACCGCTTATTTTTGCAGGAGGCAGCATGCGCGCTCTGGTGTAAACAGCTTTTTTATTATCGAATAAATTAAATTCAGGGACATCTTTTGTTAATGCGAGATTTGCTTCAAAAAAAGAATGAATATTTCCAATATCTGTCCAGTAACCTTCGTATTGAAAGCTTACAACCTTATGCTTATTGATAGAATACGGGATGATTTCTTTCCCAAAATCAGTTGACTCCTTGAAATCATCCAGCAATGTATTAAACAAGGTATTTCTGTTGAAAATATAAATACCCATACTCGCTAAGTAAACCCTGCCTTGGGTTTTCATGGCATCTCCTGTATCGCTCACCCATTCACTCAATACTTCCGATTTGGGCTTTTCAATAAAAGATTGAATGATGTTGTCAGTGCCTTTTTTCAAAATACCAAACTCGGTAGCCTCTTTTGCAGCAACAGGTATGGTTGCGATTGAAATTTCTGCATTGTTTTTGATATGCTCTTCAATCATTTCTTGAAAATCCATTTGATAGAGCTGATCACCCGACAGAATCAATACATAATCAAAATCTTGTTGATTTATATGTCGCAGAGATTGTCTGACTGCGTCTGCAGTTCCTTGAAACCAAGCTGGATTATCTGGAGTTTGTTCTGCAGCTATGATATCCACAAAAGCAGAACTGAAGGCACTAAAATGATATGTATTCTTAATGTGTTTGTTGAGCGATGCGGAATTGAATTGGGTAAGAACATACATTCTTCCAATATCAGAATTCAAACAATTGGAAATCGGTATATCCACCAATCGGTATTTACCAGCTATAGGTACAGCGGGTTTACTTCTGGTGGAAGTCAATGGCGAAAGCCTCGAACCAGCACCTCCTCCCAATATAACCGCCACAACATTTTTAATCATACAGATGTTTTTTTCAATTTAATAAAAACTTTGATAAAGATCTACATACTCCTTCGCACTTCGGTTCCAACTGAAATCAAGTGACATTATTTTTTTTCTAATTGTATGTAAAGTCTCCTTTTGTTGATAGGTTTCAACTGCCCTGTACACTGCTTGTGTGATATCTCCAACAGCTGCATGATTAAACAAAATTCCATAACCCCCCTCTTCGCCTATATCAACAACTGTATCCTTCAGTCCACCTGTTCTTCTAACAACTGGAATGGTTCCATATTTCATGGCATACAATTGATTAAGGCCACATGGCTCAACCCTCGATGGCATAAGCAGGAAATCGGCAGCAGCATACATCAAATGGCTGAGGTTTTCGTTGTAGCCGATGTATTCATTGAAATCAGCTTTCGCAATTTTCTTCAACGATGCAATACCGGATTCGACTTCTTTGTCTCCACTACCCAATACCAAGAAATTCATCTTCCTTCCGATATGTTGAAAGCTGTCGTGTATAACTTGAGGCAAAAGATCAGCCCCTTTTTCTCCAACCAATCTTCCAATAAAAATGAAAAGTGGCTTATTAAGATCTAAACCAAATTGTTTACAGATGATTTCTTTGTTTCGCAATTTTCCCTTCTCGACATCATTGACTGCATAATTCTCAGTCAAATAGTTATCAATTGCAGGATCCCACACCTGATAATCAATTCCATTGATGATACCCATGCACTTTCCTTTTTCAAACTCAAACAAAGGTTCCAGACCATTGCTCATGAATTTCAATTCATCTAAATAGGAATGGCTCACTGTTGTAACTTTCCATGCACACTTGATGGCCGACGCCAGTGGATTGATTGTTCCTTGCCATTCAAGCATCCCCCGCTTCCAGCTATCCCAATGTGGCAAGTACATGGTTTTATCCCAACCAAAAGCTCCCTGGTATTGAGCATTGTGAATGGTAACTACAGTAGGAATATGTTGAAGTTTCTTGAAAGCATATGTATGCTGCATGATAAAAGGGAATAACCCTGCATGGTGATCATGTACATGAACGACATGAGGAAGTGATCCCCAGGAGCTCAACCAGTTTGCTACTGCAATTTGAAATGCACAAAATCGTTCCACGTCATCTTCGTACCCATATACTTTTTCTCTATCCAATAAACCATTGATATCAACCAAATAGAGTGAGAAACCCTGGGCGTTCGATTTTTCCTTGATCACTGTATAATCAAACCACCAATGCCCCAAATTAGAAGACGCCTTATGAACAACCTCCCAATCATGAGTATAGAGGTAGTTTGTTCTATACATGGGCATGACGACAGAGGACTGATGCCCCATTTCACTTTGAAATCTGGGAAGCGATCCTACAACATCTCCCAGGCCACCCACTTTAGCCACTGGATAACATTCCGCACTGATATGAACAATCTGCATTTCTTGAGAAGGAAACTGTTAAAAACAAATATTTCGAGTCTTGATAAATATAATTATTTTCAGCTTACCAAAACGTATGTTATTATGAATCAACAAACTAAATGGTCCCAATTCGGAGTTTTGATAACAGTATTCTTCTTTTGGGGCTTCGTAGCTGCATCGAACAGCATTTTTATCCCCTTTTGTAAACGATTTTTTCATTTAGATCAAATCCAATCGCAATTGATCGGATCTGCGTTTTACGGAGCCTATTTTTATGGTTCATTGATATTGTATATCGTTTCCGCTGTAACTGGAACTGACTTATTAAACAAAATTGGTTACAAGAAAGGTATAATATACGGGCTGCTCATATCGGTTATTGGTGCATTGGCATTGGCTTTCATAAGTGGTTCCGGCAGTGCTACCTTCGGATTGGTACTCGTTTCCTTTTTTATAATTGCGTTGGGTTTTTCACTTCAACAAACATCTGCGCAACCCTTTGCGGTTGCATTAGGTCCTGAAGAAACGGGAACTCACCGTTTGAATATGGGCGGCAGCGTCAATTCTTTCGGAACCCTTCTTGGTCCATTGGTTGTAAGTTTCATGCTTTTTGGAAGCGTGAACAGTGCAAGTGAAGCATCTATTGAGAACATTCAGCAATTGTATTTTTTCTTGGCCGGGCTCTTCATTGTTGCGGCTATCATATTTGCCTACGCTAAACTCCCAAAAACTACATCCGACGAAAAATTAGAACAGAGTCCCAAAGCGATGGTTGTATTATTGATCATTGGAGTAGTTTTTCTTCCAGTATTATTTTCAGATATAGTGAAAGAATCAACAGGATTGAGCAAGGCATTGATCATCGTTTCTTCCTTGGCTATCATTTTGATCATCTTATTTGCATCGATGTTCAGCGCTAAAAAGAATCCCCAGGGTTGGGGTGCAATGGCGTATCCTCAATTGCTTTTGGGAATGATTGCTATTTTTATCTATGTTGGAGTTGAGGTAACCATTGATAATAATTTTGGTGCACTTCTTAAGAAAAATGCGTTTGGCGGATACGATGAATCGCATATATCACATCTTGTATCGCTTTACTGGGGATCCTTGATGATTGGAAGATGGATTGGTGCAGTAAGTGTATTCAATCTCAGCAAACAAATGAAGCGCATCATGGTAATCATTGTGCCGTTTGTTGCATTTGGCGTGATTCTATTGGTTAATATTATCAAAGGAAACGACGTGTCTGACTTCTTGATGTATCCAATTTGTATCGCGATTGGAGTAGTTGCTTTCTTATATGCCGAAGAGAAGCCAGTGAAACTGTTACTAACAGTATCTGTTCTTGGTGCAGCTGCGATGGTTATTGCACTCACCACTACTGGTATGGTTGCTAATTTTGCAATCATGAGTTGCGGACTATGCTGTTCTGTAATGTGGCCAGCAATTTTTGCATTGGCGGTTAATGGAATCGGGAAATACCAGAGTCAGGGTTCTGCCTTTTTGATCATGATGATTCTTGGTGGTGCTATCATTCCTCCTACCCAAGGAGCAATAATTGACCTTGAAGCAGGAGCAGATGCAACTGTGCACCTCTATACACAGTTATCCTATGTTGTCCCTCTTATCTGTTTTGTATACCTCGCATGGCATGCAATTCAAACCAGAAATGTTTTAAAGAAGCAGGGATTGGATGTAGATGCACAGGTGGCAGGCGGACACTAATCCTTTAAAACTTTGTATATTGAGCAGCCATTTATTGGCTGCTTTTTTTTATACTAATAAGTAATTCATGAGCGCAAACGAACCATTAGCAATAGGAATAGATCTTGGTGGAACTGGAACTAAATTTGGAATTGTTGACAGAGTAGGCAACGTACTTTTTTCCAGTAAAATGTCTACCAAGAAACACAAAACAGTAGAATCTTTCATTGATGAGTTGTACTTACATCTGAACGAACTGATAAATAAGGCAGGTGGTATTGGAAGAATGAGAGGAATTGGCATGGGAGCACCCAATGGAAATTTTTACAGTGGTACTATCGAATACGCCCCAAATTTACCTTGGAGAGGAATCATCCCCATTGCAAAAATGATGAGCGACAAGTTCAAATTGGATGTAACACTCACCAACGATGCCAATGCAGCAGCAATTGGCGAGATGATGTACGGTGCAGCAAAGGGAATGAAGGATTTTATCATGATCACACTTGGTACGGGTGTCGGAAGCGGTTTTGTAGCCAATGGTCAGTTGATATACGGACACGATGGATTTGCAGGTGAAATTGGACATACTATTGTCATTCCAGATGGCAGGATTCACGAAGGAACTGGTAAAAAAGGATCCTTAGAAAGTTATGCATCGGCAACCGGTGTACGATTAACAGCCTTGGAAGTTTTAGAAAATAACAATGAACCTAGTTTGTTGAGAAGTCTAAACAAAGAAGAGATCGATTCAAAAGCAGTTTATGATGCAGCAATCAAAGGAGATAAGCTAGCACTTGAGATATTTGAATACACCGGAAGAATTTTAGGTATTTCACTGGCAAATGCAGTGATGATAAGCAGCCCGGAAGCCATCATCTTATTTGGAGGACTCACCAAAGCAGGAGATTTGATTTTGAAACCAACTAGAAAGTACATGGAGGAGAATCTAATCCAGGTATTTCAAAACAAAGTAAAAATATTAATCAGCCACTTGAAAGAATCAGATGCTGCAATTTTGGGTGCATCTGCTTTGGTCTGGGAAAAAGATAAATAATCAACCTTGTTTTAAGGCCACTTCCTGTTCCCATGCTGCTCTTCCATATCCAGGAATGACATGTTTCTCGCTATGATAGGAGGATCGAACCAATGGCCCACTTTCTACGTAATCGATTCCCAATGAATATCCTACTTCTTTGTATTCAAAAAATTCATCCGGATGAACAAAGCGTTGAACGGGTAAATGTTTTTTTGTAGGCTGCAGGTATTGTCCGATGGTAATTACATCTACACCATTGTCAGCCAAATCTTTGATTGTTTGAACCACTTCCTCTTTTGTTTCTCCTAATCCAAGCATGATACCTGACTTTGTTCTCATTCCACCCTGTTTCAATTTTCTAAGCACTTCCATGCTCCTCCAGTACTTTGCTTGGATACGAACTTTACGGGTTAAGTTTTCTACGGTTTCAATATTATGTGACACCACTTCTGGAGCAGCTTCGATTATACGCTGAATTTGCTCATCAATTCCTTTGAAATCTGGTATCAATGTTTCGAGAGTAGTTTCAGGATTGAGTGACTTCACTGCACGGATGGTATTGAACCAAATTGTACTTCCTCCGTCTGGCAATTCGTCTCTGTCTACCGAAGTAATTACAGCATGTTTTACTTTCATCAAATGAATGGCCTCGGCAACACGCTGAGGTTCATCCCAATCAACTGCATCAGGTCTTCCAGTTGCCACTGCACAGAAACCACAGCTTCTGGTACAAACATTCCCCAAAATCATAAACGTTGCAGTACCTGCTCCCCAGCATTCGCCCATATTCGGGCAATTACCACTTTCACAAATAGTATGGAGTTTATGGGTATCTACCAGAGACCTTACATTTCGGTAGCTTTCACCAATGGGAAGCTTTACACGAAGCCAATCGGGTTTTTTTTGTCTTTCTTCTATAATGGAAACACTCATCTCAAAGTCTAATTGAGTGGCAAAGTTACGCTACTTCCTTCTTCCAAAATTCAGTGCAAGGTATCCAGTTGGAAAGAAGGATTTACCCGGGAGATCAATCATCTGTACAACTTTTTGAGAATAGAAATCCGCCATGAAACCTACTTCAACGGCAGAAACCACTTGGTTAAAACGAGCCCAATCAAAACGCAATCCAGTTTTGGCATAAATACCGGGGTTGAATTTTATTTCATTCCATCCTTTGCTGATACCTGATCCTCCGATAATATCAAGTTTTTGATCTTGATTTAAAAATGCATCCCGGGTGGATGCTCCGTATTTTAAGTAGGTAGCTCCAGTGTCTGTTGAAAATTGTAAGTAATAAGGCCTTATCAATCCAGCGGTTACACCCCCTACGAAAATTCCATACACCGCTACCCCATTTTTATTGCTCTTTCCTCCTATCATTACCTGTTTACCCATCCCTAATTTGGCCTGATAGAATATATTTTGTTTCCCAAAAACAAAAGGGCGACCGAAATATGCGAAACCGCCAGTGATTCCTCCAGAGGTGGATTGCTTTTGTTCTTTTCGATGTTGTTTTTCACCAATTTCGAATTGGAAGATAGTCGTGTTGTAGGGAGTTTTGGAAATACCTTTTTCAAATAGCAATCCCCAACCATCGTGATGATTTTTGATCGCAGTTAGATTTTGTTTGCTAAAAGCAGGAACACCTTCTTCTTCATTACGAATCATCTCGTTGATCCTTTGGTGTTTTGCAATTTTTGCTTCTTCCTTCGAAGAGGCCTTCTTTTGAGCAGTTGAAACAAATGGAATCAACGCTGTAGAGAAAATCAAGCAAAATAAAAAAGAAAAGGATCTAGACATGGTGAGGAAATCTAGTGTAAATTTATACAAAAAAGAATGACATCTACTGTTACATATACAGGCGACCTCAGAACTTTAGCATCCCATTTACAGTCTGGTTCAACCATAGAGACCGATGCACCTACCGATAACCATGGAAAAGGGGAACGATTTTCACCTACTGACTTGATTGGCACTTCTCTAGCTGCTTGTATAGTGACGACCATGGCCATTCGAGCGAAACAGCTGGAGGGAAAATTAAAAGGGGTCGTTACACAAACCGAAAAGATCATGTCGGCTGCTCCGAGAAGAATCAGCGGCATCAATATAACATTTCACTGGCCCACCGAAAATAGTTACACAGAAGAAGAACGCACTATACTGGAAGATATTGCATGGACTTGCCCTGTAAAGGAAAGTATTCACCCAGACATCAAGTTGACTATAGATTTTAATTGGCATTAAAGCAAGCAGGCCTCTTCTCTATTTATTGTTTAATGTTTTATACCATACAATAATTCCTTGCGTTTGAATTGCTGACGTAGGACGAAAGAATTTTTTTGTAAATTCCCTAGTGAATTTATTGTCCTCGGGTGCGCTGGTTTCCAACCATTCCATCGCCTTGAATCGATGCGAGAGCACTCCAGTATATTTCGAATAAGCTACCAAGATTGGTACAAACACATTAATCAACAATCGATCTGCCATCGATTTACTAATCGTTGAAGGTAATCTATCAATCAATAAATTGAAATCTTTGTCTTCAATAACAGATCTAAATAGGTTGGTAGTTGAAACGATCATTTCGGACAATTGAGCCAATCTCCTGAGAGGAAAATTCGAGGGCCTTGTTCTGAATCGAACCAAATTTGTTGGCAACGTATTCAGGCCATATTTTGAAAGAAGTCGATTAGAATGTTCATTTTCCTCCATAGAAAGTAAATCAGAATATCCTGCCATTGACATCAGTAAAGAATTTACATCAATTGAAGATCTGGATAATGAAGTGTTATTGATTTTATATACAGCATCAATAAAGCGTTCAAACATTATACCGTTTAAAGGTAATCCGAAAGTATACCCAACTTTTTTCCAAAAAACTGCATTCCAGTCTCCTTTCTGATGTTTCAGTTCAACCAATACACCGTTTGCTCTCTCTTCCATTCGTTCGATTGCCAGTCGCTCTAGTAAATCAATACCGGGATATGACAGGTCAGGTTGAAATTTTTCAATACAATTGCTTACATCAGAAAAAGAATCAAGTGAAATATACTTGGATAGCTCTAGGACTGCACATTGATTGAAAGATCGAAGATCGTTTTCCCATACAACGTGTAAAATTACTTTTTGATACTGTGGATCTTCTTGATGTTGATGGCTGAACCATTGGGAGGTTTTTTGATGTATTTCGATGGAGCCTATCCATTCAATGCCATCTATTTTAATATTGCCGAAAAGAAAATCCGGCCCTTGATCAAAATTGATAATTCCAGGAGTAATTACCTCAATTGGAAATCCATTCACATCTCGCAGTTCCGCAAAATTCGTAGCATGATTTAGCCAATATAATTGCAATTGCATCTCCGTCATAATAGATGCAATTGATAAAAATTAACAATGCTGCTGAGGATTATTCTGCGTTCGTTGAAAGAGAATAAACTGTTATAAAAAAGATTTTTTTAACGAGGATACTACCCTACTTACTGGCAAACCCATCACATTGTAAAAATCGCCATGAATAGATTTTATTCCAATCACCCCTATCCATTCCTGAATTGCATAGGCACCTGCTTTATCGTAAGGTTTATAATGATCTACATAATGAATGATGTCTTGCTCAGAGAGTAAATGAAAGCTAACTTTCGTAGTGTCGTAAAAAAATTCTTTATGATGAATGGAACGAATATCTACAGCGGTAATAACCTCATGTGTTTGTCCGGACAGGGCAGAAAGAATTTCAATTGCATGATCCCTCGATGAAGGCTTACCTATTACCTGATCCCCTAAAACAACAATGGTATCAGCAGCAATTAAAACATGTTCTTTGAAATGAACTCCCAAACGCTCAGCGACAGCAGTATTTTTATTTGCAGCAATAGTCAATGCTATGGAAGATGGCGACTGACTGGCATCAAAGGATTCATCTGTTTCTGAAACCATTACATCAAAATCAATTCCCGCCCACTCCAACAACATTTTCCTTCTGGGAGAACCGGAAGCAAGTATAATCTTTTTCATCAAAAATAATAGAAGTATAAAGCCATTGAAAGTATGCCCAATAGCATTAGAATTTTAATCTGTTTGCTCAAGGAGCTATAATCTGCGATGGTCATTGCCTTTTTGAGCTTTAAAAATATGTTTGCTATAATTGGCAAGAGGATGGTCAAAATATATAAACCGATATAGTACCATTTGTTGATCAGTGCATACACCATGATTGCGGATAAAGAACCGAATAATGTAATAATCCATACAGCAATAAAGACTTTTGAAGAATTGATTCCCGCGATGTGTTGAATCGCTCCTGAGATTCCAATAGCTATATATAAATTAGCTGCTACTGGCTTCCCTGTTTGACCTA
>JAURIR010000099.1 GCA_030832645.1 Chitinophagales bacterium | reverse complement strand
TGAAAAAAATATGATAATTATTTTATTCATTACTTATTCAAGAATAAGATCCCATACACAATGCTCAGCGCAAAAATAATTAGGATGGTTCCTGAAATTTTATTGATGATGCCAATATTATGAGGGTTGAGCTTATGCCGAATTTTCGCAGCCATCACTATCTTCAGCACATCTGCAATCATGTTGATTCCCAGGCAAACACCAAACAATACAAAACGCTCCGCCACTGTATTGTTTGCCGCAAAAGCGGTTGCATTGATCAACCAAAAGAATATTACACTGGGATTCAATGAATTGATCACAAATCCTGAAACAAATGCTTTCGTAAAATCTTTTCTTCCAAAATCTATAACGGCTGTATTGTTGCCATCCACTTTTACTTTTTTAAAGAATACATAAAATACACCCATTGAAAAAACAAACGCAGCGCCTACATATCCAATGGTTACTTTGAATGCCAGTAATTCAATAACCAATGCAGAAAATAAATTACTGAGTACGACCCATATAATATCGCTGATCCACACACCGGTTACAAAGCTGAATCCACCTTTCGATCCGTTGTTGATACTTTGTTTGATGATGGTAAAGATGACGGGCCCTACCGATACCGCAAGCACCAATCCGAGTCCAAATCCCTTGATAACTGCTTCAATCATTTGTATGGGTTATACGGGGTCTTTCTGAAGAAAGTTATTCCATTCTTCCAACAAAGATCCTTTTAAAACCCTTGGAAATTTGTGCTGTCCCCCAATTTTACCTTTTCTTTCTAAAAATTCCATGAACGTCTTTTCGGGTAAAACATCCAGGAGGATGTTTTTAAGTGGACTTTTTCTTTCGGTTGCATAGTCGTCATTGATTTCAATCAAAGTATCATCAATGATTTTTATCAATTGATCGGCTTCCACTTTCTCATCTGTACCTACGTACCAATGGTGCCCAAAGGCGCCTGGCTCACTCATGGCACTTACAGTAAATTCAGAAATGGAGATATTTAATTTTTCCGAAGCCACTTGAATGGCCTTGTTCATATTGTCAACACTCAGGTGTTCACCACAGAGACTTAAAAAATGTTTTGTTCTTCCTGTGATGATGATTTCTGATCGTTCCTTGTTTACAAATTTGATGGTATCACCAATCAAGTACCTCCACGCACCTGCGCTGGTACTTAAGAGCAAGGCATAATCTTTGTTTTCTTCTACTTCATCAATCATCAGAGACAGTGGCTTGCTAACAATGTTGCCTTCTGCATCAAAATTTTCTTCGTTGAACGGAACGAATTCAAAATAGATGTGTTCGTTCAATACCAACTTCATTCCATCGGGGAATTGCCTGTCTTGGTATGCAATAAATCCCTCTGATGCCAAGTATGTTTCTATGTAGGTGATAGGCTTACCTAATAATTTTTCAAATCCCTTTTTATACGGTTCAAATGCAACACCCCCATGACAGAAGAAAGCCAGGTTTGGCCAAATCTCATGGATATGTTTCAATTTGTATCGATCAATCACCATTTCCATGCACATTTGAATCCAGGCGGGTACCCCTACCACAAATCCGATGTCCCAATTGGGTGCTTCGTCTACAATTGCCTCCAATTTTTTATTCCAGTCTCTTGTTTGGGCAATTTTTTTACCCGGTTTATAGAAAGGGGAGAACCAGAAAGGAGCTTTTTTCGCAGTAATACCACTCAGATCGCCGGCAAAGTAACCGGGTCCCTTTTGCAAATCGGTGCTTCCACCCAACATGAGATATCCCTTGCCAACAGATTTCCAGGGTATTTTTTCGTAGGTCCTCAGGGAGAGCAATTGCTTGATCATGGCAACCCTGTTTCCCTTCATAAGGTCTTGGGTAATGGGGATGTACTTACTCGCTGCCTCGGAGGTGCCAGAACTCAGTGCGAAATACTTGATTTTACCGGGCCAACAGACATCGGGGGTACCTTCCAGAGTTTGGTTCCACCACTGCTGGTGTATATTATTATAGTCGTATGCTGGGATGAGCTGTCGGAAGAGTTTTTGAGGGTCTCGCTGAAGAAGAATTTTATCAAATTCGTAGCGCTGTCCGAACTGGGTGTACTTGGCTTTTTTCAATAACTTTTTAAGCACCCGAAGTTGCTGTCTTTTGGGTGAATTGGTGGGTAGCCGGAGCGCCTTGGCAATCGATTTTGGCAGTCCTATCTCTAATAATGCCATCGATTGCAAGGTACTATGCATTTGTGATTTTTGATGATTCTTTTGTATTTTAGTATCTAAACCTTTTATATGAATAGACGGGACGCATTAGAACGAGTTGCACTGATCATGGGTGGAACCATCATCGGTGGTGCAGTGTTTTTGGAAGGATGTAAATCAACCGATACAAAAGCTGGTGCATTTTCACTGACCAAGGATCAAATTGCATTTTTGGATGAAGTGGCCGAAACCATCATTCCAACTACCAATACTCCCGGTGCGAAAGCAGCTAAAGTTGGAGAGTTCATGCAAACAATGGTGAAAGACTGTTATGTGTCTGCCGATCAACAGATATTCTTAGAAGGGATTTCTAAAATCGAAGATGCCTCCAAGAAAAAATACAGCAAAGGTTTCATGGAAACCGATCCCGGACAGAAAACAGAATTGTTGAATGGAATCAATAAAGAATTGAAAGCATACAACGAATCAAAGAAAGATAAAGATCCAAATCACTATTTTGGATTGATGAAGCAATTGACATTGTTGGGTTATTTCACTTCTGAAATTGGAGCAACACAGGCATTGCGTTATGTAGCTGTTCCTGGAAAATACGAAGGATGTATTCCTTATAACAAGGGCGATAAAGCCTGGGCTACTTAGTATGAGAATTCTACTCATCATTTTATTGTTACCTGGTTACCTGTTTTCTCAGTCGAAAGACGAGAAGAAAATCCTTTCCATTTTAGAACATCAAACCAAGGCATGGAACGAGGGCGACTTCGATCGGTTCATGATTGGATATTATGAAAGCGATTCATTGATGTACATTGGAAAGAGCGGCGTAACCTATGGGTATCAATCCACCCTGGCCAATTACAAAAAAAATTATGCCGGATCCGATCGAATGGGCAAATTGACGTTCGATATACTTCATTTAAAGAAGTTGGGAAACAAACATTATCTAGTAGTGGGGAAGTGGACGTTGAAACGAACAGCCGGTGATGTAGGCGGTTATTATACACTTACTTTTGAAAAGCAAAAAGGTGAGTGGGTAGTGATCGTCGATCATAGCAGCTGATTGAATTTTTACCATTAAATATTTTTTCTTGGAACCAGAAGTTAGAGAATTCCTTCAGAGGATTGTATGGACATTGTCTACTTCGATGTTGTGGCTATTGATCAATACATTGGTGGGGCTGAAATTTGAAATGGCGATCATTGATGGAACCCACCGCATCGGAACGGTGATTTTTTATTGCTGGCTTGTGCTTAGTTTTGTCTTGTTATGGCGACTCTTCAAAAGATGGTGGAGTCAGCATCTTTAGCACCAAGAACAAAACATGACACAATTCAATAATCAAATACGACAGATTGTTCTGTTGATCATCATTGCCTTTCTTGGATTTCTCATTTTCAAGGAGCTCTATATATTTTTACCCGGATTGCTAGGGGCGCTTACTACTTATATTTTAACGAGAGATTTTTATTTCAATCTGGTAGAGAAGAAAAAATGGCATCCCGGACCAACGGCATTATTTTTTATTGTTGTATTCGTTGCTCTTATTGCAGCACCACTTTATTATACTTTCATATTGGTCTCTCCCAAAATTTCATTGCTGTTCAGTCATGCCGATGAATTTTTGGGAGGTGTTCAAGCATTGTCCGATCAAATCAAAAAATTCTCCGGGCAAGAGTTATTCAATTCAAATAATATCGCGTCTATTCAAACCAGGTTAACAAATTATATTCCTACTTTTTTAAACAGTTCTGCAACTATTCTGAGCAATCTGCTGGTAATGTTCTTTGTTCTTTATTTCATGTTCACCAACGGAAAGTTGATGGAAGAATCCGTTCGAAAATTGATACCACTGAACGAGGACAGTATTGAAACTCTTACCAAAGAAACAACGCATATGGTGAAAGCAAACGCCATCGGTATACCGCTAATTTCTTTGATCCAAGGGATTACTGCATCCATTGGCTATTCTATTTTTGGGTTGAGCGATGCAGTTATGTGGGGATTTTTGACAGGTATTTTTGCATTCTTTCCCATAGTTGGAACCATGATGATATGGGTGCCACTTGTAATTTTTATGTATGCACAAGGGAATACTGCTCCCGCAACGGGCATGATGCTATACAGTCTCATCGTTACCGGGAATATAGATTACCTGGCAAGAGTAACATTGATGAACAAAATTGGCCACGTACACCCATTGATAACGGTATTTGGAGTCATTGTGGGTTTACAGCTTTTTGGTTTCATGGGTTTTATTTTTGGGCCCTTGGTATTCAGCTATGCCATAATTTTGATGAAGATTTACGCGAACGAATTTGTAAAGCCTTATAATTAGAGAGGCCACTCCTTATGGGAATCGAAAAAGATATCAACCAGCACCACTTCACGAGCGAAGGCCAAAAGGCCATCATCAATCTCATATATACCACTAACTGGGCAACGGAGCATATCAGAGGCGCATTGGACGATTTAGATATCACATTACAACAATTCAATATCCTTCGCATCCTTCGTGGAAGCGATCCGAAGCCACTTTCTACGTTAACGATAAGAGAACGCATGTTGGATAAGATGAGTGATACCAGTAGGATTGTAGACAGATTGGTGCTGAAGGGACTGGCTGTAAAGAAAACATGTCCTACTGATAAACGTCTGGTGGATGTGAACATTACCAAAGAAGGAAAAAAAATTCTGGAGGCCATTGATAAAAAAGAAGCCTACATCTCGAATATTACAAAAAATCTAACCGAAACAGAACTCTGTCAGCTCAATACGTTGTTGGATCAACTGAGGTCAACACCATAAAACAACAACGGCATTTCAAACATGGCACTCTACCAAGGACTTCAACAAAAATTGCAACAAAAGCTTTCCCCTCAACAAATTCAGTTGATGAAATTGTTGCAAGTGCCCACTGCATCATTGGAAGAGAGAATCAAAGAAGAGATCGAAGAAAATCCTGCGTTGGAAGTAGGCACTGAGCAAGAGGAAGGTGAAGACGAGTCCATTGATAGCAGTGAAGTTGCTGGAGAGGATGCAGATACGGGCAGCGAGGAGTTTTCGGATGATTTCAGCGAATACGACGACGATGGCGAGATAGCAGATTATAAATTGAAAGACGACAATGTTCCTGAACTGCAGGAGAGCGGATCCATTCCTCATCCGGTATCATCTTCTTTACACGAAGTACTTGTAGAGCAATTGAGCCTACTGAATTTAGAAGCTGCACAAACCATTATCGCCGAGCAAATCATTGGAAGCATCGACGACGATGGATATTTGAGAAGAGATACCAATTCAATAGTAGACGATCTTGCTTTCAAGCAAAATATTGAAACCTCAGAGAAGGAAGTAGAAGATCTCATCGCTTCCATTCAACAGTTTGATCCACCGGGTATTGCCGCAAGAGATGTGAGAGAAAGTTTGATGATTCAGTTGAGACGAAAATTAAAGAAGGTATCCAGTCTTTCTTTGAAGAACGCTTTGCGCATCATCGATTTTCATTTTGATGAATTTACCAAACGGCATTTCGAAAAAATTATCAAGTCGTTGGAGTTGAACGAAGAAATTTTGAAAGAGGCTATCAATGAAATAAAAAAGCTGAATCCTCGTCCGGGTGCGCACTTTGGAAACATCAATAAAGCAGAGCAATACATCGTTCCTGATTTTTTTGTTT
>JAURIR010000098.1 GCA_030832645.1 Chitinophagales bacterium | reverse complement strand
AGCACATTATTGTACAAGAAGGCGACTTTATTAAAGCAGGTACAGCGATGAGTGATGGTAGCATTACCCCTAGCGATATCTTGTCGATTAAAGGACCATTTGCCGTACAAGAATACTTGGTGAATGAAATTCAGGAAGTATATCGTTTACAAGGGGTAAAAATCAATGACAAACACTTTGAAGTAGTGATTCGTCAAATGATGAGAAAAGTTGAAATCGTTGATCCAGGCGATACACGCTTCTTAGAAGGTGATTTGGAAGATCGCTTCGAGTTCAACGTTGAAAACGATTGGATTTTTGATAAGAAGGTTGTTGTGGATCCAGGTGATTCAGAAGTGCTCAAAGCAGGCCAGATAGCCAGTCTTCGTGAAATTCGTGAAGAAAACTCTATTCTTCGCAGAGCCGATAAGAAATTGGCAGAATTCCGCGATGCACATGCAGCTACCTCTAGTCCGGTATTGCTTGGTATTACCAAAGCATCATTGGGTACCCAAAGCTGGATCTCTGCGGCGTCTTTCCAAGAAACAACAAAGGTATTGTCATCTGCTGCCATCCAAGGAAAAGCAGACGATATGCTCGGATTAAAAGAAAACGTTATCACTGGTCATCATATCCCAGCCGGTACAGGCTTGAGAGATTATGAAAACTACATTGTTGGTAGCAAGGAGGAATACGAACTCCTGCAAACAACAAGAGAAGTTATGAGCTTTGATGAAGAAGAATAAAAAATCAAGGGAGCCAAAAGCTCCCTTTTTTATAAAACCACTATCATGAATCAAAAGAATATCAACATTGCCTTATTCGCCTTGCTAGCGATACTCGCCGTTGCATTTTTTGTAAGCAACAAGAAAACCGTTTCAAGCGCTGCTGCTGTTAGCACAAGTGCCGGAAATTTGAAAATCGCTTATGTCGACTTGGATTCCATCCAGGAAAAATATCAATATTATAAAGAGAAGATGGTTGAGTTCGATAAAAAGAAAGAAGATGCAGATCGCCAGCTCAATACAGCCTTTCAGAAAATAGAAGAAGAGCGAATTACTTTCGCCAAGAAAGGTCAAGCCATCACACAGGCCGAATACGAGAATTTCCAACGCTCTTATCAAGCCAAGATGCAAAGTCTTGAGGAGCAAAAAAGGAACATGGAAAATGCCATCTCAATCGATGGGGTAAAAATGTTGGAGGAACTCAAAAACAAGATCAATGGATTCCTTGCTGAATATAACAAGGAAAAAGGGTATAGTTATATCTTTTCTACGTCAAATTCATTGAATGTATTGTTCTATAAAGATTCTACCAATAATATTACCAACGAAGTAGTGGATGGTTTGAACAAAGCCTATAACAAATCATCGCAGAAAAAATAAAATAAGCGACGAATTTCATAACTTAATCCCGGTTCTAATCAACCGGGATTTTTATTTAACTACCTACTATGTCTGAACAAAAAGAATTTAAGCCCAGTTTGGGGCTTGTGGATGCTACAATGGTCGTTGCGGGGTCTATGATTGGCTCTGGAATATTTATTGTCAGTGCAGATATTGTACGAAATGTGGGAAGTGCAGGTTGGCTCATCATGGTTTGGCTGATAACTGGATTCATGACCATCAGTGCAGCTTTGAGTTATGGAGAACTGAGTGGAATGTATCCCAAGGCTGGCGGGCAGTATGTCTATTTGCGTGAGGCATTCAACCCATTGATTGCATTTCTATATGGGTGGAGCTTTTTTGCAGTGATTCAAACGGGCACCATCGCAGCAGTTGGAGTTGCTTTTGCCAAGTTTGCAGGCTACTTTTTTCCATCCCTGAATCTCAAAGACGAAAATGTTTTTCTAACCATCGGATCCATTAAATTGTATTACGCACAGCTGGTTGCAATTTTCATTGTATTCGTGCTAACGTATGTAAATACAAAGGGAGTGAAAGAAGGCAAGATGATTCAAACCACTTTCACCATCTCCAAATTATTGGCTCTCTTTGGATTGGTGTTGTGTGGATTTTTATTCGTTCAAAAGAGTTTCTGGTCAGAAAATCTTCTTTCCGGAATGCTTTCTCAAAAAGCACTTTTGAATTCAGATGGTACTATAACCTGGGAGTCTATAGGTGGAATTACCCTCTTGGGTGCAATAGCGTCCTCAATGGTGGGTTCAATCTTCAGCAGCGATTCCTGGAACAACGTTACTTTCATTGCAGCAGAAATTAAAAATCCAAAAAGAAATATCGGACTCAGTTTGTTCCTCGGAACATTGATTGTTACACTGATTTATGTATCGGCTAATTTCATGTACTTAAACGTGCTTCCGCTTGAACAAATTGCAAAGCCAGAAGAAGATCGGTTGGCAGTTGCAGCTGCAAGTGTCATTTTTGGAGCTGCAGGGAGATCCATCATTGCTGTATTAATAATGGTTTCCACTTTTGGATGTATAAACGGATTGGTAATGGCAGGAGCGAGGGTATACTATACCATGGCACAGGATGGACTGTTTTTTAGCAAGGCAGCTGCTTTGAATAAAAATGCAGTTCCTGAATGGGCTTTGTGGACGCAGGCAGTGGTGGCAGGTTTGATGTGTTTAAGCGGAAAATACGGTGAACTGCTTGATATGGTTTGTTTTGTAGTCGTGATATTTTATGTGCTGACCATAATTGGAATATTTATTCTTAGAAAAAAGAGACCAGATATCGAACGCCCTTACAAGGCTTTCGGGTATCCTGTCATCCCATTTATATACATTATAATGGGTATCAGCTTCTGCGTACTACTGATCAAGTTCAAGCCCGGGTATACATGGCCTGGACTCATCATTGCTTTATTAGGAGTACCTATTTATTACATGATTGTAAATAGAAAAAGAGCATCCTGATGGGAAAGCTGGCGGTCATTGTTGCAGGAGGAAGTGGACTAAGGATGGGGAACGAATTGCCCAAACAATTCCTTCTACTGGAGGGAAAGCCCATTTTGTTGCATTCCATCGATGCATTTTTGAAAACATACCCCGACATTAAAATTCATTTAGTTATTCCCAAACAATACATCGAATACACCGAAGAATTACTTCGCAACTTTGAATACAATTCATCCATCCAAATTATCGAAGGAGGTGAAACCCGGTTTCACTCAGTAAAAAATGGTATTGCTGGAGCACAAAATGGAGATATTGTGTTTGTACACGACGCAGTACGTTGCCTGGTTTCCCCCCAGCTTATTGAACGCTGTTTTACTACAGCGGTAAAAGAGGGAAGTGCTATTCCGGTGGTTCCTATTCGCGACAGTATGCGGAGATTGAGCGATGACGGGCATTCCGAGGTGGTTTCACGAGAGCATTTGTATGCGGTACAAACCCCCCAAACCTTTAAAGCCGAAGTGTTGTTACCCGCTTTTGAAATTCCATACAATGTTGCATTCACAGACGAAGCAACAGTAGTAGAATATGCTAATGAAAAAGTATCTATAGTGGAGGGAGAGGAGCAAAATATAAAAATCACTTATCCCGAGGATCTTTTATATGCCAAATGGCGATTGTCTCTTCAAAAAGCTTAACGATTGTTCTTTGCGCTGTTAATTTTTCCAAGTATTTGATGTGCTATATCCAGTGCATGAAATCCGTCCATTTCTGAAACAACGGTTGGGGTGTCGTTTAAAATAGCGTCTCTGAAAGCGGTCAGTTCAGCTTTCAGCGCATTGGTGCTTTCGGTAACAGGATTTTCCACTGCAATTCTGCGAGTGCCATTCGGAGTCTCAATATCAAACGTAAAAAGTTCCTCGGATTCTTCATCACCCTTTAAGCGAATGACTTCCGACTTTTTTTCAAGGAAGTCAATTCCTATATAAGCATCTTTTTGAAACAACCTCATTTTACGCATTTTCTTCATGGAGATTCTTGAAGAAGTTAGATTAGCCACACATCCGTTATGAAATTCGATGCGTACGTTCGCAATATCAGGGGTTTCCGTCATTACAGCAACTCCACTTGCAGAGATATGTTTGATATCGCTTTTTACAATACTAAGAATAATGTCTATGTCATGTATCATTAGATCTAGGATTACACTCACTTCCGTACCTCGTGGATTGAATTGAGCTAAACGGTGCACTTCAACGAACATAGGGTTCAATGATTTGTTTTGGAGTGCAACAAATGCAGGATTGAATCTCTCAACATGGCCTACCTGAAATTTTACCTTCGCTTCCTTGGTTAGTTTCAACAAACTTGTGGCTTCCTCCATGTTGTTTGCAAGTGGCTTCTCAACAAAAACATGCTTGCTTTTTCTCAGTGCTGCCTCGCATACTTCAAAGTGAAACTGAGTGGGAGTGACTACATCCACCGCATCCACCTGGTCTAATAGTTCATCAATAGATAAGTATCTTTTGAGTTGATAGTTGGTTGATACCTCATTTGCAACAGCATCGTTTGGGTCGTAAAATCCAACGATGGTAACCTGTTCAATATTTTTCCAATTGTCTATATGAAATTTCCCCAGATGTCCTACACCGAAGATGCCGATTTTCAACATATAATTTTCTTATCACAAAGGTAGATATTTTGTGATTCACTCAAGATGAGTGAATTTTGCTCCAAATCGGAGCAATGAGGAGAATAATTATAACAGTGGATGGTTGGTCTTCTTGCGGGAAAAGCACCATGGCAAGGCAGTTGGCAAAAAAGTTGAATTATATCTTCATTGATTCAGGGGCCATGTACCGTGCTATCACGCTTTATTTTATCAGAAATAATATTAATCTGCAACAATTAGAGGAGGTGAAATCCGCACTTTCTTCCATTCGTCTTTCTTTTCATTTAAACTCCCACAGTGGTAATAACGAGATCTACTTGAACGATGAAAACGTAGAGTCATTTATACGAGAGATGAGTGTGGCAGAAAAAGTGAGCGAAGTTGCTGCTATCAAAGAGGTAAGAGAATTTGCAGTGAAGCAGCAGCAACAAATTGGTGCCAATAAGGGTATCGTGATGGATGGAAGGGATATCGGTACGGCGGTTTTTCCTGCTGCAGAATTAAAAATATTTATGACTGCTGACGTGGATGTTCGTGTTGCTCGCAGATACAAGGAGCTGTTAGAAAAAAATCCAGGTATTACAATGGAGGAAGTAAAAGCCAATTTAGCGCAACGAGATTATATGGATTCAAACAGGGAGGTTTCTCCTTTGCGAAAAGCTGAAGATGCAATTGTTTTAGATAACAGTCAGCTTAGTCTGGATGAACAATTGAGTCTTGCGTTGCAATGGGCAGAAGAGAGAATTCATGCTTAATTCCAATGATCCAGCAAGTTTTCAATTGTCTTGCTTCCTGGATAGTAAGAAGCAATTTTTTCAATCACTTTTTCTACAATGGCATCCGGACATGATGCACCACTGGTGATGGCAATGATCGGTTTCTTGTCTGTAGGAAAATAATTTTTAGCGGTATACTCTTCATGGGTTCTCCAATTAAAGCATTTGATTGTATCTGATCCTAAAATATCCTGCTCAGATTGTATAAAATAGGTAGGAAGTTTTTCCTCGCATAATTCCACCAAATGAGAACTATTGCTACTTTTTCTTCCACCAATTACGATGGCAAAATCCGCCTTCTCATTCAAAAGATGGGAAACTGCTGTCTGGTTGTCGTTGGTTGCATAACAGAGGGTATCCCTTGTGTCAGCAAAGTGATGTTCGATGTTGCTGCTGTTGAGATTATATTTTTTGACTACTATTTCCTTTAAATAATCAGCAATTGCCTGTGTGTCCGAGGCTAGCATGGTAGTTTGGTTCACAACTCCAAATTTCTGTAAATCGCGACCCAGCTCGAAACCCACGCTGTATCTGCCTTTGAAGAAATTGTCAAATTCTTCCATCGATTTCTCTTCCAATATAAATTTTCCTAGTACAATTGCCTCGTCCATATCGTTGATTACGATTGTAGGTGCGTGTACATCGCTATGAGAAAAAGTAGCTCTTGTTTCTTCGTGACTGGGCTTGCCATGAACCACTACGCTGTATCCCTTTGCTGCGATCTGTTCAGCCCGGTTCCATACTTTTTCAAC
>JAURIR010000097.1 GCA_030832645.1 Chitinophagales bacterium | reverse complement strand
ATACTTCACGGAATGAGGTACGCTTCAACTCTCGGATGGCGTCGTCCAGTATTTTTTGATACATCTCGAATCCGATTTCGAGCATGAAACCACTCTGTTCTCCCCCCAACATATTGCCTGCTCCGCGTATGTCCAAATCGCGCATGGCGATCTGAAAACCGCTTCCCAATTCTGCATGCTGTTCTAAGGTTTGCAGTCTTTTTCTGGAATCAGACGGCAAAGTGCTGATCGGAGGTGCCAGTAAATAACAGAAAGCCTTTCGGTTACTTCTCCCTACTCGTCCACGCAGCTGATGCAAATCGCTCAATCCAAACTGGTGCGCATTGTTAACAATGATGGTGTTCACATTGGGTATATCAACGCCACTTTCCACAATATTGGTGCAGACCAATACATCGTATTTCCTATGAACAAAATCAAAAATCCGTTCTTCCAGTTCGTGTCCCTCCAATTGACCATGTGCAAATCCAACTTGAACATCTGGACATAGCTTTTTGATCATTTCAGCCATCTCCGGGAGGCCATTGACTCGATTATGGATGAAAAAAACTTGTCCACCGCGTTCGATTTCAAAATAGACAGCATCACGAATAAGGTCTTCGTTAAAAACTGCAACTTCCGTTTGGATAGGTTGCCTGTTGGGTGGTGGAGTATTGATGATACTCAAATCTCTTGCCCCCATCAAACTGAATTGAAGTGTACGTGGAATGGGGGTTGCAGTTAATGTAAGACAATCAACATTGGTTCTCAATGTTTTTATTTTTTCCTTATGTGCAACACCAAATTTTTGTTCCTCGTCTATTACCAATAGTCCTAACTCTTTGAACTTAATATCTTTTCCAAGCAATGCATGTGTTCCAACAATGATATCTATTTTACCCTCTTCAACTTTTTTGAGTGTTTCCTTTTTTTCTTTGGTTGATTTGAATCGATTGATAAAATCGATGGTTACTGGAAAATCTTTTAACCGCTCGCTGAATGTTTTATAATGCTGATAGGCCAGAATGGTGGTAGGAACCAGTACCGCAGCTTGCTTTCCATCTATGCAGGTTTTAAATGCCGCACGGATAGCCACTTCTGTTTTTCCAAAACCCACATCACCACAAACCAATCTATCCATGGGGGCATCCCTTTCCATATCTTTTTTTACATCTGTAATGGCCCGGCTTTGGTCGGGGGTATCTTCGTACATGAAGGATGCTTCGAGTTCTATTTGAAGATAATTATCAGGGCTGTGCGCAAAGCCTTGTTGTGCTTTTCGCTCGGCATATAACTTGATCAAATCAAATGCAATTTCCTTAACCTTTCCTTTTGTTTTTTCCTTCAACTTCACCCATGCATCGCTCCCCAATTTATTTACCCGAGGAACATGGCCTTCTTTTCCAGTATACTTAGAAATTTTATGGAGAGAATTGATATTTACATACAGAATATCGTTGTCGCGATAAAAGATTCTTACCGCCTCTTGTACTTGTCCGTTATTGGTTACTTTTTGCAGTCCACTGAATACACCCACTCCATGATCGACATGCACAACATAATCACCGGGTTGTAATTCTTTGAGTGCCCGAATGGTGATGGCTTTACTTTTATTATACGCTTGCTTGATTTTGTATTTGTGGTAACGCTGAAAAATTTGGTGATCGGTATACACTACCACACCCATTTCACGATCTACAAATCCTCTGTGCAATGCAGCAGGCACAGGCACGAAAGATATTTCTGATTTCAAATCAGAAAAAATAGAGTACAGCCTTTCGAGCTGCTTTGGATTTTCTGCAAAAATGTAAATGGGATGTTTTTCGAGTTCGTGTTCTTTTAAATTTTTAATCAACAGATCAAACTGACGATTAAAAGAAGGCTGCTCAACAATATTGAATTGAAAAGAGAAATCAGGTGCTTCCATTGTTCTGGTACCTGCACTTTCGATACAGCTAAATAGTTGCAACCCCGTCTCAAAATCAGCAGTAGATGTAAATTCCTCTTGGCTCTCTTTAATGGCTAAATCGTAATAATCGCTGTAGCGATCCATCAGCAATTGCCAATTTGATGCAAACACAATGGTATTTGATGGAATGAAATCTAGTATGTTTTCTTTTGATTGCTCGGTAGAAGGTTGATCAAATTTTGGTATGAGATTGACCTGCAATAATTTTCTTTCGCTCAATTGTGTTTCTGGATCAAAGATTCGAATAGAATCTACTTCTTGTCCAAACAATTCAATTCTGTAAGGCTTTTCATTTCCGTAAGAATAAATATCAACAATACCTCCTCGCATTGCAAACTGTCCGGGCTCGTATACAAAATCAGTCCGTTCAAAACCATACCCAACAAGTTGTTCCATTAGCTCGTCGGTTATCAGCCTATCGTTTACTTTTATTGAAATGGTATGTTTATGAAGCACAGCAGAAGTGACTACTTTTTCTGTCAGTGCCTCTGGATACGTAACAATGATTTTTTTATTGCCCGATTGACTCCAACGCGTCATAGCTTCGGTACGAAGCATCACGTGGCTACTACTTTGTTCTCTAAAATTTTTATTCGTCTTAAAAGAAGAGGGAAAATAGAATAAATCAATTGGACGAATAAGTTGCTCAATGTCGTTGTGAAAATATGCTGCTTCTTCTGCATCCTCCAGAATGATCATATAGTTGAATGCTTGGAGCGACGTATGTCTGTAGAGCGAAGAGAATAAAACTGAAGAAAAAGATCCGGCAATGTTGGAGAGAGAAATTCTTTTAGGTGTGGGCAATAGAATGGTATCCGCGATCTCTGCTAGACGGGGGGACTGTGTGTAATTTTCAATAAGAAACTCCAGGTTCATGCCTCAACAAGAAGGCAAAGATACTGGTAAACCCGAGGAGAAAAAAGCGGTGTGTTTTTTATAGCAATTATTTGACATTTTAGCTCCGATTTTTGGTTAACTTGCTGTACAGCTCATGATTATGCGTAATAAAATATTTATTGGAATTGGATGCTCTCTCTTGCTATTTAGTGCGTTGGCAATCTACCTGAATAACGAAGAAAAGTCGACCTGGCCTCAAAAGAGGATGGTGATTTTGAACGACGAAGACGACGAAGAAATAGAAGCCGAGAACTCCTACTTGCGTGCAAAATACGAATGGACAATCACAAGGGATCTCAAAACAGGTCAAATACCTGTAGGAATTCGTTCAAAGGAACTGGAATGGTTGAAATCTCAACCCGTGAATAACAACAGCTTGTTACAGAGTGTTGTAGCAAATAATTACGAAGCAGCTGGGCCCACTCAAAATGGTGGAAGAACTAGAGCAGTTGTTTTTGATAAAAGAGCCAACAAAGTAGTGATTGCAGGTGGAATTTCTGGAGGTATTTTTAGAAGCGAAGACGGAGGTACCACCTGGAAATTTGTTCATCCCACCAATGAAGTTAGAAGTGTTTCCACCATTGCACAAGACCCCAGCAGTCCAGATACATGGTATGCAGGAACCGGAGAAGCCATTGGAGTTTCGGCTGGATATCCCAATGCCTTTGTGTATGGAAATGGAATATTTAAATCGACAGACAATGGGAAAACCTGGTCGGCATTGACTTCCACCACCGATAATATCATACAAAATTTTGGGTTCTACGATATCATACACAAAATCGTTGTGCATCCAACCAATAGATATGTATATGCAGCAATTCACAGAAAAATTGTTCGATCCAAGGATGGAGGATCTACCTGGGAAACCGTATTGTCGTGCAATGTGAATATTCTTTCCACAGGTACCTGTGCATCTACCAGCAGTGCTGGGATTGGTGATCTTGCTATAAAAACTGACGGTTCAAAAATATTTGCTTCCATCACCGGTAGAAATATCGCCAGACACTTGGTGGGAATTTGGGAGTCAACCACAGGTGATTCAACAAGCTTTGTAAGAATTGCAGGTGGAGAAAAAGATGCTGTGGACTCTGTTGCAGGATGGAGAGGGTATGATAACAGTACCAATTCTTCTGGAGATTATTCTGCTGGTTGGGGAAGAATTGTAATGGCACTATCGCCTTCCAATCAAAATATCATGTACGCGATGGTGGAAAACAGCGATGCTGCATCCGCTTCCAAACCCGAAGCAGATTTATTTAAAGTAGACATGTCTAGCAAGCCCTACAAATGGTCGTCAAACCTTGGTGCCAATTTAGTTGGCAAACGCAGTAACAACAACTCTGCATCCGATAAATACATGGAATTGCAAGGAGCATACAATATGTTATTGGCGGTGCATCCAACCAATCCCAACTTGGTACTTGCTGGGGGTGTCAATTTATATAGGTCTTCGGACGGATTTCAAACCAAAGAGAATGTAACATTCATTGGGGGACTTTCATCAGATGATACTTACGTAGATGCAGACGGAGCAAGCCACGCAGATCATCATAGTTTCGCATTCGATCCTACCAATCCAAACAAAGTATTGATCGGTTCCGATGGTGGAATTGGATTGATCAATGATGTTACCGCTACCAAGCCAGAATGGTCGTTGAGTGCAAGTCAATACCAAACACTGCAATACTATCATGTCGGGATTGACCCTACCAATGGAAGCAGAACATATTACGGTGGAGCCCAAGATAATTCCACTACGTTAAGAGATAGAAGTTCGATATTAGGCGCAAATCTTTCTGACAGCAATGATCACTATATATTGCTGGGAGGTGATGGTTGCCAAGTGGGTCTCACAAAGAAAAATGCTTCCAATCAACAATTTCTATTCTGTTCAGCACAACAAGGTCAGATGTATCGAATGAGGTTGTTTGATTTCAACAATACCAATGGAATCTATACCAAAATCAAACCAGATAATACCGGCGAAGGATTGTTCGTGACTTATTTCCACTTAGATCCTGACAATACTGATTTCTTGTATTATGCAACAGACGACAGTTTATTCAGAACGAATAGTTCTTCAACTGTTACTTCATCTACCTGGACCTTGATGACAGGAGTTGCAACAGCAGTGGATGGCGACATCTATGCACTTGAAACTACCAGGGGGCCCTATTCCACTAATAGTCATTTATACATTGGAACAGGCAGCGGCAAAATATATCGCTTGAAAGATCCACAAGGCTCAGCAGTAGCAACAGCACCTGTTGATATTACACCCAGTTCTATGTCGCCTTGTGCGAACAATGTTTGCGCACTTGTAAGAGACATCGCTGTTAACCCTAGAAACCAAGACACAGTAATGGCGGTTGTTTCTAATTACGGAGCCAATAGTATTTTTTGGACGGGCAATGCCACTTCGGCGAGTCCTACTTGGCAAATGATTGAAGGAAATGTAGATATTCCCTCTGTAAGAGCATGTGAAATAATTGTAAAAACAACTGGAGTAGAATACTACATCGGCACCTCGGTTGGTTTGTTTAGTACTACCAAAATCAATGGATCCAGTACCGTTTGGAGCAGAGAAATTGGCACTGCCGGTAAACCCTCTGAAATGTTGAATACTGCCATCGTTAATTCTTTGGCGAGCAGATGGTCAGACAACACATTGGTTGTTGGAACACATGGAAACGGAATGTTCTCGGCAGTGCTAGGAAGTCCAATTCCAGCATCGAGCATCAATATTACAACTGCAGTTTTCAATCCGATCAGAGACAATGCCTCCTTCATAAACAATGTCTATCCGACCATCACCAATAATACAGTTAACTACAGAATTGGCAACATGTATGGGGTGAAGAAAATCAGCATACAAGTCACCAGCTTGTCTGGTAGCATGGTGTATAAGAAAGAAACAGGATACGACAATGGTTCATTGAATCTTGGCAATCTTCCTGCCGGCACCTACATCGTTACTATCACGAGTGCCGATCGTAAATACCAAACCGTTCGAAAAATCATTAAGCAATAAAAAAATCCCGGGTAAAACCGGGATTCTCGTTTACGCTATTTTTTGCTTGATGAATTGCGCAAGCCCTTCAATGGGAATTCTTTCTTGTTGCATGGTATCTCTGTATCGAATGGTAATGGTTCGATCTTCTTTTGTTTGATGATCGATTGTTACACAGAAGGGTGTACCCAATGCATCCATTCGTCTGTATCGTTTACCAATAGTGTCTTTTTCTTCGTAGAAACAATAAAACTCGTTTCGACAAGCTGCCATGATCTCTTTAG
>JAURIR010000096.1 GCA_030832645.1 Chitinophagales bacterium | reverse complement strand
GAAATCGTAAGGTATTTGTCCTCAAAAGGAGTGGATACAAAGCGATTAAAGCTATCTTATTACGGCGAAAATCGTCCCGCTCAAACCAACAATACTTCGCGAAATTATCTTCAGATGAATCGGCGTGTTGAATTTATGTTGATAAAGCATTGATTGTTTGATTGACCAAATCAAATTGGTCATAGGCAAATGATTAAAGCTTTAATCTAAATGAAAATATATAATTCCTCCCCCTGGTTGCATATCCATAAACTTCCTGGTACTGTTTATTGAAAATATTTTTCAGTCCTGCATTGAGTGTTATGTTTTTGCGAAGGACATATTGAAGATGGATATCGGTGAGTTGAAACCCAGGCATTTCAATGGGGGCCGACATGTATTGTGGCTCAAATCGTTTGTCCAATAGTTTATGAAAAATTACGATTTGAAATTTTTCACTGATCTGGTATCCTGCGCTGATGTTCAAGGTATTTTTAGGTATACGGGTTAAATAGGGGTAGGTAGTATCGCCCTTTACATCGTATCCGTAAGTGGTTGGGTTGTATGCAAAATCCTGTGTATTCAATTGGCCATTGACATAGGTATAATTGATAGAGGCATTCCATTTTTTTTGTTGGTACCCTAGCTCTAGCTCTATTCCATTTTCTTTTTTGCTGTTGTAGTTGTAATACTTGTACTGCGTATAATCATAATCGATTCCATTCAGTGTATTTCTCTTGAATCCGACAACTCTCGCAACCATGTTTTTTGTTTTTATGTAACTGATTGCAAATTCTGCAGTAGTGGATGTTTCCGGTTTGAGATTTGGTTGTCCTGAAAATCCATCATAGAGCTGATACAGTGTAGGAGCTTTAAATGCAGAAGAAAGATTGAAGGCAAATTTGAACATGTTTTTATATAGGTAGGAGGGATTGAATGTATAGGTGATGTTATTTCCGTACATGCTGTGGATATTGATTCTTCCTCCAGCTTCTATGTTAAATCCCTTTTCTCCATTGTATATCAGAGAAGCACTTAAACTGCTGATATTAATTTTTGCGGAGTCGGATGAAAGTGCAGAAGAATAATCGCCGTAGGCACTTTTTGAAAAATAACTTTGATCTGTATGCTGCCATCTGTAGTCTGCTGAGGTAAACAGGGTAATGTATTTATGCAACTTGAAATTTCCATACCATTCCGCAAAGGAACTATTCCCTTTGTAATCCGATTGCATGAAATCCGTAAAACCATTTTGATAAAGGGAATCATCCAGGTAATTTCTAGACGTTTTGTTGATATGGTAATTGACATGCATTTCTCCCAACGACCATTTCTTGCTAACGCCACCGTTGAAGCGAAGGTTGTTGTTTTGAACGGTAAAATCTTTTGCATCCTCGTACGATGTCTGGTCTAAATCGTTTTTATAATTCGACCAATTACCCGCCAGATGCCAGTTCCAGCTTTTTCCTTGGGGAGCCCCTATCCATATATTGGCTGCATGCTCCTTCATGCCGTCTTTGTCAAAATTGTCTTTTTTTGTACTGTCGATAGCAGAAGAGAATCCTGTTGATTTCATTTGGTAATATCCCAAAGCATATCGAACCAATTTATTGGAACCTTTTGTAGTTGCTTGAATGGAACGGGTGCCGAAGGAAGCAGTACTCACTTCCACTGCAGAATGATTTCCTGCGTGTTGTTGATTGGTGATAATATTGATGACACCAGCAACTGCATCAGAGCCGTAAACAGTAGACTGTCCACCTTTCAGTATTTCAATCCGCTCAATATTTCCCAACGGAATCAAATTGATATCAAACGTCGCTCGAATGGTGGAAGGATCGAACGCCGGATTTCCATCAACCAAGATCAATGTATTTCCTGTTGCTGCTCCACGCATATAAATATCCATGTTCGTGCCAGGCGAGTTGTTGGAACCCAGAATCGACATACCTGCTTGTCTGTTGAGGATCTCCGCCAAAGATGTGTACGGCGAAGATTGAATTTCTTTTTGGGTGATGACGGTTACTACCTTACCCGTGTTATTTTGTTTCTGAGCAAAGCGATTCGCAGTAACAATCACTTCATTGAGCACTTGTACGGAATCTGTTTGTGCTGCCAGTTGAGAAGACAGCAACACAATGGAAATAAAAAAATACCTGTTCATTTTCTGACAATTAAAATTGTGAATAATGAACCTTCGAACGAAAAAAAGAAATGATAAGCTTGTGGCTTTACATCTCCGGCTCTTCTCCCGAAAGCACGTGATTATGTTCGTATCAGGCAGGTCTTCTGGCTCGACTCCCTCTCTGACCTTCCCGTGTGAACAGTGGTTTGCAGTGAGAGGGTTTCTGATGATTCAGAAAGTCTTTACAGCTACGGGGATAGCGCCGGAATGGAACCGGACTTCCCTTTTAATGATTGTTGTTTGACACAACTATCAACCTAAATACATAGCAAATATCACGAACTTGAATCGGTAATACAACTAATTTTTTTCACTAACTTTCCCACATGTCTACCCCTAAAAAAACCTTGCTGAGTCTATTTGATATTACCATGATTGTGATAGGATTGGTAATTGGAATGGGAATTTTTCGCACTGCTTCCGATTCTGCCAGAGCTGCCATTACACCCAATGTATTTTTTCTCAGTTGGCTTGTAGGCGGATTGATTGCATTGTGCGGAGCCCTTACCTATGCAGAAATCGGATCTCGGTATCCTATCACAGGTGGTTACTATAAAATTTTTGCTACCTGCTATCATCCTAGTATTGCCTTTGCAGTCAATTGCATTATTTTAATTTCGAATGCCGCCTCTCTTTCGGGTGTTGCATTGATTGGCAGTGAATACATTTCTCAAATCATCTTTTCTCAACCGCCCTCCGATTTTGTAAAAGCACTGATTGCAATGAGTGCGATTGCCCTTTTTTACGGCATAAATTTATTAGGGTTGAGAATGAGTTCTACTACTCAGAATATTTTGATGTTGATCAAGATATCTATGATACTGCTAATTGTATCTGCTTTATTTTTTCCCAGTCAACATACTGCGTCTACTTTCATTTCTTCAACCAATACCTTTACCTGGATTGATTATGTAAAATCGTTTGGTTTGGCACTGATAGCAGTTTCATTTACCTATGGTGGATACCAACAAACAATCAATTTTGGCGAGGAAGTTAAAAATCCGCAAAAGAATTTACCCAGAGGAATTTTCATCGGTATCCTCGTTATCATTCTTTTGTATCTCTCTGTAAGCTATGCATATTATAAAGTAATTGGATTTGAGGAATTGAAAAATGCAAAAGGAATTGCTGCCATTGTTGCAGAAAGAATGTTTGGTAAAACGGGAAGTTTTGCCTTTTCAATTTTACTTTTCATCGCAGTATTGGCCTATGTAAATGTCCTCCTGTTGAGCAATCCGCGTGTAATGTATGCCATGAGTGAAGACGGAATATTACCCAAGGCCTTCAAGAAAAAAGACCAAAAAAGAGATGTATTAACGGTCAGTTTAACTGTCTATGCATTGATCAGTGTTGTCGTATTGTTTTTCGCCGATACATTCGATAAGATCCTCGGGTTTACTATTTTTCTGGACTCCATCGGGATGGCGTTTTCTGCTGCAACTATTTTTATCATTCGTAAACGAACAAAGCATTTGGATACATCTCAGATTTATTCGATGAAGCTTTTTCCTTTGATGCCCATCGTTTTTATTTCGGCCTATATATTTGTAGCAACCAGTATTGCCATCGATCAACCTCAAACTGCTATCACTGCAACAGCCGTACTGGCAGCTTTTCTTTTGATATTCTTTATCACCAGAAAAAAGACAACTCATGAAAACCAATAACGAAGACTTATCATATATCATCAATCATTTGGGTGAAGACCACGCAACCTATTTCAACGCGATTGCGCCGCCGATCATCCAAACCAGTAATTTCTGTTTTGAGACGGTAGAGAACATGCGAACCGCTTTCAAAGACGAGATGGCCTCCTACATTTATAGCAGAGGTATCAATCCTACGGTCGACATCCTTCGTAAAAAATTAGCTGCACTGGACAGTGCAGAGGATGCATTGGTTTTCAATTGTGGAGCTGCAGCTGTATTTGCCGGGGTGCTTGCCAATGTAAAGGCAGGGGATCACATACTTTCCGTTCATCATCCATATAGTTGGTCTACCCATACCTTCGATAAAATTCTTTCGCGGTTTGGTATCTCGGTTACATACGCAGACGGTTCAGATACAGAGAAGTTTTTATCTCATGTGCAAGACAACACCAGTTTAATTTTTTTAGAATCACCCAATTCATGGTTCCTGGATATTCAAGACCTGTCAGCGATTGGAACCTTTGCGAAAAAGCGGGGTATCGTAACGATGATTGATAATACTTATTGCACGCCATTGTATCAGCGTCCCATTGAACACGGCATCGATTTGGTAATGCAAACAGCTACAAAATATATAGGTGGACACAGTGATACATTAGGAGGAGTATTGACGGGGTCGCATGCCATGATGGAGAAAATTTTCAAAAGTGAATACCTCGCTATTGGCAGCGGTATCCAACCCATGAATGCATGGTTATTGCTGAGAGGCTTGAGAACTTTGCCTGCTCGAATCGATCGAATTGCTGATAGTACCCAAAAAGTACTTGCGTATTTACATAACGAAAACAAGGTGGAATCGATCATCTTCCCACACGATCCATCTTTTCCTCAATACGACCTGGCAAAACAACAAATGAAAAGAGCATTTGGATTGCTCTCCTTTTATATCAAAGCGCAAAAAGTAGAAGAAATTGAAAAATTCTGCAATGGCTTAAAAACATTCCGCATGGCGGTTAGTTGGGGTGGACATGAATCGTTGGTTATACCCAAGTGCTCTGGTATGGAAAAATCTGCTTTCGACCCGAAAGAGCCCGCCCATCGGTTGATTCGCATGTACATAGGTTTGGAAGATGCCGATTTTCTAATCCAAGACCTCGCTCAAGCCTTCAACGGAGTAGGTTCTTTGTAAACGGTCGTTTCAAGGGACGAGTGATTTTGAGAATCCCTCATTTAATTCAATCTTTGCAGTTCGTATCGAACCATTTTCGGTACCAACCAATTAATGGATGTCTATGTTTGCTAGATTGTTCTTCGTTTTACTTTCAGTGTCATTGATAACGGGTCTTCAAGCCCAGGATGATCGTTGGGATCTGAGGAGGTGTGTTGAGTATGGATTCAACAATAACATCAACGTACGTCAAGCTGAAGTGCAGGCCCAAAGTTCAGAAATCAATTATACCCAATCCACTTTGCAGCGCGTTCCAAGTCTTTCGTATGGACTTACCCATGGTTTTTCTTTTGGTCGAACGCTCGACAGAACAACAAATATATATACCGATCGTTCTGCAATGTTTCAGCAAATGTCGGTTTCATCTAATGTGCTCTTGTTCAATTTCAATCGCCTGAAAAATACAGAAGCATCCAGTGAGCTTACGTATGAGGCAGACAAATTAAATATCGAAAGAATTAAAAATGATATTGGTCTAAACATTGCTCAATTGTATTTGAGAGCGTTGCTCAGTTACGAGCAAACTGAAATTGCTCGCATTGTATTGGAGCAAACAAAAGCACAGTATCGAAATACAAGAAAGTTGGTCGACGCAGGTAGTTTACCCGAATTGAATGCTGCTGAATTGGAAGCAACTGTTGCAAGAGACAGTGCTACCTATGTGCAGGCTAAATCTCAGGCTGAATTGGATAAACTTTCATTGAAAGCTCTGTTAACCTTGCCTGCAGACAGGCCTTTTGAATTGGTGATACCTTCGATCGACCAGATTCCTGTTGAAAATATTTTACTGATTCGTCCCGACGAAATTTATGAGATTGCGCTAAAGACACAACCACAAATCAGAGTGAATGATCTACGTAAACAAGCTTCTGAAAAAAGTTTGGATGCTGCACTTGCTCAAATGAAACCAAGCTTGTCGATGTTCGGACAACTTGCTTCTAACTTCAATCAGTTCTTGAAAACATCCGCTGGCTTTCAAGTAACAGGGGAACAAGCTACTGGCGCGTATGCAAAAACATCAACCGGGGTATTGCCTGTGTATGCACCCACTTATTCATTCAATTTCTCCAAGCGAAACTTTGGTGAGTATTGGAGCGGATATGGAAAACAATTGAGAGACCAATTTGGACAAGGTGTCGGACTATCACT
>JAURIR010000095.1 GCA_030832645.1 Chitinophagales bacterium | reverse complement strand
ACTATTAACCCCTTTTTGCATGAAAAAGATACTCGTCGCCCTCCTTTTGATTAGCGGACTGGCCTCCGCTCAGGTGAGAAATATACCCAATTTCACTTTTGTGCACATGGACAATGGTGCAAACTTTACCCCAAGCAACCTTGCAGCGGGCAAAAAAACCTTCTTCATTTTCTTTGATACCGAATGTCCTCACTGCTTCAGGTCTATCACAGAATACAATAAAAACCATTTGGCCATGAACAACCTCAACATTGTTATGGTAACGAGAAACATGAAAGACGAAGCGATCGACTTCTTAAAAAAAGTTGGGCCCGTTCTCTACACCAAAAAAAATACTGTTGTAGTGTACGACCAGTATAATCAATTCATCGGAAAATTCCTGCCAAAAAAATATCCTTCCATGTTTCTGTTTGGCCCTAACAGACAATTGATTTTTTATAGCGACGAGGAAAACGACATACCTAAATTATTAGAACTTTTTAAAAAATAAATTACTCATCATGACAACTAGAAGAGACCTCCTCAAACAAATGGCCTTGATCGGTGCTGGAACAATACTTTCTAAAAATTCCTTCGCCTTGGCTGATGTAAAAAATAAAAAAGTTGGTGTTCAACTCTATACCGTAAGAGACCTGATTGGAAAAGATCCAAAAGGTACCATCAGTAAAATTGCTGCACTGGGATTCGGAGAAGTAGAAAACTTTGGATACAATGGAAAATTCTTCGGCATGTCTGCTACAGAATATAAAACATTCCTATCCGACGTTGGATTGAAAGCCGCCAGCGGACATTATATGTACGGAAATATGGGAAACAAACAAATACCTGGAACCATTTTGTATGGTTGGGAGAAGGCAGTGGAAGATGCAAAAACAATTGGTCAAGACTATATGGTACTTGCATACCTGATGCCAAACGAAAGAAAATCATTGGATGATTATAAAATCATTGCAGCAGATTTAAACAAAGCAGGTGAAATATGTAAAAAAGCAGGTATTCAACTTTGCTACCACAACCATGATTTTGAATTTGAGCCGGTGAGCGGAAAACTTCCTTTTGATATTCTTACCAACCAAACCGATGATAAATTGGTGAAACTGGAAATCGATCTTTATTGGGCAACAAAAGCAGGAATAGATCCTATTCAATTATTCAATACACACAAAGGTAGAGTCGCTTTGTGGCATGTGAAAGACATGGACAAAACCGAAAAGAAAAATTTCACCGAAGTTGGAAACGGTGTGATTGACTTTGCTACAATATTCAAAAATGCAAAAGTATCGGGAATGAAACATTTCTTTGTTGAACAAGATGTTTGCCCCGGAAATCCACTAGACAGCATCAAACAAAGCATTGGACATATCCAATCAAATCTTGTTCAATATTTATAAATACCAATGTTTCAATAAATGAAAATTTTCAATCTTGTTTTTGCAGTGCTGTTTGTTTTATTCGCTGGCTTGCAATACAACGATCCAGATCCTTATGTTTGGATTCCAATTTACTTGTCAGCAGCATTTGTTTACTACCAAACCTCAAAGGGAAAGTTTGATAAATTCTCACACTGGGTAGTAATTGTATTTTGTTCTATATATGCAATACGGCTCTTCATAGACTCAGAAGGTGTACTCTCTTGGATCAACAACCACGAAGCTGAGAGCCTTGTACAAACGATGAAAGCAACCAAACCATGGATTGAAGAAACCAGAGAGTTTGGAGGGCTGTTGATGATCCTTCTTGTAGCCACTGTAAATCTCGTTGCGCATAAAAAAGCCGGAGCTAATTAACTCCGGCTTTTTACTTTACACTAAGATTTACTTCGCCATCAACCGCAAAGAACCGATACCAATAAATTGTGTTTCTTTGGCATCTCCCTTTTCAATTTTCATCACCAAATTAAATTTCCCTTTCGGCACATTGTGCAACGGAACAACTGCTTTATTGGTTTTAGGATCTGTATCGCGAGTGATTTTTACTTCCCCTAAAGTTGGACCATTGGCATCATCTATATGCCAACTGATCACATACCCATAATCAGGAATAGCGCGCATAAAATAATTCATCTCTAAAGAAGTTACATGCTCTAAGTTCAGATCATTGAAACGAACAAGTCCTGTTTGACCTGATAGTACTGCAATTTTTCTTCCACCCGTTTCAGCAAGTGTAACTTTTTCGAGCGAACTGTTTGCGTCCATAGTAAGAACCGGACTTTTCAGAATTAAATTACCAACCCCGCTCTGAGGCCTCAACCCTTTGCCACCCTTATCGGTATAGGTTGCTGTTATCTGCATGATATTTGCTCTTCCCATATCCTTATCAGATGGAGTAATGGTTCCTTTTGCAGGTAAGGATGGTGCTTCTTTTTTATTCAATCCTAAAATCCAGTCAACAATCATTTCTGCTTCCCCAACTTTCAAATCAGGATGAGCCGCCATGGCAGTCTCACCCCAAACACCTCCACCACCTTTGATGATTTTATTAGCCAGATAGGTTTTTGCTTTAGGATCGTTTTGATAACGTTGTGCTACTTGAGCATATGCAGGGCCTATTGATTTTTCATTTTCCTTGTGACAAACTTTACAATCCAATGTTGCAGCTACATTTTTCCCCTCCATAGCCGATGTAATGATTTGATGTCCCACTACCTGTGCTTTATCAGTACCACTGATATAATCGACTTTCACATAAACCGATTTAGTATCAATCGTTCCTTTTTCGGTAGTGCCATCCTCTTTGTCATTGACCAATACTTCGTATGCTACTGGAATACCCGGCAAATAAAAACTATTGCTGTTTACATTCTTCACGCTAACAGTAGGCGCTTCGTTTCCTGCATATACTTTGATTACTTCGCTTTTAGTGGTAGCCCCCTTTGTATCTTTCACTTCTACATATATAGCATACTCACCCGGTTGTGTAAAAGTAAAACCAGATTGAGTAGATGAACTTGCTTTTTGAACAACCGATCCAAAATGCCAAACATAAGAGAGTGGATCTTTATCTGGATCAGCACTTCCTTCCGCACTTACTTTTACAGTAAACGGAATAGATCCGGTTTTTTTATTAACTGAAATAACAGGAGTAGGTGCACGATTGCCTCCGTTGTAATCGATTCGAAACAACGCAGCATCTGCATTCTTTGTAAACCACCCGGTACCATATTCAACACCATACAATCTGCCATCAGGACCAACTTCCACATCAATTGCATTATTGAATTTTAAATGAGGCATGAAAGATTCCATCTTTTCATAATTACCTTCTTTGTCCAATGTTACCCATTTGAAAAAACCTCTTATCCACTCATAAAACAAAACTTTGTTATCATAATAAGAGGGATACCTTGTTGCAGCGGGGAAATATTCTGAATGATAGGTAGGACCTGCCATAGCATTTCTTCCACCTGTACCTACTTCAGGAAATTCTGGGGAAGCAGCATAAGGATAATAAATGAATGCAGGACTCACAGGAGGCAGTTCAACCAACCCTGTATTGTTCTTCGAAAGATTCAAGGGTTTTTTTGGATCAAAGAAATCTCCTGCTTTGCCTGTTTCATAATCAAACTGGCGGTATGGATAATTATTACCAATAAATAAAGGCCATCCGAAATATCCCGCCTTCTTCGCCTGATTCATTTCATCATACCCACGGGAACCTTTTTCCGTAGGATTGTCTTCCTGTGCATCTGGACCTACATCGCCCCAATACAAGTAGTTTGTTTTTTTATCTACCGAAATACGATAAGAGTTTCGGGTTCCCATTGCAAAAATTTCAGGTCGAGTTTTTGCAGTTCCAGGAGGGAAAAGATTTCCTTCTGGAATAGAATAATTGCCTTGCTCATCAACCTTTATTCGCAATACCTTACCTCTTAAATCGTTGGTGTTGGATGAACTTCTTCTTGCATCCCATTGTTCAAAACCCGGACGATTATCCATCGGACCATACCCCTCCAGTTTAAATTGTGAATTGGGTTGATTGAAAGGTGTTGAATTATCACCTGTAGATAAATACAGGTTTCTGTCGTTACCAAATGTTAAAGAACCCCCAGTGTGACAACAGATTTTTCTGGTAGATACTACATCCAGAATTACTTTTTCTGATTTCAAATCCAACTTACCGTCTTTGAAAACAAAGCGAGACAATCTGTTCACCGAAGTATCAACGGGTGCATAATAGGCATAAATAAAATGATTCTTTGCATAGTCGGGATCAGCGGTGATTCCCATGAAACCCTCTTCTGCATTGACTCCTGGTACGCCCGATTTGTGGTATACATCCAACTTTGCTGCTTGAGTAGTTGTTTTAGTTGCATTGTTATAATACATCAATTCACCCTTGCGCTGCGAAACGAGAATATCAAGATTTGGAAGAATGGCAATTTCTGTAGGCTCATCAAATGCACCTCCAGCTAAAATATTTTTGGTAAAGCGATCGTCTTCAGGAACATTCAATGATTTGGCTTTTGAATAATCTGGTTTTGAGCCGTTGCCGATAGCATATTTTATTCCACCTAAAATATGTTTTAGATAATTAGGGTCATCAAAAGATTCATTCGTATGTCCAAACTCAGTATAGAAGGATCTTCCGCCATCAAATTCATGGTACCAAACCATTGGATGCCAATCGCCGTTGTCTCCTCCTTGATAGGATTTCTCATCGATGGTAATCAATACTTTTACCTCTTCATTACTCGGTGCCTTCTTGAAATTATACCACTCGTCTACTCGCTCCCATACATCCGGTAGATGTGCTGTACTTCCATGTGATTTATCAATTACGTTTAATTTGGCGAGTTGATTTTTCGGGTGACCTTTAAAATAAGCGCCAACCAATTTGCCGTACCATGGCCAATTGTATTCACAGTCTGTAGCAGCATGAATTCCCATAAAGCCTCCTCCCGATTGAATATATCTTTCAAAAGCAGCTTGCTGAAAATGATTCAATACATCCCCGGTTGTATTTAAAAATATTACCGCATTGTATCCTTTTAAATTAGCATCAGTAAACTTGGCAGCATCCTCCGTAGTATCAACCGAAAATCCGTTTTGATTTCCCAACTTCATGATGGCTGGTTTTCCTGGTACAATGGAAGAATGGCGGAATCCTGCAGTTTTTGAGAAAACCAAAACCTTGGTTTGCGAGAACGATGTTGTAAATGAGATCAACAACAATAAACTAAAGAGAAATTTGATTTGTAAACGCATAGCAAAAATTGATTTGAAAAAAAATGGATGTCTTTAAGGGACATCCATCTTCAAAAATAAATGAAAGATTTTATAGTTGCTTTATTTTAATATTTCTGAACCAAACCTTATTGCCGTGGTCTTGCAAAGAAATTCTTCCCTTGTGGTATTTACCAAACCCGGGCATGGTCTTGAACTTACTGCCAGCAACCATCGTATTCCAGTTGTCATCCCCCACAATGGTAGATACTACATTCACACCATTGAGGAACAACTTCAATTCGTTTTGATTGTAAATGATCTCGGCTTTATTCCACTCACCGACTGGCTTCGCAACCTCCTTCGAAGAAGAAATCAAATCATACAAATCACCTGCACGGTGTTTGATGATTTTTGCATCGGCATGTCGATCGTTATCCAATACCTGCATTTCCATTCCGGTGAGGTATGATTTTTTATTTACAGAATCTTCTTTTACATTGAAAATAATTCCGCTGTTACCCCCTTCAGAAATTTTCCACTCTACACTAAAATGATAGTTCTCAAATTCTTCGTTGGTAGTTAAATCTCCGCCATTTTTTACTCCTTTCTCTGTACTGGGAACAAACACAAGAGCACCGTCTTCAATCTGCCAGGAATTACCTGTTCCTTCGCCGCGATAAATATGCCAGCCATTTTTTGTTTTTCCATCAAACAAAGTTCTCCATCCTTTCTTTGCGTTCAATGCATGGTTGTTCCCTTTTCCCTTGTCTCCAGACACTTCGGTCTGGATCTTCGACCTCTTCCCTTCACCCTCTTCTACAAAAGCTACTAAAGCAATAAGACAAAAAATCGCTAATAATTTTTTCATAATGATGATTTTATTGCATTGATAAAATATATTCTACCATGGCAGATGCGTCTTCCATGCTGATGTTTGGATGAGCGGCCATGGGAATCTCCCCCCAGTTGCCTTGTCCGCCTTTCATGATTTTCTCTGCCAACACCTCTATGTTTTTAGGATTGAGCGGATATTTTTTGGCAACGTCTTTGTAGGCAGGACCAATCAACTTTGCATCGTCCTTGTGACATG
>JAURIR010000094.1 GCA_030832645.1 Chitinophagales bacterium | reverse complement strand
CAGAGAAGGGACTCGAACCCCCGACCAGCTGATTACAAATCAGCTGCTCTACCAGCTGAGCTACTCTGGCTTAATGTTCTGCGGAATAATGGCTTTGACTTCCTTACCGATAATACTTTAACCAATAAAAGATCTACCCCTTTTGGGGGAGGCAAAGGTAGTGGAAATCTTTAAAAGCAAAAACTTTGTAGAAAAAAATTTGGAAATATTTAAGCTGCCCTACCAGACACCTTGTTTTTCCTTTACTTTCTTGATTTGTATCAACACTGAATCCAGCGCCATATCGAAAGATTCCTCAAATGATTTGGTGCTTTGCTTGACAAAAATTTCATGTTTGGGAATCTTCACACGGATTTCAGCAACCTTGTCCTTGATCTGGTGTATTACATTGTCCAACTTGAGGAATACATCAACGTTCATTATCCTGTCGTGTTGGTTGCCGATCTTGGCTATTTTTTTATTGACATGATCGAGCAATTTGCTATCCGCTTCGAAATGCAAGGATTGTATGTTCACAGTCATGAAAGTGGGTTTTTCGGTGTGGTGAAAATTGTTCTCCCCTTTAAGTTACGCCCATCTGGACTGGCTTCAAAATTTTATCTGTTAAAAGAACTAAAAATCATCCCTTGGGATGGGCTTTCTTGTGGATATCGCGCAGCCTTTCTATGCTGTTGTGTGTATACACCTGGGTGGCAGCCAGACTGCTGTGGCCAAGAAGCTCTTTGACGGCGTTCAGCTCTGCCCCATTGCTGGTAAGATGGGTGGCAAAACTGTGGCGCAACACATGGGGACTTTTCTTTTCTGCAGTGGTGACCAAAGAGAGGTATTTTTTGACAATGTCATAGATCTGGCGAGCAGTGGGCGGTTTCTGACGGGATGTCAGCAGCAACTGGGGGAAGACGGCATCGGGGAACAGGGTACTTTTCTCTGCCTCAAAAGCCCTGATCCTGTCTGCAAGCGCTTGGTGCAAGGGGATGATCCTTTCCTTGTTGCCCTTTCCCAATACTTTCAACTGGTTCCTGGAAAGGTCGATTTGGCTGGTTTTCAGGCTGACCAACTCACTGACCCGCACACCCGTATGGTAGAGCAGGGACAGGATCAGGTAATCTCCCCTGCCCATGAAGTCGTCACCGAATGGAGTTTCATTCAACAATTTCTCCATTTGGTCTTGCTCCACATAAGAAGGCAGGCGTTTCCTGGTCTTCAAGACCTGAATGTTTTTGGTGGGATTGGAATCCACATGACCATGCACCATGCAATAGCGAAAAAAAGACTTTAGAGAGGAGATTTTCCGGTTGATGCTCCTGGGCTGTATTTTCAACTGGGTAAGAGAAGCCATCCATGTACGGATCATCCCTGGACTGATTTTCGCAGGCTGATTTACATCAAATTGAGACTGGATGAACTGAAAAAAAGCATGAAGGTCGTCTGAATAAGCCCGATGGGTATGCACCGAATAGCGCTTCTCGAACTTGATGTAATCAAGGAAAGCAGGCAATATGGAGGCTTGGGTTCCGGGCATAAAAAAGAGTAGTCATAAAGTTAAGCAACCCAATGACTACCCTGGAATATTTTTAGCAAAGGCAGACTACGACTCGATTGTGCCGTTGAATATCTTCTGCTTGTAGATCGCTTTCAGGATCTCGCCCCTGCGCCTGATTGAAGGCTTTATAAAAGCCTGACGCTCACGGAGTTGGAGAAGGGTTTTGGACTTCTCGTACTTCTTTTTGTACTTTTTGAGCGCCTTGTCAATGTTTTCGCAGTCTTTAGAATCGATAATCAGCATATTTTCCTCTTTTTTTAGGGATTGCAAAGATAGGGGTTTTGGTGAAATCACCAAAAGGAATCTCAAAATGGGTTCATGGGCAATTCAACAGCGGTTGTGGCATGTATACCCTCACAGTCACAACAACTGCGAGCAGTTTGAGGTTCAGACCACAAATTTAGGGTTTTTCATGCTGGACTGAACCCTTCTGCTGAACTAAGAAAAAGGCCATTTATTCATGGTAATTTAACTGAAACCCTGTTCATCGAGCAGGTACAACAATTTGAAATGACTTGTTCGGGAAATGTCCAATTGAAAAATCAGTGGCTTAGCCCAGGCAATGCGGTTTTGTAACATATAGCAATTTTAATTTTTTTACCATTGGTTTACGAAAAATAACCCGATAACCACAATCAGGCATCACCAAAACATGCGATGACCATGTACCGGTCCATACCTGCTTTACCTGTGACGATGCTATCCCCACAACGCACCCAGGCATGGGCACTGAGTTGATGTTCAGATTCCTTTGCAAGCCCCAAATAAAGTGTCGCAGACAACCCCCTTCGATTGAGCATGATCTTCCCTGTCAATGCCTGATCGTAACACCTGCTATCGTGCAAGGTGAATTTTGAAGATCGTCGAATCGCATGTCCAATTGCATTGATTGTTGAAATGCCATTGAACATGCGCGTTGATTCCAAGTGAAGTTGCCCAATCCTTGCTGCAATTTTCTTAAAAGGAAAAATGATGATTGCCAACCGGGAGAGGTGCAACAAGACCCAGGCTCCGGTGAGCAACAGCAGGATCGCCAATTGGTACCGCAAGGGATGCATAATCGTATTTACCAATGCCCGCAAAATACTCGGCATGCATCAATGACGCAATGGGATGCTTATTGATTGCTGTCAATCCAGCCGGATTCCAATAGCCTGCAGTTGGATCCGAAACACTTGCTACCTGTGCGCCGCCCATCCCCAAGGCCCTTGCTCCAGCACCAATGTTCAGGAATTCATTTGAATATTTCCTGAATTGAGCAGAGACATCCATCTGCCAAAGGATAAAAAGATTGAAAAGAAGATACGTTCGGGAACAAGTCATGACTGAAATCAATGGTATAAGAGGATTGTTCAAGAAAATTCTATTGGGAATTGTATGCAACCCTCCATTAACGTCAGCACCAGTCTTTATATTGCCCATTTTGCCTTGAGCGCTTTCCTTCCTACATTTGCGCAAACAATTTTAAATGAGCCTTATAGAAGAACTCAAATGGCGGGGGATGCTCCAGGACATCATGCCAGGTACGGAAGAGCAACTGAATAAGGAAGCAACTACTGCATATATTGGATTTGATCCTACTGCAGAAAGCTTGCACATTGGCAGTCTTGTTCCCATTTTGCTGCTGTATCACCTTCAGCAGGCGGGGCACAAGCCCATTGCATTGGTGGGAGGCGCTACAGGCATGGTGGGTGACCCCAGTGGTAAAAGTGAAGAGCGAAACCTTCTGAACGAGGAAACACTTCAGAAAAATATTGCTGGTGTAAGAAGCCAACTGGAAAAATACCTGGATTTCAATCCTGCAAGGGAAAATGCTGCAGAAATTGTCAACAACTACGATTGGTTCAAGGGCCTGGGCTTCATTGATTTCTTGCGAGATGTGGGTAAACACATCACGGTCAACTACATGATGTCAAAGGACAGCGTTAAAAAAAGAATTGAAGGCGAAACTGGCATCAGTTACACTGAATTTGCCTACCAGTTGATGCAGGGTTATGATTTCTACTGGCTGTACACCCATAAAAACTGCAAACTCCAAATGGGAGGAAGCGACCAGTGGGGAAACATCACCACCGGCACTGAACTGATTCGCCGCAAGGCTGGCGGTGAAGGATTTGCCTTTACCTGCCCACTGATCACCAAAGCGGATGGCGGAAAATTTGGCAAGACGGAAAAAGGCAATGTCTGGCTGGACGCAGAAAAAACTACCCCGTTCCAATTCTACCAGTTCTGGCTCAACGCAGCAGACAGCGATGCTGAAAAATGGATCAAGATCTTTACTTTGCTCCATAAGGATGAAATTGAAGCCCTTCTGGCCTCACACGCCGTTGATCCTGGAGCAAGGATCCTTCAGAAAAAACTGGCTGAATCCATCACTACTTTTGTTCATGGGCATGAAGAATGTGCTTCCGCCATGCAAACGACCGAACAACTGTTTGGCAAAAAAGAGGAAATCAACCTGCATGAGCTGAATGAAAAAGATTTGCTGAATGCCATGGAGGGTGTACCGGTGCACAGCATCTCCAGTTCTTCCATTCACACAGGTCTTGACCTTGTATCGTTTTTATTTGACACTGGCATCTTCCCCAGCAAGGGAGAAGCACGCAAAATGGTTCAAGGTGGAGGCATCAGCATCAACAGGGAAAAAGTCACCGATCAAGCCTTTGTTATCAATGCTTCCAACCTGTTGGCAAAACAATACATCGCAGTTCAGAAAGGCAAGAAGAACCATTACCTTGTAAAATTGTCCTAAAAAAACATCTCCGATTGATGCTTATAATTTTGGCGTAAAAGGTAAATATCATATTTTTGCATCCCGCTAGGGAGGATGCCCGATAGTATAATGGTAGTACGACAGATTTTGGTTCTGTTTGTCTTGGTTCGAATCCAGGTCGGGCAACAATAATAAGTAAATAAGTGGTTGATTTTCAACCACTTATTTCGTTTTAATGGGTCCTAAAACCCGTTTTTCCCCTATTTGTTCCCCTATTTTGAGGAAAATCGTTCCCCAAACATTCATTGAAGAAAGTAAAATCAAAAGTTTATCTCTATTATAAAAAACTTGAATAATTTCAAATCATCTATAAACCGTTACATCATAAAATTAATTAAAATAAAATGATTCAATCATGAAGTTATCACTAGAAGAAATGGAAGTATTAGAAAATATTTTTTCCATAGTTTTTCTTTTTGCAATGTCATTATCATTGGGAATTTTCACCTATAGATCCTTCAAAAAGAAAAAGAAAAAATGGATATTAATTACTTCATCATTACTTTTTGTATTGACATTATTTTTTAATGTAATTACTATTACAGAAGAAGTAGTGGGATTTATTACTCGAACTTTAGAGAATACATATTATAACTATGGTGAAATAAGTTTGAAAGGAAATAAATATTACAGAAATGGAAATTTATTTACTGGAGTGAGTTCCTACATAAATAACCCGGATAGTATTTCAATAAAAATAAAAGACGGGAAATTAATAGAAAAGAATATCTACAAAAACGATAAAAAAGAAGTTATTAAAGAAACTTTCTGGGAAAATGGAAGTTTATTTATAAAAACACTATATATAAACGATAAAAAAGAAGGTATAGAAGAATATTACCACGAGAACGGAAGTTTATCTTCGAAAACACCATACAAAAACGATAAAAAAGAAGGTATAGGAGAAAGTTACAGAGAAAATGGAAGTTTATCTTCAAAAACACCTTACAAAAACGATAAAATAGAAGGAGTAGAAGAACATTACAGAGAAAATGGAAGTTTATGGTGGACAACAACTTACAAAAACGATAAAAAAGAAGGTATAGAAGAAACTTACAGAGAAAATGGAAGTTTATTATCTAAAACAGTCTACAAAAACGATAAAAAAGTAAGTGAAGAAGTCATAACAAATGATTCAGGAAAGACTTCAAATGTTCAAACCCTAGGTGGAGTATACACGTTTGAAAGTGGTTATAGAAGAATGAGAATTACTATTACTCAAGAAAACTGGTTTGGTTGGTTAGAAGATGGTTCAGGTGATGGTAACTATAATGGTAAAACCAGAATCCGTGGTATCATCAAAGGAACTGACCTTTACGATGAATATGGTTCAGAGAAAAGAGGATATATATCAGGGAATAATTTATTCTATAATGACCCATTAGGAAGTATTACTTTATATAAACAATAAAAATAGTAAGGTGAAAATACAGTTTGGAAAATATTGTTTTTTAACTGTAATTCTACTATTAAGTCTTACATCTTGTGAACAACCAGATCCTTCTACAAAATTCAGGGGGAAGTCCTTTAATACAAGAGAAGTAAATGTCTTTGGTATTATGGGGAGACAAATAATATACTTTTATGATGAAGGAAATGGAGTTTCAACATTCAACACTAATGATGGAGGAGACAAAAATGGAAGTTGGGAATACATTGACGAAAACAAAAAGAAAATCAGAGTAATTGTAACTGGAAAATTTGATTGGAGATCAGGGATCTGGGAATTTGATGATGATTACACATCAATAAAACACATTGACAGAGGTGAATACTACTTTTTGAGAAATTAAACATTACCCTAACTCATACAAATTCAACATCTGATTGGTTTCAAAGTTGGTATAACGAAGTGTTGTTGAAATATTAGATCAACCTATCCTCTTTGTATTTTGATTAATCTTATACATCTGATAAGTTTGAATACCAGTAAGAAGATTATTGAATTTAATTGA
>JAURIR010000093.1 GCA_030832645.1 Chitinophagales bacterium | reverse complement strand
CCATTCTAAAAGACACTATTTTTTTTCAAACAGATAGTGCTGTTTACAAATACCACGATAATAAACTTCTCAAAGCATGGCATTTTAGCCCTAGTATTCACATCATGCATAAGGTTAGAAACAGGGTTTTTGTCCGTCAATGGGGAGTCGGCTTGCTTGAGTTGCTTGGCAATGAGTTCAGGTTACTAAAAGGTTCGGCCTTGTGGGCAAACAACAGGGTAGAGTCTATGTATCAACTGGATAACGGAAATATTCTAATGGCATCCAGAAATATAGGTTTCTGGTTACTCAAAAAAGATGGGAGTTTTGAAAAAACAAAAACCCCCCAACTTGATAAGTTGATTATTGAGGGAGAAGTATACCTCAGCAATACAGTCTTAAGCAATGGATTAATTGCTGTTGGTACTACAAAATATGGTCTCATTTTGATTAACCAAAATCTTGAATTAAAAAGAATTATAAATACTTCCGTTGGACTGGGATCAAACTATGTGGCAGATATATTTGAAGATAGAAGTAATGATATTTGGCTTGCGAGTAATGGCGCGTCTGTAGTTACAACCGACCAATCGCTCACTTATTTCACAACGACGAATGGATTGTTTGGAGGTGTTGGTGGAATGTTAAGGATGGGAGGGCGATTTTTTGTAAAAACAGGCACTGACTTGTATGAGCTGATACCGCCCAAAGATAATTTTAGTTCTGTTGGTTTTAAGCCGCAAGGAGTAGATGAGTCTGGATCTGATTTGTCATTATTTGATGATATGTTGATAACAACAAATAATTACAACATAAAATATACTAAAGCTGGTAAGACGTATATCATCAAGACGCAATATTATACAAGTGCATCTCGACAAAGTAAACTGAACAAAAAGCTGCTTTTTTCATCAGGCAAAGGTTTGACATTGCACGAGTATGATAAAGGGCGATGGAGCGAAAAGAAACTTTCTAATAATATACAAACCTATATCAGTGGTTTTGCTGAACCAGCGCCGGGAGTTCTCATCTTGAACACAACGAATGGTCCTGTTTCTTACAAGTACAATGTTGATGGAACAGGAAACTTCAATGAAATGGTTGTAGATAAAAGATTTGGAAACAATAAAGCCATTCAATTTTTTCAAGCTGATGCAAACAAATATTACGGCTATGATTCATCATATCATTTTTATGCTGTGAATTTTAAAAGCAACAGATTAATCTATACGGGCTGGTCTTTAGATAGTCTTGTGAAAGATGGGATATTTTCGATCACCTACAACAGCGAATCGGGGACCAATTGGTTTTATACGCTGAACGGATTGTACACAATTAACATTGATTCAACACACGCACCCAAAATAAAAAGATTTCCATTTGAGAAAGTCAATATGTCTGAACTGTCGGGAAGAATTTTTGCAGAAGGTAAGGGTGACAATGAGGTTATATGGTTGGGATCTCAAGACGAAAAGCTATTCAGATACATGCCTTCAATGGCACTTAAGAAGAAAAATGTAAGCTTTAAGGCTTTGATAACCGGAGTGTATTACCAAGATTCTGTGATTGGTTTAAGGAACCAAAAAATTCCATTTCGCCAAAATCAACTTACTTTCGAGGTGGCGTATCCCATTTTTGGAAACGAAGAAAAAATTCTATTTAGCTATTGGTTGCAAGGACAAGACAAAGGATGGGGTGCCTTTACAAATGATTCAAAAAAAGAATATACCAATCTAAGGGAAGGTAAATATATTTTACACGTAAAGGCAATGGATGCGAGTGGACTGGTAAGTCAGGAAACCACCATGTCTTTTACAATTTTACCTCCATGGTATAGAACATGGTTTGCTTATTTGGCATATATCCTGCTATTGGGCTATGGTATATATTTATTTGGTAAATATCAATCTAAAAAAACACGGGTAAAAGCGGAAAATGAAAGAAGATCTGATGAATTGAGGGCAGCCCGTGATTTTCAGCAAAGCATGCTCCCTAAAAATATCCCGATGAGATCTGATCTCGATATTTCTGCATTTTTGCGCTCTTCTACAGAGATTGGTGGAGATTATTATGATTTTTTCGAAGAAGAGAATGGAGACCTTTACGTGGTTTGTGGTGATGCCACAGGTCATGGAATCATATCAGGAATGATGGTGTCAATTGCGAAAGCTGGCTTGAATGGGATTAGTGTAGATTTCCCCAACAAAATATTGGGCCAATTGAACCGCGTTGTAAAAAAAGTTGACTTAGGGACAATGCGCATGAGCTTGAATATTCTTCAGGTTTCTTCACAAAAGGTCATGATGAGTTCTGCTGCAATGCCGCCAATTTATCATTTTGTGGCCGCAACTGGTCAGGTTGAGGAAATACAAATGGTTGGATTGCCGCTTGGGGGTCTCAGAAAGGAAGAGTTTGAGTTACAAGAAAGAGAATTTGCAACAGGAGATGCATTTGTTTTATTGTCTGACGGTCTCCCAGAGGCACCGAACAAACAAGGTGATATGTTCAATTATGACCGAATTCTTCAATTATTATCAGTTCATGGACATAAAACATCTGATCAAATCAAGACTGAATTAATAAAAGCAGTTGATGAATGGTTGGATGGCGAGAACAATCCTGATGATATTACTGTTTTGGTAATCAAGAAAAAGTAACGCAAAAAATGAATGAATAAACAACTAAAAAACAAGAACAATGGACAAACCCAAAATTGAACTGAAGTTGCCAGTTATTCCAGAAATGGAACTGATTGCGACCCATACTGCCGAAGTCATCGGTAAGCATATGGGTCTATCTGATGATCAGGCAGCAGAAATTGGAATGGCCCTGATCGAAGCCTGTATCAATGCTTTTGAACATTCGCTATCAACCAACAACGTATTTATTCATTTCATCATTGATGATGAATCACTTATCATCAAAGTCATTGATCAAGGTATTGGTTTTGACAAATCAAAAGTTGAAATACCTAAAATAGAAAATAAGCTTGCGGGTGAACGAAAAAGAGGCTGGGGTTTACAATTGATAAAGGAACTGGTAGATTCAGTGGAATTTGAATCAACGCAAGAAGGAACAACAGTAACAATGATTAAAAAGAAAAATATATGAGCAGCTTTAATGTAGAGACAAAAGAAGTAAACAATATTGTGGTTATTACAACCGATGGGTATCTTAATAATTTTGGTGGAGAACAAATTGCAGCTGTTTGTACCCAAAAAATGTCAGAAGGGAAAAACAAGTTTCTGCTGAATATGGGAAATACAAAAGTGGTAAACAGTATAGGTGTATCCATCCTGATTGAGATAATTGAAAAGTTACAACAGGTGGATGGAAAACTTGGTTATTGTAATTTGGCTCCAATTGTTGACAAGACTTTTAAAATTATGGGTATTAGTAAGTACTCTTCTATTTTTGAAAATGAAGAGGCGGGTATCAACACCTTATAACTTCCCCGTTAATGTCTAATGAACTCCGATTAAAGCAACTCGAGCTAGAAACTCTGTTAGAAATCACCAATACGCTGCTTGAGTTTGAAAATGTGAAAGAACTATTACAAGAGATTCTTGACAGGGCCTGTAGTATTCTTGATGCATCTTGTGGTTTTATTCTTACAGAAGATAAAGCCTCTGAATTATTGGTGCCACGTGTTACATTTAACATAAACGATGAAATATTACACTCCATAATTTTTAATGCAAAAAGAGGTTTTCTTAGTAAGCTAAATCACATAAGTGACCCGAAGGGATATGTTGAAATGGATCCAATTACCCTGAATAAGCTTAATAAGGAGTATTCAATTGTTGCGCCTCTGAAAGATAAAAAAAGGGTGATTGGCGCTATTATTCTGCTGGACAAGGAGTTACGGACTGGCAAAAGCGCTTTTACAAGTAACGACAGTTCAATGTTGGCTGCTATTGCGGCACAAGCCAGTGTGGCATATAGCAATACAGCTCTTCTGGACACATTGATTGAGTCGCGTAGGTTCAATACAAGCGTTATGGAGTCGATTCACACTGGCGTAATCACAACCAATTTATTTGGAGAAGTGGACTTGATCAATCTAGCAGCTTTAGGAATTTTGAAAACCAATCGAGAGGATGTAGAGGGAAATCATTATGAGATTGTGTTTGAGAACAACAAGCAATTGATTGATTTGCTTCAAAGGGTTGAAAGTGATTCAGTGCGATTGAAAGAGAGTAATTACCCTCTTCGGGTTAATCAAGAGGACAATACGGTAAACCTTTCAATATCACCATTGATAGATGAAGAAAAAGGAAACATTGGTTTGGTTATTGCACTTGAAGACATTTCTCATCTTGATAAAATAAAATCAACTTTTAAGAAATACGTATCAAAGCAAATAGTCGATCAGATACTAGAGAATGAAGATCATCTAAACCTAGGAGGCCAGGAACTTGAGGTAACTACCCTCTTTAGCGATATAAGGGGCTTTACATCAATGAGTGAAAAAATGAGCCCAAAAGATGTGGTTGATTCTTTGAATGAGTATTTTGATAAAATGATTGAAGTTGTGTTCAAACACAATGGCACACTTGACAAGATTATTGGAGATGCACTGATGGTCATTTATGGAGCACCCATTGGCAGTACTAATGATGCAGAAAGGGCATTGTTAACTGCAATAGAGATGCAACAAAAATTGGAGGAACTCAATTTGCTTCGTAAGACACGTGAACAATCACCGTTGGAAATAGGAATAGGATTAAATACGGGCAAAGTAATTTCAGGGAATATTGGCTCTAGGGTACAAATGAATTATACGGTAATTGGAGATGCTGTTAACCTTTCATCCCGGTTGTGCTCATTTGCAAATGCTGGCCAGATTATTGTTTCGGAATCTGTTTATAGTGCGTTAAAAAACAAATCAAATTTTGCATTTAAAGAGCTGAGTCCCATAATGGTTAAAGGAAAGGAAAAACACGTTTCCGTATTTGAGGTACTGTATTTTAAAAACGATCTTTTTAGTTCCGTAGAAGAGAAATATCAACAAATTGAACAATTTTTAATCAATAATTTGCCCAGTCATTTGGTATATCACAGTGTTGACCATGTTAAAGATGTTGTAGAAAAAAGCGAGTCTTATGGCATCAGTGAGAAACTATCTGAACACAAAATGCATCTCCTTAAAACTGCGGCATGGCTTCACGATATTGGGTATATATGGGATGACAAGTCACACGAGGAAAGAGGTTGTCAATTCGCAAAGGAATTCTTGCCTGGATGGGGTTTTTCTATAGACGAAATTGATACAATCTGTGGAATGATCATGGCTACCAAAATTCCCCAGTCTCCAAACAATCTCTTAGAACAAATAATATGTGATGCAGATCTTGATTATTTGGGTAGAGAGGATTACTTTATAATCAGTGAAAGGCTTTTAGATGAACTCAAAAATTCAAGAGAACTATCGCCATCAGAATGGAAAAAAATCCAACTAGAGTTTTTTAATAAGCATCAATATTTTACAGCTTCAGCTAAATCAATGAGATCAAAAGGAAAACAAATCAACGCAGAAAAAATAGCCAATAAAAAATAAATAAAATGGGAGAGGCAAGACACGACAAATCAAAGATGCATTATCAGCTGGACAGAATTTCATTTTTTAGTGATGGCGTTTTTGCCATTGCTATCACATTGCTAGTCATAGAATTTAAGGTTCCTGTCATTGAACACGCAACCGATGAATTATTGTGGGGTTCACTCGCACACATGGGTTGGAAACTACTTGGTTTTGTGATCAGTTTTTTTATTGTCGGTTATTACTGGTCTGTTCACCACCGGATTTTTGGTTATGTAAATGACTATACTTCAAGATTGATTTGGCTTAACCTGCTTTTCTTATTCTCAGTTGTATTGCTTCCCTTCAGTTCTGGCTTGCTGGGCGAATATTCTTCTGAATTAGACCTGCATATTCCATATGGCATTTATGTTCTGAATATTGTTTTGACCGCAATCATGAATGTTGTTTTGTGGCTTTATATCAGCAACCCACAAAAGAAATTATTGACTCACGAAATTTCACCCGAAAGAATCCGGCTTGGTTTGTATTTTACTTTTGTGGTACCATCCATGTTTTTACTATCATTTTTGATGTCATTGAAATTTCCAATTGTCGGAAGATTGATACCTGCATTTATCCCATTAATATTAAAATATGGACTGAATGGTTTGGCCAGGCGTGCGCTAGAGAAAGAGGAGAAATAGTTTCCTGTTCTTATCGAGTTGTATTTAGTGGGGTTGAATATACATTGTGTCAGTTGGTAAGTACAACGCTTCCTCCCGCGCCCATTTC
>JAURIR010000092.1 GCA_030832645.1 Chitinophagales bacterium | reverse complement strand
ATAGTTATAGCAGCAACTGGCAACTAAGCATCGCTGCAGAAATTAGAACCATCAACGAGAAATACCCTCAGATTCCGATTCAAACTATTTTGAAATGGGCCACAAGTAATGGAGCCCGCGCACTGAACAGAGCCAATGAACTGGGAAGTTTTGAGAAAGGAAAACAACCAGGAGTTGTTTTATTGGACGAAAGTTTGCATTCAAAAAGATTACTCTGATCCGTTTTCCAACACTGTTCTGATCACCGGTAAGGATCGAAGCGATCCAAATGGATGTATGTGTAAATCATAAAAGTTCAATAAATCATCCAACAATAGATTGCGTTGATACTTATTGAGTTCGACTTCTCCGAGTTCTTCCACCTGCATCACTCGCAGCAATTGAGCAATCTTTTCGCTCAAGGGTGGATGAATAACCATCTGGTGCATTGGGGGAGTATCCACAAATTGTCCTTCGTGTAAATCAAGGTACTGACGTGTAGATGAAAAATTATCCATCAATCTAAAACCAAAGAAGTGCGAAAGATGAATGGTGTAGAACAAAGGAATATTTGCCGTTTGTTTGATTCCCGCACGATCCAACCCCTTCAACATATCCTCTAAAAAATAAAATAACTCCGGATGAGCATCGGGCTGCTTCAAGCACTTTTGCAGGAGTTCAATCATAAATAAGAGTACGGCATTTTTTGTAACGTCCAAATAAACAGATTGAAAGTGGATGCCATTCCTGCACTCTTTGATTCGTTGCAGCGCTTGTTTTTCGTTTTGATAGACCACCAACTCCAACAGATTTCCTGCTTGCAATTGTGCAACAGAAATACCTGTTGATTTCTTGGAAGTTCGTACGCCATTCACCATATAATTTTGCAAACCAAAAAGTTCTGTGAAAATAGAAACCACCAAAGATGTTTCGCCGTATTTAACAGCGCGCAGAACAATTCCTCTGGTAGAATGCAAAATGGCCATGGTTATTTTATAAAGAATATTTTTCCAGCTACTTGATCGGTATTGTCTTGATTGGAAACGATGATGAGATATGCTCCGCTATTGACGCGTTCCCCTTTGTAATTTTTCCCGTTCCATATTGCCTGTCCACCAAGCGAGCGTGTTTGATACACCAATCTTCCGTCGAGTTCGGTTATTTTAACCCATGCATTGTTCGGAAGCTCTTTGATAGCAATAGCACCGGTATATCCTGAAGGAACTGGATTAGGGAAAACGAAGGGCTTTTTAATTTCCTCTAACGCCCTGGTAGCGGTGCTTCTGAAAGAGCAAATACCTGCAGCGGTCATAAAAAAAACTTCACCGGTAGTGGCATGAACAACAATAGAAAAAACCTGGTTACTCAACAACTTACTATTGGTATTGGTGAACCTATACACCACTTTTTGTCCGTCTGCACTCAGTAACCAAACGCCGTTTTTTGTGGCAACCCACTTTCTATCAGCCCCATCTACTTTGATATCATTGACTACTTCGTTGGCTAAGAGCAAACCGGCGAAATTATCCTGTTGAACAACGGGTAAACTTGCATCGCATTTAGCAGCACTGAATAGATCTGCACCGCATTGGATTATTCCAATTCCTCTATCGGTTCCCACCCAAATTGCACCAGATTGATCCTCTGCCATAGATAACACATTTGATGAAGGAAGATTGCCTTGTCCGGTTCCCTGTAAAAAATACCTCCATCGGTCGTCGTTTTTTTGATCGATCGTATTGTTGTCATCGAAACATATCAATCCTTTTCCATTCGAAGTGCTGATCCATTTCCGGTTCTCACTATCTACAAGGATTTTACTCAGCATATTTTTCTCAATAGAAAAAGGGATAATAAAATTATTCCAACCCCCGTCCTTTTTTTTCACTACAACTGGTGCATCTGTATTGGGATTGGTCATCCATAAATTCATTTCGTTGTCGAAGGACAGTCCTCCGATCTTACAAGAAGTCAACGAACTTCTGTCGACTTGCAGACCTCCTTTGATTGCCCCAAAAGAATTGAATTTGTTGTCTTTATCAATACTCAACAAACCCGTGCCCAAGGTTCCAACATAGAGTGTAGTGCTGGAGGGATCTATAGCTACTGAATTGAAATCGGCATGCGAAGAAAGAGAAGAAAATATTTTTGGAGTATAGCTCTTCCATTGATCTTCTTTAAAAACATAGACTTGATTATTGATAAAACTATTGTTTACGGCATTTGCTTCCGAAGCAGGAATAGCTATTACATCTTTTTGAAAATCTGCTAGTCCCTTTGCAATGCCAGCAGGGCCGTTTGGAATAATTTTTTGCTCTGCTCCGTTGTTGATTTTTATCAAACCATTGGAATCATCGGCGATCCAGAGATTTGCTCCATCTGAAATAATGGAGTTTGCTTTGGTGATTGAAAGTGATTGAATGAATTGTGGTTTGCTTGTAGGCATAGTAAACGACAAAATATTCCCAACCTGATTCAAGGTCTCTGCTACAAACAGGTTGTTACCACTGGTGGTTATTCCATGAATTGTTTTATTGGAGGGATAAAATAAATTCCAATTGTCGTAGATTTTTGAATACAATGAGTCGCCTCTTTTAGCAATCAAAGCTTCTCCCCATTGAAGAATGGACGTTATATAATTATTTGGGAAGGGAGTCCATTCAGGCGACCAAGTACGGAAGTCATGCAAAGTGGCGGGGAGATAATTGGCACTGAAAATTCCATTTTCTGTTGCTGCATATATCTTGCTTCCAACAATGGCTACTTGATATACACCAATGAGCCCTCCAATGGAACTTGGAAAGTAGGTATCTACAACTTCGAACTTCGATGGATTTACTACAACAACTCCGAAATTGGTTGAAAGGAATGCAAGGTTATTGTACCAGCTAATGGCATTGATTGTTTTTTCTGGAGTCAGTTTACTGAGAAAAATATCAGGTAGGTTTCGAGTAACACCGTTGTTGATGATATCGATATTGCCATTTTCATATGCAACCAAAAAGTTAGTGCCATTGGGCTGTTTGGAAAAAACTCTGATGGAAACATCGGAGAGGCCGTTGATGCTTGTTCGAGTGGTAATTTCGTTTTTAAGTGGGTCGAACAAAAAGTATCCGTTGTTAGAACCAGCAATGATTTTATTATTGAATGTATCTACAGAGATGATCTTAGAAAACGAAAGATGATTACGCCAACTTCCTATGGGTTGAATTTGTGAAAAAATCAGATGGGTAATCAAATTAAAAACGACCAACAGGGAGGCATTCTTCATCTGTTAAAATTAAAGAATAAACAAGTGAGCATTCTCTTAAAAAGATAAATGGGAGACAATTAATTTGCTTTCCTTTGCAGGAAAGATTTCTTTATGTGGTTGAAGATAGCCAAGGGTGTTTTGAAATACCGACTGAGCTGGATTGCAGTGCTCGCCATTGTAACACTTTTCATGGGTTACCAGGCCAGTAAAGTGCAGTTGAGTTATGACTTTTCGAGAGCTATCCCTACTGATCATCCTCAATACCTGCAATACCTAGATTTCAAAAAGACTTTTGGGGAAGACGGGAATTTATTGACCATCGGATTTCAAACGGATTCGTTTTTTCAACTAAAACATTTCACAGCCACTTCTGAATTTCAAAAAAAACTGAAGAAAGTAGAAGGTGTGGAAGACATCATCAGTGCTAACAGTTCGGTTTATTTAAAGAGAAACGATAGTACTTCCAAATTAGATGCCCTCAGAATCTTCCCAGACACTATTGGTGATCAGGCAACCCTGGATAGTTTAAAAAACATTTTTCTCTCCTTGCCTTTTTACAAAGGGTTGATGTACAATCCGACAACTCACGCCTATGTAGTGGGAGTACGCATCAACAAAGATGTATTGGCTTCAAAAGCGAGAGAGAAAACTGTTGGTGACATCGAACAACTAGCAAAAGAGTTCTCGGAAAAAACAAACTACGACATTCACCTAAGCGGATTACCCTTTATAAGAACCAACGTTGCGATCAAGATTGCTAATGAAATGAAATGGTTTTTATTGGGTTCGCTTTTGCTTTCTGCATTGATCTTATTGATCTTCTTCAGATCGCTCAGTACTGTGTTGCTATCTCTTGGAGTAGTGATTATTGGTGTTGTTTACAGTCTTGCAACAATTTACCTGCTTGGCTATAAAATAACATTGCTCACTGCATTGATACCGCCACTTGTGGTGGTGATTGGTATCCCCAATTGTATTTACTTCTTAAATAAATTCCATTCTTCATTCATAAAAAACAGGGATAAAGAAAAAGCCATTGTTGAAATGACCAGTAAAATGGGAGTAGTGACATTGTTTTGCAATATCAGTGCTGCACTAGGTTTTGCTGTTTTTGCGTTGACGAAAAGCGTCATACTAAAAGAGTTTGGAATGGTAGCAGGCATCAACATCATGTTGTTATTTTTTATCACCATACTACTTGTTCCAATTTCGCTTTATTACATGTCGGAACCAACACCTCAACATGTAAAATACCTGGATAATAAGTGGCTGCTCAGCATGTTAACTAACATAGAGAGATGGGTATTCACCCACAAGAAAACAATTTATGTGGCAACAGCATTTGTACTTGTATTGTCAGTTGCTGGAGTATTCAAATTAAAAACTCAGTCGTTTATAGTTGATGATCTTCCGAAACAGGATAAGATTTATACGGATCTAAAATTTTTCGAATACAATTTCAAAGGCATCATGCCACTTGAAATATTAGTGGACACCAAAAAGAAAAACGGAATAGCTGGATCCAGAGCACTTTCGGTCTACGAAAAGGTAGCTGACTACTCGAATAAGATCTCCACGTATTCCTCGGTAGCAAGACCTTTATCATTGGCAGAGGGATTGAAGTTCGCCAAGCAAGGTTTTTATGACGGCGACAGCAACAATTATTCTATGCCGAATGCATTCGACGGAGCTTTTCTGGCAGACTATATGAAACCGGCAAAAGGCGCAGCCGCTCAAAACGGATCTTTGCAAAAGTTGATGTCGTCTTTTATCGATAGCAACCGCCAGACCACTAGAATCAGTGTGAGTATGGCTGATATAGGCAGTGAGAGGATGCCGTTGTTAATTGACAGTATGCAAAAAGATGCCGTTCAGTATTTTGACTCCACCAAATTCAACGTGCGTTTTACGGGCACCAGTATAACATTCCTTGAGGGGAATATCTTTATTATCAAAGGCTTGAAGGAGAGTATTTTATGGGCATTCCTTTTCATCTCCCTGTGCATGCTCTATCTTTTCAGAAGTGTGAGAATCTTGCTTTGTTCTTTGATTCCAAACCTGATTCCCCTGGTGATGACAGCAGGATTGATGGGATGGGCAGGCATCAGTATCAAACCATCTACTGTATTGGTTTTTAGTGTGGCGCTGGGTATAGCAATTGACATTACCATTCGATTTCTAGTAAACTTCAAACAGGAGCTTCCGATAGCCCATGGAGATATCAAGAAAACTGTTGTACTCACAATAAGAGATACGGGTATCAGCATTGTCTACACCTCACTGGTTCTAATAGCAGGATTCATCATTTTTGCATTCAGTGGATTTGGAAGCACCCAAGCCCTAGGTTGGCTGACATCTTTTACCCTTTTTACGGCCACTTTGACCAACCTTATTTTGTTGCCAGTGATTTTATTACTTATCAAGAAAATCAGGTATTAAATCATAAATTTTTAAAATTTAATACTCTTTTTTCAAATATATTTTAATGATTTAGGGATTTTATTTGATATACATTAATATTCAGTGATATATATAAATATCTTCTAATTGCTTACCGGGTTTCTTGGATCAAAAAGAGAACAAAACCCTCTACTTATTTGTCTTAACCTAAATTTGCGCTTTCTTTTATCAATACATTAACATAAAGAGCTATGAAGAATTTGCTTACAGTTTTATTAGCCTTTGCTTCCTTGCTACAGGTTTCCCTGGCACAAACAGTTAAAGTTCAGGGTACCGTGCAAGACAGTCAGGGCAAGGGTATTCCCAATGTAACCATCACTATCAGAGGTCAGAGAGGTGGTACAACATCTGACAAGGAAGGAAACTTCTCATTGAATGTGAACTCCCTTCAATCAACACTATTGTTTAGCTCGATTGGCTACAACAACGCAGAAGAAGCTTTGAACGGCAAGTCTTCCATCGTTGTTACTTTGGCCAACAGCGAATCTAACCTTGGTGAAGTAGTGGTAGTTGGTTACGGTACTCAACGAAAAAAGGATCTAACAGGTTCCATTTCAAATGTGAGTGCTAGCCAGATCAAGAACCTATCTCTTACTTCTCCAGAGCAAGCCTTGCAAGGTAGAGTAGCTGGTGTGAACGTTATCTCTAGCTCTGGTACCCCG
>JAURIR010000091.1 GCA_030832645.1 Chitinophagales bacterium | reverse complement strand
CTGATTTGAAAAGTATTGGAAAAGACAACTTCGAATGGGTAGTAGAAGCTGCTGCTTCCTATGCTATTGAATTAGCAGAAAATTACAGCAACAAAAGTGATAACCTGGCATGGGGTGAATTCGTGAAGAAAAGTGTTCAACAGCAACCATTGATAACCCCTTCAAATCAAGCAAAATGATTGATTACAACGTCTTCACAATTGGTATTGAGGAAGAATACATGGTGATTGATCCAACTTCTAAAGAGCTGGTGAGCCATGAACAACAAATTGTAAACGAAGGACAAAAGATCTTCAAGGAAAAGGTAAAAGCAGAAATGCACCAAGCGGTTGTTGAAGTAGGAACAGATATCTGCACATCAATTGAAAATGCAAGAAAAGATATCACACATCTTAGGCATACAATTCATCAAATAGCCCAAGCGAAAGGTTTCGGAGTTGCAGCAGCAGGTACCCATCCCTTTAGCACCTGGCGCAAACAATTGATCACAGATCACGAGAGATACCAGGAGATTGTAAATGAAATGCAGGATGCAGCAAGATCAAACCTCATTTTCGGTTTACACGTTCACGTGGGCATGCCGTCTAAAGAAATGGCTATACACATAGCAAATGCTGCAAGGTATTTTCTACCGCATGTCTTCGCACTGAGCACCAACTCCCCTTTTTGGGAAAGAAGAAATACAGGATTCAAATCCTACCGCACAAAAGTTTTTGATAAATTTCCCAGAACAGGCATTCCCGATTATTTTGATAGTTACAGTGCTTACGAGGACTATGTGAATTTACTCATCAAAACAAATTGCATCGATAATGCAAAAAAAATATGGTGGGACTTACGCGTACATCCCTTTTATGGAACAGTTGAATTCAGAGTGTGTGATGTGCCTTTAACAGTTGATGAGAGTGTAGCATTTGCTGCATTGTTTCAATGCATCTGTGCAAAACTTTTCAAACTAAGGCTGTCGAATTTAACATTCATGATTTATCCCCGTGCATTGGTCAACGAAAATAAATGGAGAGCTTCCCGTTATGGCATTGACGATCAATTGATCGATTTTGGAAAGGAAAAAGAAGTTCCAACCAGAAACCTCATTCTCGAATTACTTGATTTTGTAGACGACGTGGTAGACGAATTGGGATGCAGAGAGGAACTAAAAACCATCTTGCGAATATTGGAAAAAGGCACAGGTGCAGATCGTCAACTTGCCGTATTTAAAGCAGCCCAACAGCACGAAGTAGTAGCAGCCTTCATTGAATCCAACTTTCTGGCGAGTCTGTAAATACCCTTTAAAGATGTAATTTTGCTTACAAGATGAGCCAATTAAAAGTTGCAGTACTCGACTTAAATAACGGAGCAAAGAACGAGGGAATGAGGTGTATTCGAGAGATACTGCACAACATTCAAAAAACGAATTCCAATGAGCTCACATGGGATGAATTTGAGGTGAGAAAAAGTATTCAAATTCCATCACTCGATTATGATATTTTCATTTCATCCGGTGGCCCGGGTAGTCCATTGGAAAGTAAAGATGCTGAATGGGAAAAGGCATACTTTCAATGGCTTCATGACGTAAACGAGTGGAACAAAGACCCGAATCATATTACAAAAAAGTTCGTTTTTCTTATTTGCCATTCGTTTCAACTGGCATGTAGGTATTTTGAAATCGCAGATGTAATCAAAAGAAAATCATCTGCATTCGGAGTATTCCCCATTCACCTATTGAATCATAATGGATCAGCTGATCCGCTATTTGAGGGTTTGAATGACCCTTTTTATGGCGTAGACAGCCGCGACTATCAGGTAGTTCAACCCAATAGCCAGAAAGTGCGTCAAATGGGAGGCGAAATTCTTTGCATCGAGAAAGAAAGACCTCATGTGCCACTGGAAAGGGCTGTGATGGCAATTCGATTCAATCCCTACATGGTGGGCACACAATTCCACCCAGAAGCCGATGCCGAAGGAATGAGCATGTATTTAATGCAAGAAGACAAAAAGAAAAATGTAATCGAACAACACGGAAAAGAAAAATGGGAATCAATGATTTCACATTTAAACGACCCGGATAAAATAACTCTTACCAATAGACAGATCCTGCCCAATTTCATTCTTCAATCTATTTGGAAGATTCGTAACCCTTATTCGCTCTCATGATTGCCGGTATCAGAAAAGCATATAACCAGTCGTTTACCAAAGAAAAATATGCTGCCTTACTAAAAGAGTTGGATGCATTGCATCCAGGAGCATTGGATTTTAGAATTGCTGAAACTCCTGTATTTATCGATGAAGAAATGAAGGAGAAATTATATTCGGTATCCAACTATATCATACAACAAATCAAATCACCATCTTTTAAAGAAAATACGAAGCACGCTGTTCCACCGGAAGAATCCTTCCCCCGTCAAAACACAATACCCCATTGCCTTGTTCTTGACTTTGGTATCTGCAAGAACGAGAAAAATGAAATGTACCCTGCCCTTATTGAATTGCAGGGGTTTCCCTCCCTCTATGCTTTTCAAGCAATCTACCCTTCAATAGTGGAAAAACATTTTACTATACCAGCGGGCTATTCGCATTTTTTTAATGGCTATTCAATGGATTCTTATATACAACTGTTGAAAGAAGTAATTATTGGTGATCACGATGTCGATGAGGTTGTCTTGCTTGAAATCAAACCAGCACAACAAAAAACCAGGATCGACTTCTATCTTACCGAACAACTGCTCGGAGTGCATCCAATCTGCATAACTGAATTACGATCAGAGGGAAAAAAATTATATTATATAAAAGACGGTAGAAAACAATTTATTAAAAGAATATACAACCGAATAATTCTCGACGAACTAAAAAAGGAAAAAGAATCCCTTGGTGAAATTATCAACCTACATGATGATTGGGAAGTAAGTTGGATACCGCATCCAAACTGGTTTTATCAGATTTCAAAATATCTACTGCCTAATCTCCATCATCCCTTTATCCCTGAAACTTTTTTCTTAGATTCTACAGAATCACTTCCAGAAAATCTGGAGGACTATGTTGTAAAACCATTGTTTTCTTTTGCAGGTCAAGGGGTTATCATTGATGTTAAAAAATCTGATATCGATCAACTAATCGATAAATCGAATTGGATACTGCAAAAAAAAGTTGAATACGCACCTTGTATAGAAACTCCGGACGGAAATGCGAAAGTAGAAATTCGAATGATGTACCTCTGGAGAGATGAAGACGAACAACCAATACTTGTAACCAACTTAGCCAGGTTGAGTAAAGGGAAAATGATTGGTACACGCTATAATAAAGATAAAGAATGGGTAGGTGGAAGTGTAGCCTACTTTAAACAATAACAATATGCCACATTTGAACGAAATCAAAAAGAAAGTACTTACCGAAGGAATCGTTGGACAATATGTTCACGGAGAAAATATGACTGCAGGATGGGTGACCATTGCCAAAGGAAGTACATTGGGTGTTCATCAACATCCACACGAACAAATTACCGTTATGCTTTCTGGAAAAATGGTAATGCAAATTGGTGATAAGAGTGTCCTATTGGAGACTGGTATGATTCAGGTAATCCCCTCCAATGTGCCTCACGGTGCTATAGCACACGAAGACTGTCAATTGATTGATGTTTTCAACCCTATCAGGGAAGATTACAGAGGCTAGTTAGCTATTGCATGCTGTTCTTGAAAATGCCCATTAGTTTGAACGCATTGTTCAGAACAATCTTATCGTTGGCAACGCTATCCAAACCAGAAATAATTTCTGTTTTCCCGTTTTTGGAAACGCCAGCGACTACATCTTTCATCATAAACTCGCTGTCAGCAGTTTTGATAAAAACAAATTGCTTGTCACCGGACCTAACAACAGCATCATCGGGCAATGCCTGTACTTCTTTGTTGGATATGGACACTTCCCCCTCTACATACATGCCTGGAAGTAAATTTTTAGGCTGATTTTTAAAATGACAATGTGCCAAGGCAGTACGGTTATCATCTACTCCCCTGTTTACCAGAATCACCTCCGCCATGTAATTCTTTGATGGATCGTCTAAAAAATGAATCTTTACCGCATCCCCTTTATGGATATTGTTCAGATCTTTTTCAAAAATGGTCAAGGCAACATGTATATCGTCTGGGTCAATCAATTCAAAAAGTGTTTCTGTTGGTTGAACATATTTGCCAGTATTTACATTCACTTTTGAAACATACCCATTGATGGTGGAGGTAAGCTGCACTTGTCCTGTAATGTTATTTTCATTTAGCTTATCCGGATTGACTCCAATCAATTTTAGTTTTTCAGACAAGCCCTTTACCAATACTTGCTGCATTTTTAACTCTGCATCTGCCTGCTGAAAATTCTTGGAGGTACCTGCATTGGCATCATATAAAGACTTTTGACGGTCGTATTCAAGTTTAGAAAGAGTAGATTTTGCCTTGGCGGAAAGATAATCTTGCTGTAATTGTACGATGGATTGATCTTCAATTATTGCAATCACCTCTCCTTTCGATACATGCATACCCGGAATCAATTTTGTGCTTTTCAGGTATCCCCCCAATGGAAAGTTGACTGAAATAATATTTTGAGGAGGCAAATCGATGCGTCCCTGAATATCCAACACAGCACTCATTTTGATTTTTTCTAACCCTCCAAATTGTAGCGACAAAGCTTTCAATTGATCTTGATTGAGTGAAATTTTATCGGTAGATACTACGCTAGTCTGTTGCACAGCTTCCTGCTTGGAGCCACCACATCCCATTAAAAAACAAATGGCGAGTACAGGTAGTAAATGAGTTCGCATAAAATTATTTTTTCTCGGTTAAGTACTTGAATTCTGCAAGGGAAAATTGCAGTGCCTTGATTATATCAGCATGTGCAATTTTTATTTGCAAGGATTGATTGACCAGAAGCGCCCATTCAGCAAATCCAATATCGCCATTTTTAAATCGAAGGGAGGCTTGGGCAATCATTTCATCGGCCATTTTCAATCCCTCTCTTTCATAATACAAATAAATTTCGCGTTCCTTATTGTACTTTGAAAGAAGTTTAGAGAATTGACTATTTAACTGATCAATTTTTTGAAGTTTATCCAATTCAGCAATGTCTACTCCAAGCTGAGATGATTTGATGCGTGCCTTGATAGAACCATTGAAAATGGGTAAACCCATCCCCAACTGATAGATACCAAAACGATTGTTGGAACCATAATATTTTTGGGTCTGCCCATCGGGAGTTTGCCATCCAATGATAGATAAGTTACTATAGCCAAAATTGAAGTCGGGTAATAAACGGCTCTTTTCTGTTTTTACAATGGATTTCTTTTGTTCAATCAAGGCGTCGGATAACCCAATGAGGGCGTGTGACTGCAGTTGATCGACACTGGTATTCAATTCAATCAATGAGGGACTTTCCTGCTTTGGAAGAATTACCTGCTCCGTATTTCTCAGGATTAAATTCAGTTCATTCACCAACCCATCTCGTTCCGCAATCAAAAGTTGTTTCTGCAGCGACTGTTGAGTGGATTGTACTTTAATGGCGCTCAAAACACTGGCGTTGATCTCCCCTTGTTGTTTTTGTACAGAGGCAATACGAGTCCACTCCGTAAAATTTCTTTCTACCTCATTTAATATCGATTCCCTGCGATCTAAATCCAAAATAGCATAGCAAATGAGTCTTGTTTTCCAGTTCATATCTGCCTTTGTCAAGGCGCTTTGATATGAACTAACAGCAACAAATTGATCATAGAGCTTCTGTTGATTTATGTATACTGCTGGCAGCTGCAACCCCTGGTTAAAAAACAATCGTGTGTCGTTGAAAGCACTGTTGATATTTCCATACTCGATTCCAAGATTTGTTTTGGCAATATCAGCTGGTCTAGATCGTAGTGTACGGTATACATCAGCAGTTTTGTCCGCCATTTTAATCGCAATAGATTTTTGATCTAACAGGGAGATAATGGAATCAACTGAAACAAAGTTTTTTTGCTGAGAAAATCCTATCTGAGTTAGAAGCAATCCTAATAAAAGCATACCTGCTGAGGCGTGGACTTTTATTTTTCTTTTTTCAACCCAAGCAAACAATACAGGCAAAACAAATAAGGTCAGAAAAGTTGCCGATATCAAACCACCGATGACTACTGTAGCGAGTGGTCGTTGTACTTCTGCTCCAGAGCTAGTGCTCAGAGCCATGGGTAGAAATCCAAGGGAAGCAACAGCGGCAGTCATCAAGACTGGTCGCAAGCGGGTTGATGTTCCTAAAATTACAAGCGACTGTATATCCATGTCTGTTTCTTTCTTCAACCGATTGAATTCATTGATCAATACAATACCATTCAATACGGCTACACCAAAGAGCGCAATAAAGCCAATGCCAGCAGATATGCTAAATGGCATGCCCCTTGCCC
>JAURIR010000090.1 GCA_030832645.1 Chitinophagales bacterium | reverse complement strand
ATATTTCTAAACTCAGGATCGTTTAGGATGATATTTGAGTTTTTAACAACGACATCAAAATTACTAAATACTTTTCCCGACAATTCATTTACTTCTGATGTAAGCTTTACCTTGAACCAAGTATCGTACATCAATTGGGACAATTTAAGTTGTTCGTTTTCTATTTTTAATGAATTAACATGTACCAGTCTTTTAGGGAAAGAAATAACGATACCATTTTCATCAATAAGCAATAAATTTTCATTTGTATCACCACACTCAGACAAAACTTTAACTTCAACTGACTGGTTAACAATGTTTTGTGTGAGTTTATTTGTTGCGTAAATATTATTTCTCTTGTTAAATCGATATATCATAAGTTAATTCTTTTTGTTTTTTATTCAGAGAGTTCCTTTTGCTACCAAATATTTCTTACGATCAATGGAAAAATAAATAAAGGATGATAATGCTCTGAGAAAAAAGCTATTCAACGCATCAATTAGCTGATAAAAATGGTCATAGGATTGTACAATAACTACTTTCATTTGATCAGTTTTTAATTCCAAATCCAATTGGATTACGGGATGGTGTTTTCAATGAGATTTCTTGGACACAGATTTCATGCAATACTTCAATGCCCTTTCGGTTTTCCAATTTCCCTATCTTCTCCATCAGGATGTATTTTTCAGCTACATTTTCAATGGAGGCTCCTGTGAGGTTATAAGCCGAACACAACTGATTGACTTCTTCTTGCTTAAGAAAAGGGAAGCGATTGGCAATAATTTTTGCCAGCGTTTCCTTATCGGGCTCAACCATATTGATCTTGAAGGTCATTCTTCTCATAAGAGCAGCATCTACGTGATCAATATGGTTACTGCTGCAGAGCATCACACCTCTGAATTTAGACGAATCGGTTTCCTTCAGGAAAATACTGGTAGCGGTACTTACCATGAAATCAGCTGCCCGCTCAGCAGAAATACGCTTGGCCACCAATCCTTCCAGTTCATTGATTACAAACCATACATTTTTCCCCTCCTTGGCGAATCGCTCACAACATTTGTAGTACTCCTTGAATATGCCAGCATAAGCAGCCTCCGTCATACCCACATATGGATTCTTCAACTGATGCCCTACCTCGTAGATAATGGCCGATGACTTTTTAGCCAAATTCAAAATTGTTTGGGTTTTTCCGGTTCCGCTTGGGCCATCAATCAGAAGCTTGACGGATTTAAAAATAGGTGAGTCTTTGGACTGGTTGTGATAAACCTCAATAATCTTTTCGAGCGAATGAACCTGATTGTCAACCGAAGGGTTATAAAATACTTCTTTGTATTCGGTTTCTTCTGGATAAATCAGTTGTCCATATTCAAGATTTAATTGGCTTGACTGTTCATTCAACTGCAAACCAAGTTGTTCACAGGCAAATTCGGTGAGTTTCATTGCATCAACGCTTTTGAAATCCTGGGTTGCAAAAGTGATCAGATTGTTTTTCATTAACATATTCCGCCCATCCATGATAGATTTAGAAATGAGGTAGTATTTTTTTTCAATACGCTGGAGAATTCTTTCCGCATCCACCGATTTGTTAGGATAATACAGAAGATGAGCGGCCATGATGACAAATAGGTGTTTTTCGTTGGTGTCTAGCTCAAATTTTGAGATCCACTGCAATTCCGGCAAATGGCAAGTCTGTTCAATTGAGGATTCTAATTTGGTCTGAAAATCATCTCCCTCCATAAGGTCAAATCTCAGATCGCTGTACAGAGACATCGTTTTTTCAAGAAGCCCTTGGAAGCTAACAAGCTCAATGGACTCGATAAACTTAAGGTTTCCGGTAAGAATGGATTTATAGGCAGACTCTGTAAGGATAAATTGACCTTCTTTTTTTTCCCAACGACTGATTTCTCTTGAAATGAGGTTCAATTCAACAAGTCGGGTAATCGTTGAAAAGATCTCCGGAGCGGCAACAATACCTTGAATCTTTAACCAACTGATAAGATCTCTCATTGATAGGGATTCATCTGATATGATCCTTCTGTAAGCGAATGCCGATAAGATGAAAGCTTCCTGTTTTTCCGTTTTGAAGAAATTCTGGATAATTGACAGTTCCCGATTTGCCTTAAACCCTGCCAGACTTAATGTGCCAAGATTCTCCCCCTGCTGGTAAACTATGCTGATGGCGCTGCAAATTTTAGTATGAGAACCTGTTTTCATGAATCAATTTTGGCGCAAGATATAAAATTATATATATTTTGGTTCATGTAATAAATATTTTGTTTACCTTTTAACATTTTATGGCTATATTTACACTAAATTTTGATGAATGTTGCTACTTATACCCAAGCATATGCAGGAATGCCCACCTATACCTGCGACAGACAAGTCTGATTTACTTGGAAATCTCTTTGATATCAGATTGGGGTTGATTGAAGACCGATACCTCCACCTGACCAATGAAAGCAAAGAGAATGTCTATTTCATAACTGCCAAGTCTTTTACTGATGTACCTAATAAAAAAAGAGATGATGTTTTTCTTTCCAATAGCCTTGATCAATTAAAAAGGCTTGACCCTGAATGGACTAAACTGATTAGCAACAATGAACTGGCAAAAAAGAACCAAGAAAAGGACCTGGATGAAAAGGGAAATATAGATGAAAAGAAGAGTCATATAAAGGAATCCCGGTTTTTAAAAAATCATGACTATCTCATTTCTATACGTGGTGAACCCAATGGGTATTCGCTTTTAAATATTACCGAAATCAAGAAATATAATTTTGTACCGTCCCATTATTTTGTACGGCTAAGCCCAAGATACCCTGGAAACTTCCATATGGAATACCTGCATCTCATCATAGAGCAGTTTATAAAACATAGGCTTGTTGAAAGATTTGAAGAAATGAGTCGTAAAACAAAGGAAAAGGGTAAAAGCTATGCAGCGTTTAATTCTTTCAGTATTGAAGAATTGAAGGAGGAAACATTGCGTTATCACTCTTCGATAGAACAACAAAAGGAAGTAACTGCTGAGTACAGAAAGCAATTCCAGAAATGGCATGATCAAAGGCTGATATTTCACCAGTTCGAATACAACATCTATTACGCAAGTACAAATAAGCCTATTCATGAGTAACGTTAACATTCAAATTGATATTTCAAAGAGCTATGAAGAATGCATTACAGAAGCAGTCAAAAAAACAATACACCTGGTATGTGTCGCATCCACAAAAGAAAGTAGCTATTGTTTAAGATTATACCGGGATCTTGCCCCTGAAATAGAATTTTCCCAGATAGCTGTCAGTATAGAAAAAGTTAATCAAACAAAAGAAGTTGGCTGTTTGTATCCTTATTCAAATCTGAGCATAATCCCCTCTTTTGATGATAAGTCCTCAGAAAATGAAAACATATTGGCAAAAAACATTGCTGAATTAATATTTGAGGCAAACGAACGGTATATCAAATCAACAACGATGGTATTTCTACTCGACGATCCAATGATTAATTACAACAATCTTTCTGTAGCCATCGACAAGGTTATATCAGATAAAATCCTGTTCGAAAGTGGCAAAAAACTTAAATGGCTTAAATCTATAATTCTAAGATAAAATTTTAAATCACTGATAATCAATGACTAAATTCATTTAACATTTTTTTGATACAAATATTTTGGTTCATTTAATATTTACAATACCTTTGTTCTATCAAAGTAATAAAGGGGGTCATGGTTGGTGCGAAAGAATATGATCTATTTAAACCGTAAACAACAATTGTACATATGAATCAGACAGTTCAAAAAAGAAAAAAGTCAACAGAGAAAGACATCCACCTCGTCAATGACCCCATCAAGTTCTTCATTGAGAACAAAAGAGACAGTGTATGGGAAAAGAACAAAGAAAAATGGAAAGTCCATTTCCGACTCCAACTCAAGGTTCTGAAACTGTTCATTGACAACCAGGCAGATGAACAACACATGGCCTCATTCGTATACCGCTTGGGTCTTGGATATTGGGGAGTGGGAAAACAAAGTGGAATTCCGTCCGGAATTTTGTCTCTGAATGCGGTAACTTCAGAGAACACCAAGAAGACAGATGACCACTTTATTGGCGCCCAACTGATCGGGAAGACTGTTCATCAGTCCTTTGAGGCTTGTGGTTTTAATGAAGACCATATGGCGGAACAATGGTTGTATGAAAACCTTTGGTTGTGGATGACCATCAAGGTCACCCAGGAAGAACACAGGAGTGGAAATATTTCAAAGTCAGTTGATGACCTTGAGCTGAAGAAGAGAATGGAACACTATGTGAACGTTTCTCCATTGGTAACCTTGAAAAAACGATAAACACCATGTACCTCTCAAAGTCTGACTTTCAACTGGCAGCAACATGTTCGCAGAAACTCCTCTTCAAGAAAAGGGGCTACCCTACAGCCCATGATACGAATGAGTACATGCAAATGCTCGCGCAGGGCGGATACCTTATTGGGCATATGGCAACCATGCTGTACCCAGAAGGAATCGAGATCATAGGCAACACAGCCGAAGCCATTGAAGCCACCCAAGAGGCACTGGAGCAGGAGAATTGCACCTTGTTTGAGGCCGCAATCGTTGCTGGCCAAAAGCTTGTCAGGGTGGATATACTGAAAAAAAGAGGTAATGAACTCCATCTCATCGAGGTGAAATCCAAAAGCCATGATACGGATGATGAGCCAGGAACACAAAAAAAGAAACTCGAAAAATACATTCAGGATATAGCCTATCAGTACTTGGTTCTTTCGGAAGCCTATCCTGCCATGAAGATCCGTTGTTCCCTTCTGATGCCAGATAAGGCAAAAAGAACATCGATCGACGGACTTGCCGGATGGTTTTCCATTGAAAAAGATACAAGGGAAGACGACAGGGAGAATGAAGATCTACCGGCACAAAACAGGCCCAGATTTAGAAAACCAATAGTTCGATTCCTGTATGAAGATCATCCTGAAAGAGCAGAACAGGTAAATAGATTGCTGCATGAAGGTATCTTATCAGAAAGAGATGTAACAGAAGAGGTATTGAATTTGCAAGTTTCGATTAGGGCCAAAGCACAAGAACTCATAGAGATCATGACCAATGATTCAGCAGAGGGAACATACTGGATCACCAAAAATTGCAAAACATGTGAGTTCCAAACACAGAAAGAAACATTGAACGGATTTGTAGAATGCTGGGGTGAAATGGCTAATACCGATCCACATATTTTTGATCTCTATTATGGAGGTGCTATTGGTAGTACATCCAATGGATTTTATCTGGATGAACTTATTGCAGAGGGAAAAAGCTCCCTCTTTGATATTGAGAAGGAAAAATTGAAAAATGCGAAAGGTGTTTATGGAAGCAGAGGAGAACGACAGATGAAACAGCTGGAGTTCACAAAAAGAAGAGAAGAATGGAAATCCGATGAGTTGAGGAATATGAGGGGTAGATTTTCTTACCCACTTCATTTTATAGATTTTGAAACCTATCTCGGCGCAATCCCTTTTCACGCCGGAATGAGGCCATATGAATTGCTAGCCTTCCAATGGAGCGTGCACACCATCGAAAGGGAAGGTGCTGAACCTATCCACAGAGAGTGGCTGCACGATGATAATGATTTTCCCAACTTTCAATTTGCCAATACCTTGATGGATGCCATAGGTGAGAGCGGAACTCCTTTTATGTGGGCTACGCATGAAAACTCTGTCCTCAAAACCATTCTGGTTCAAATGGAGACTTACGGTTATGAAAATGAGAAACTGAAAGATTGGATCGTGAAAATGACCCATGACCGCTCTACAAAAAGAGAAGGCAGACTGGTCGATATGAACAGAATGACCCAGGATCACTATTTTCATCCTGACATGAAAGGCAGAACATCCATTAAGAAAGTCCTACCCGCAATATGGGGAAACCATCCCTATCTCCATGAAATAACACATTTCTCTGGGTATAAATCCATGGATACTGAAGGAATGATCATTGACCCATATGACCTGCTGGCTGTTCAAGGTGAAGAAGACACCGGAGACGAAGTGGTAAAAGTGGGTACTGCAGCAATGAGGGCTTACTACCGATTCAGATTTGACGATAGCCTCACGGACAAACAGCGTGAAGAAATCCGAAATCAACTATTAGCCTACTGCCATCTTGATACACTCTCCATGGTGATCATTGCACATCACTGGGATATTAAATGAAATTTTATGAGTTCAGCACAAGAATTAAAGATCAACGCGTACTTGAGTCCGAACCCACTGGATGAGGATAGTTTTATTGAGGAAGAGTGGATTTCTTGGTTGCCAGGTTATATCAAGGGAGAAACAGAAGATGGGATGCCCTCCTATTACCATGACAGTAACATTGCGTTGTTTGAAAATATCGAAAGTTTTACCGCGGTGCTTTTCAAAAAAGCAACCGAAAGAATCTGGCACTTACTAAATGAACATCATTTCAAAAATATATTCATCAGCATCGACTATTCAAACTATAAAAGCGCTACTTCCCTGGCCGGGTATGATTATAAAAATTCAAATCCAGGAAGAGGCAGTTATCAATTTTCTGTCGATCAGAATTTACTCAGTCGTTATTCAGCATTTTTGGATGCAAAGATTGATAGTTTGCCGAACATGAATATCTGGGAACATGAGCTGATCCACTTACTAGATCATTCGGAGATATTGAAGTCGTCATCATTTGCACACTCTGATTTGCCTTTAAATAATTTGCGATATTATGCCCTTAAATACAGAGAGGAGGGAATTGCCAACCTGCTCGATCTGTTAGATGGAAAAATAAATGGAATCAATTCAATAGCAAAAGCCAGAGAAGTATTTAAAGCCAATTATGCCAAGATCAAATTGGAACTATCAAAATACCCTAAAACAGATAATAAAATTCGCAGTGAAATATATGCTGGATATACATTTTATGAAGTTGGTCCATGGATCATTCTAGATATGCTCGATGAAATATTAACACTCTCGGAATTGGCTGATGTTAAAGAACTGGAAAGAAAAA
>JAURIR010000008.1 GCA_030832645.1 Chitinophagales bacterium | reverse complement strand
ATTTTTATTCTTGTTCCAGCTTTGAATCGATTTGATTTGTGGGCGGTAACGGGTTATCAATGACATGGCGGCAGTGTCAATGGTTGCTTTATCTTTTGGGTTTTTAAATAAACGATATGCATTGCCAAATGGGTTGTACATCATGAAACCTAAGTCGTGGTTACCGGTATAATGTTTCATTGGCTCTTGGAGTGCCATTCTTTTTTTTGCGATGCGAAGAATTTCTTGATCGTTTGTATGCTCGTAGGTGTAGAGGAGGCTGCCTGGGAAAAATCCACTGCACCACCAGGTGGTTGGACTTACTTCCACTTTACCCGTAGAGGTATTCAATGTTTTTGGCATGACCGTATCAGGAACATTGTGTTCAAGTACTTTCAATTGTTTTGCCGCAAATTGAAATTGCTTATCTATCAATTTCGACATTTCAGCGGGGGAGAATTGGGCAAAGAGGCGAAAGGAAAGAAAAATAAAAGTAACCGATGCGAGAATTCTTTTTTGTTTCATATGGCAGCAATTGGTGGATACTAATGTAAAAAATAATGCAGAATTAACATGGAATAGTTTTCCGATTTATAATTTTGGAGATTCAAACTTGCATATGCCAAAGAAAGTACTGATTTTATGCACCGGTAACAGTTGCCGTAGTCAAATTGCACATGGATATCTGAAGCATTTTGCAGGGAACAAGGCAGAGGTTTATAGTGCGGGAGTTGAGACCCACGGAGTCAATCCCAAAGCCATCGCAACGATGCAGGAAGACGGCATTGATATTTCGTCTCACACTTCAAACAATGTGTTAGAGTATCAAGATGTCGATTTTGATTTTGTGATGACTGTATGCGACAATGCGAAAGAACGTTGTCCTTATTTTCCTACCAGGGCACAAAAATTTCATTATAATTTTCCAGATCCCGCAAAGGCAACGGGAACAGATGAAGAAATCCAGCAAGCATTTACACAGGTAAGAGAAATGATCAAAGATTATTGCAGGGAGTTTGCGAATAAGCATCTCTCATCTTAGAAGGCATTATCGTTGATATGTTGTCGTTGTTGAAACGCCGGCTGTATCAATGAGCGTATAGGTAAATTTATTATTCGCATCCCAACTGTAATTCACGTAACCAAATTTAGTTCCGATTTTATACGTTAAGTTATAACCATTACTTCCATTAGCTTTGAAGTCGGTAATCACTGCGCCTTTCAAGGGAGTCAATGCTGGCCTTGCAGCTTTTGCAAATGCCTGAGGCAGGATTTGATTTTCGGGAGCGGGAGTGGAGGGATCTAGATTTACCTTTCCTTTCATCGCTCCTATTACATAAGGGTAAGTTGATGTTCCGTGATAATGATAAATTCCATCGTCGCCAATATGTCCATGGCAGGTATCTAGTGCATTCATCATATTTCCATTCGGTTCTTTAGATCCATATACAGAGAATCCATCCAGTCCAATTGCTATAGGAAGTTTTGGGGTGCTTTCATTCAGGTGCATAGGTGCAGCATGATAGTGGTAGTCATCGGCTCTTCCGCAATGTCCTCCCCAATTATCTAATTCACCAATAGCATAGGAGTCTTCGCCTCTGTTATTGAGTGCATTGAAGATGGGTATACCATTGATGGCAATAGCAACAGCGCCTTTCATCAAATTTGATTTGGTACTCAAAGGAGTAGTTGCATACGAAGGTTGAAGTGGAATCGACCAACTGTTTGATCCGGTATACGCTTGTGGAATGGGGACTTGCTGCTGCCAGCTGGTAATGCCAATCATCATTCCATGAGTAGGGATCCCGTTTCCCGCTACATAATAATAGGTATTATCTGAATTGGTGGAAATTGCAGGCTTGTATAGTTGGAACGCTGAATCAAGAAAGGTTATTCTTGTTTTGGGAATACTAGACGACGAATTATTATTGATGTTGGAAGGAGTAGTTGTTTCTTTTTTTGTGCATGCAATAATATAGATGAGTACAAAGCTTCCAGCTATAATTGGTCTCAGGTGTTGGAACAGTGTAGTGGATGGTATAAATCTTTCTGTTGGGATCTGATATAGTAGAAAAACAAATCCGATCAAAAGAATGGTCAATAGTATAATAGAAGGATTTTTATTGATGGGCGTTGACTTGGTAAATGCAAATGGTTGCTGATTGAATTGTGCAGCTCTTCTAATTTTTTCTTTCAGGAACAACTGATCCTGATTTGAAAATTGTCCCAGTGTATAAGAAATTATTTTTCCGTTGTATTGTTCGAGGTATACTTCTTTGTTTATGGAAAAAGAAAAGTTTCCTTTAACAATTTTTCCGTCTTTCAATTCCCACTGATTCAACACATCCTTATTTTGTTTGTAGTGTCCGCCGGGATGAGCAAAGATGCTGGTGAAAAGGGATATACAAAAGAAAATAGTTACTATGTACTTCAACACCTCTAAAGATTGGTAGTCCCGCCCAGAATCGAACTGGGATCTAAAGTTTAGGAAACTTCTATTCTATCCGTTGAACTACGGGACCAATGATTTCAGAAATTCTTTGCCAACTCCTGATTTCAAATATTTTTCACGAACTCTAGCTGATGACCAATCTGGGAAATATTCAATTTTGAATAATCTCCAGGGCCTTAACCCTTTAGTGTATTTACTTTTTCCACTATTATGCTCTTTAAGTCTTCGCAGAGCACTTAAAGCCATTCCAACATAAATATCACTATTCTTTTCACTCACAATTGCATACACCTCAATCACAAAATCAAATTTATCTTCTCAATTTCATATCCTACAACTTAATATATATCAAGTTTAGGAAACTTCCCTGTCTACCGAAGGTAGATATTCTATCCCTGCCTTCGGCAGGCAGGCGTTGAACTACGGGACCGCTGAAGACAAAATTAATCAAGTAAACTCACTTTCTTATATACTGATGCCCAAAGGAATAGTTCAAGATAATATTCCAGGCGAAATTTTTACTTCCAGAAATAGTAGACGTGAACTCTTTGTTCATGACCGATTGCAGTGAAAAAGGCGACTTTGTATGCGATAATCTTAAAATATTTGCCATATAAAAACCCTCTTTCTTATCCAAATAGAGATAATAAAATTGAGGAGTCCACGAAAATCGTACATGGCTTCCAAGCGCTAGATTCGATATATTGGTATTGAATGCAAGGAAAACAGTTGATATCGGTCCGTCTTTTTGCAATCCCATACCTCTTAGTAAATAAGGTCCTACGCTGAGGTGTTTGGAAAGTACAAAGCTTGGAGCTATTTCATATGCAATAAATCTTCTGGCTTGAGTGATCTGCCAGGTTTTCCCGCTTTCAGTAATTGTTCTCAATGCAAAATTATAAGCAGGGTGAATGCCTGCGCTCAAATTAAATTTTTTCTGCTGAATGAATTTATAGCGAAACCAAAATAACATACCACCCTTCCTACCATCCAAGGCGAGACGTATATCAGGATCGAACGACAGCCGATTTTTTCTGATGGAAAAATTGAAGAGAGTGGCAGGTGCATTCAATGAAAATGTTGGTATGATTGATATCCCGTTGTTGGTGAGTCCAATGGTTCCGTTGATCTGTAGAGGTTTAGTGGTAGAATCGGAACTTGTTTGAGCAACGGTGATTGAGACGTACAGAATGGATAAAGCGAGTAAAATGGATTGCTTCATTCAATAAATTAAGCCGCAAAACTACAATTATTTACAGAAAAATACATTCCTTTTCAAGCTACAAGGTTCTAACTTTATCCAACGTTAAGGTTTCCAATGCTACGATTCAAAGTTCAATGCTGTTTACTTTTTATCATCCTTTCTTCGAGGGCACAGACTCACCATGCATTGGATGGTTCAACCTATGCTGGCAGTTTGGGCATTCATGCCAATCCTGCTTCTTCTCTCTCCTCAAAGGATACGTTTGATATTACCATCGCTTCCTTTCAACTCAACAACTATTCCAATTTATTAAAATTTGGATATGCTCCCTTGTTGAAAAAAAATCCAACTCTTACTCTAGAGCCTTCCGTCGGTGATTATAAACGTTCGTTGAATACTAATCTTCGAGTCAATCTTCTGAATACCAAGTACAAATTCAATGAAAAAAATGCAGCTGGATTTGGTATCAATCTTCGAAGCGTCACCAATATTTATACAGGGCACTACAATCTCACCGACTCGGTTGCTGATCTTTTTGAATTCCTCGGACAGAATACGGGTAGCCTCCCATTCAGAGCAGATGCGGCCAGCAGCAACTGGCTGGAATACTATGCTAATTTCTCACATACTTTAGTAGATACTCGAAAGTATATCCTAAACGTGGGTGGAAATGTAAAATTGAATAAAGGGCTCTTAGGATTGGAAGCATCCCTATCAAACTTGCAATACCAAAAGTCTGTTTTTCTTGGTGCAGAAGTGTACGAGGCAAAAAATGCAGATTTTGAATATGGTTTTTCTTCTACCGTAGCAAGCTGGGACAATACCCTTCGCCTTCGTGAAAATCTACGGTCTTTGATGAAAGAGACAAAATCTGGCGCATCAATCGATTTAGGTGCAGAACTCTTGATAAAAAATGAATCGACCTCTGATTGGTTCTATGAGGGGTTGGATTATGATTATACTTGGAAAATAGGTGTCGCACTACTTGATCTTGGGTATGCTAGATATCACTACTATCCTGAAAGTGTTGCTACCAGTGGTATAAAAGAGAACATAACGCCTGATATTTTATTTGACAAGTTTCTAGGCACGTTCAATAACATTGCATCATTAAATGATACTCTTGCAACCATTGTTTCGAATTACAATAAATTGACCGGTAATTTTTTAGTATATCACCCCAGCAGACTCTTATTCAATATAGATCGAAAACTAACCCGCAGTATATACGTAAACGCAGCGATGAGTATGCCCTTTTCATTTGTTCAACGAGCCAACCATACTATAGTAAATGATATTGGCTATCTGACCCTCACACCACGAGTTGAAAATGCCATATTCGGATTGTATTTCCCAATTACCTTTACAACCACTACCCAATTGAAATTGGGTGCTGCAATGAGAGTAGGTCCACTTGTATTTGGAATGAACAATTGGAAAATATTCAATAACAATACCGATTTACACAATCAGAGCGGATACCTTTCATTTATCTTCAGGTTCAGGAAAAAAGAAAAGAAGCCCAATTATAATTTCTTGCTTTCGCCGAGAAAAGTTTTATAGCGATTTCTTCATTCTTACGAGTTCAATGCGCGTATCGGTGACCTCTAGGATTTCAAATTCAAATCTTCCTATGACAATACGTTCTTTCACCTTTGGAATGGATTCGTTATAATGAATGATATAACCTGAGAGTGTTTCTGAATCATTCATCTCTAAACCCAGTTTGTATTTGTCGTTGAGCTCGTCAATTTTTAAGCGACCCGAAAATTCAAATTCATGCTCGTTGATTTCTCGTTCAGGTAATTCTTCTGTATCATACTCATCTTTGATCTCACCAAAAAGCTCTTCCAGCAGGTCTTCCATGGTAATGATCCCGGAAGTACCGCCAAACTCATCCACTACCCACGCCATACTTTTTCTTTCCTTGATCAATAAATTCATTAGATCTGTTGCTGTCATGCTCTCGGGTACAGCAGGAATGGGGAGCAATACCGATTGAATATTGGTTGGATTTTTAAACATCGACAAATGGTGAACGTACCCAATGATTTGATCGATGTTGTTGCCGTAAACAACCAGTTTACTAAGATTGGTTTCAACGAATTTTTTCTTGAGTGTTTCAATGCTAGCCGATAACTGGATGGCCTCAATTTCTTTTCGAGGAACCAGGCACTGTCTGATTTTTACATACGGCAATGTGAGTGCATTTTCAAAAAGCTCTTTGTTCAACTCTTGACTTTCTGAGGCTTTTTCGTCTCTGGGCTGAATAAAGTTTTCGAATTCCAATCGTGTAAATTCTGCTCTATTCTTTCGTATGCGCACATTGACCAAATTATCGAGCATCCACTCTGAAAGACGTACAAATCTGTCGGCTACTGGGTGAAAAATTTTATAGAAAAAGGAAAATACCGGTGTCAGAAAAAACATCAATGTATCGCTCTTCGAACCAAACAAAGCGCGGATGAAAAAGAAATACAACAGAAAAGATCCTGTTGAAACAACTAAATCAAATACAATCCTGATGTATAAGAAGTAGGGGATCAGGTCATCCAATAAATAACTTTCCGTTTTTAGCCACAGGGGTGTGAGTAGCTCATCCACAAACAATCCATAGATTACTAGCATGGAGACAATACCCACGTTCATAGCATAAATAAACTTGGATGGCTCGTCTAAAAATTCAGAAAGGGTTGCTGCACTCTTAGATCGCTGTTTCTTTCTCAATTCAACCGAAAGTCTGTTGAGGGATACAAATCCAACTTCAATTCCTGCAAAAAATCCTGCGAGAATAAATGCTATGATAATTCCAATTAAGAAAAAGGATCCCATGTGCAACAAAGATACATCAGTTCGCAATGAACTGTTGAACCAACGCAACGACTTCGGAAGTAGCTCTTTCAATGTCATCGTTTAAAACTACACGATCAAACATCGATTTGTAGGATATTTCCTCTCCTGCCTTGTTGATTCTCATCAGTATATTTTCTTCTGAGTCGGTACCTCTTTTGATCAGCCTTTCTTTTAACACTTCTATCGAAGGCGGTTCTATAAAAATGGATAAAACATCATTGCCATATTTCTTTTTCACATTCAGGGCTCCCTTCACATCTATATCCAGAACAGGGACTTTCCCTTCCCCCCAGATTCGATTGATTTCCGCTATGGTCGTTCCGTAATAAAGTCCTTGGTAGACCATTTCCCATTCCACAAAGGAATTTGTTGCAACTAATTCTTTAAATGCTTCTTCGTTTATAAAATGATAATCTACTCCCTCTTTTTCATTCCCTCTCATTTTTCTTGTAGTAGCAGAAACACTGAAAGACAATTCTTTTTTCAGGGTGTTCAGTAATCGCGACTTTACACTGGTTTTACCTGCACCTGATGGAGCAGTAAGGATGATGATTTTATGTTGTACAGACTCCGTCATACCTAAGAATCAATTCGTTTGATGTCTGCACCCAATGCCAGTAATCGTTTGTCTATGTACTGATAACCTCTATCAATCTGTTCAATGTTTTGTATAATACTTTTCCCTTCGGCACTCAAGGCAGCAATCAATAACGCAACTCCAGCGCGGATGTCCGGACTCGCCATAGTAATACCCCGTAGGTTTTGCTCTCTCTCCAAACCAATCACTGCTGCCCGATGCGGATCACATAGAATGATTCGTGCGCCCATATCAATCAGCTTATCAACAAAGAACAGCCTGCTCTCAAACATTTTTTGATGAATCAATACACTACCTCTTGCTTGTGTGGCTACTACTAGAATAATACTCAATAAATCTGGTGTGAGTCCAGGCCATGGATGATCGTAAATAGTGAGCACTGATCCATCGATGAAATTTTGAATTTCATACACACCCTGTTCAGGGATTATGATATCATCTCCCTTGAACTCCATTTGAATACCCAGCTGCTGAAATTTTTGTGGGATAATGCCGAGGTGTTGAATACCAGCATTTTTAATAGTGATATTGCTTTGCGTCATTGCAGCGAGTCCGATGAATGAACCCACTTCAATCATATCGGGTAACATGGTATGCTCGGTGCCACCCAACTCGGTAACTCCATCAATGCTCAATAAGTTGGAACCAATGCCTGTAATTTTTGCACCCATCCTATTCAACATCTTGCACAGTTGCTGAATATATGTTTCGCATGCTGCATTGTAAATAGTAGTTCTTCCTTTTGCCAGGACAGCTGCAAAAATAATATTCGCTGTACCTGTAACGGATGGCTCATCCAATAATAAATCTGCGCCCTTCAATTGTTCTGCATGGAGTCGAAAGAATCCTTCTCCTTGGATGTATTCAAAGGTTACACCCAGTTTTTCAAAACCGATGATATGCGTATCCAATCTTCTTCTTCCAATTTTATCACCGCCCGGTTTTGGTATAAATGCTTTTTTGAATCTACCTAAGAGTGGGCCCGCAATCATAACTGATCCGCGCAGGCGGCTGCTGTTTTTCTGAAACGCAGGGTCCTCCAGCTTTTCCAAGCTCACCTGATCTGCTTTGAAGCGACAAGTATGTCTATCCACGCGATCAATGGATACACCCAAATCTCCTAGCAGTTCAATCAGAAGATTGACATCAACTATGTCTGGAATATTATGGATTGTAATTGTTTCAGGAGTAAGCAGGACTGCACTGATGATTTGCAGTGCTTCATTTTTCGCTCCTTGCGGAGTAATATCGCCTTTGAGTTTGATGCCACCCTGAACTTCAAATGCTTTCATGAAACTTCTTTAATGAAGCGTTAGTTGAAACGCTTTTTCCCAAATTTTTGGGGCGGTCTGTTCTTGCCACCACCACCGTTGCGATTTCTTTGTTGGAAACCACCGCCTTTACCACGCTTGGTGAAACGCTCGTCGCGCTCCCTGTAGGCTCGTACGAAAGGTGTATTGGTAAATTCAAGTTGACCCTTGGTGATTGAGTTCAATTCGCTTCGGATGCTCTCGTCTGGAATCAATTCTTTGTGCCATGTATTATAGGCCAGCTTCATGTAGTATGCAATGATGTGCGCAAAACCCGAACGCTTTTCTTCGTTTTCCTCGGCCATTGCTTTTGCTATTACAAGCTCCAAGTGTTTGCCCAAGTGAGAATACCTGGGGTATCTTTTTGGATAAGCAAGGGGTGCCGGTTTTGCTTTGAGCGATTCGCGTGTGGGAATGGGGTATGGACTCTCCACATCTAATTTGAAATCTGCTATCAGAAATAAATGATCCCAAAGTTTATGACGGTAGTCTTCTACACTCTTCAAATGGGGATTAAAAAACCCCATCAATTCTATGACAGCTTGCGCGTTTTTTTGTCTTCTTTCTTTGTCTTCTATCGAAAGAATATGGTCCACCATCTTTTGCACGTGTCTTCCATACTCCCTCATAGCCATGTGTGGCCTAATAGTATTGTAATCCATTATGATTGGTTGAGAGTAACAAAAATACGGATTCTGCCATGATTTTGAACAGATTTGGCATTCCGGTACTGCCTTTTCATAATTTGCAGCCATGTGTTTTTACAATGGAATCGAAATCAGTCGCTCTCAACATCTTATATTAAATAAGAAAGAGAAGAAGTGGAGTGACTTCAAATTGAATCTCGATCAACCTTTGGCGAGCGGATTCGAATACCCTCTTTTCCCAGTGGTGAAACCCATTGGAGACGGAAGTGATTTTACGCTTGAAATGATGCATTGGGAATTTATCCCCTCTTATATTAAAACTGCAGAGGCACTCTTGCATTTTCGGAAAGGAGGGCTCAACCCTAGGACAGGGAAAAAAGATGTTCCGCATAATACCCTGAATGCTATTGGCGAAGAAGTATTGAACAAGGTTACCTACAAAGAGGCAGCCCTTCATCGGAGGTGCTTGGTACTGTCTTCCGGATTTTACGAATGGCGTCATTATACTCCACCAGGAGGTAGAGACACTGCGTATCCGTATTATATAGAATTGAAAGACCGAGAATATTTTTTCATGGCAGGGATTTACAATCCATGGATCGATCAATCGAGTGGAGAGTTGCTTGACAGTTTTGCAATTCTCACAACAGCAGCAAATCCTTTGATGGAAAAAATTCACAACAAGAAAAAAAGGATGCCGGTTATTTTACCCGATGAACTTGCATCCCAATGGATTCGTTCTGATATCAGTGTGAATGAAATTTCTTTGCTGGCTAAATACCAACTCAAGGATGAATATATGACTGCGCATACCATCCGAAAAGATTTTAGGCAACTGGAGGAACCCAGAGAAAAATTTCTATACGAGGAACTTCCTACACTCTAACATAAACTTTCCTCTTATCCATCCAATATCCTACTACCCAGCAAAACAGCATCAATACCGCAGAATATAAAAAGGCTCCAAACGGTCCAGGAGCAAGCTTTTGAAAGAAATCCAAATTGATCGCCTCTTCGTAGGTTCTGCTTTGGGCATCTTTAAAAAGATTAAGCATGATCGGCACAAAATCGGAAAGCAAATAAATAAACAGTGGGTTCTTTCCAAATACTTCAAAGAAATTCGTCCAGTCTTTTCTGTAATGTGTTTTATCCAATACATACACCAGTAAGCTGATCAACATCAAATCGATTCCGCAGGTATAGAGTGTAAAGGAGCTCGTCCAAAGTTTTTTGTTCAGAGGGAAACTGTAGTTCCAGCAGTAAGCGATGGCTAATAATATTGCTCCGCTCAGTAATAACTTGGTAATGGTTTCGTATTCTTTCCCTTTCTCTCTTAACAGTACTCCTGCATAATATCCAATGATAACATTTACAATGGAGGGGAACGTGCTAAGGAATCCTTCTGGATCAAATGGAACACCCTCGCCTTTGTACATATGGCCTTCGCCAATCAACCATTTGTCTACTTTGATTTGAAGATTTCCCAACATGGTATAATCGCCTCCTAAGTACATCATCAACCAGTATCCTACTAAAAAGGCTACACTCAAAACAGTTACAGTTCTTTTTGATAAGTAATATATCATAAGTGATGCAGCTCCGTAGCAAAGGGCAATGCGTTGCAATACCCCAAATATTCTGGTGGTTTCAACAGGTTTCATCACCCACTGATTCAATTCGTTTTGTTTTACAAACGGGAACCAATACAACAGATAGCCGATCAAAAATATCATGAAGGTTCTCTTCAAAATCTTCATTAAAACTGCTGATTGATCCATGCTTTGAAACTTCGGCATGGTAAAAGCCATCGCATTTCCTACCGCGAATAGAAATGATGGAAACACCAAGTCGGTTGGCGTAAACCCATTCCAGGCAGCATGTTCCAACGGTGCATAGGCCTCTGCTCCACTCCCTTGATTGTTTACAATGATCATGAAGCATACAGTCATTCCCCTGAATACATCCAGAGCAGTAAATCGTTGTGTAGTAGACATGCGACAGTTTATTGGTTGATTGAATGTACAAAAAAACTTATATTCATTTTCCTTTTTGTCTTGCAATATGAACAACAAACTTGGTATGAATCTCCTTTTGTGGGGAACGGAAGTGGATGAGTCGCTTTTTCCTGTTTTGGAGGAAATAAAGAAAGTTGGCTATGATGCAGTAGAGATACCCATTTTTGATACCAATGAAAAAAAGTGGCGGCAGTGGAGAACGAAATTAAATGAACTGAATTTATCGGCAGTTGCAGTAACTATCAATGGTCCGGAACACCATGCCATCAGTACGGATGCTGCAACACGAAAAAAAACACTGGAGCACAACAAACAAGTTCTTCTTTGTGCTGCCATCCTTGAATCGCCCTTATTGACAGGTCCATTTCATTCTGCTTTGGGAGTATTTACAGGAAGTAAATCCACCAGCGAAGAAAAAAAGTGGGCTGCAGAACATATCTATGCGTTGAGCGAGTATGCTGCTACATTAAATATTACACTCGGACTCGAATACCTGAATCGTTTTGAAAGTTATTTGATAAGTTGTTCCGATGAATTGATCGAACTCGTTGATGCGGTCGGTCACTCACATTGTAAAATGATGTTCGATACCTTTCACGCAAATATCGAAGAGAAAGATAGTACGTCAGCAATCAAGAGAATGGGGGATAGGTTGGTGCATGTTCAACTTTCGGAAAACGATCGAGGCACCATCGGGAAAGGGCATATTGATTTTCATTCAATCATGCAGGCCTTGAAAGCCATTGATTACAAGGGTATGATCAGCGTGGAAGCTTTCAGTCCAAAACTGCCAGCAGCCAATATTTGGAGAAATTTATTCGAAAACGAAATACAACTTATTAAAGAAAGCTATCAATTTTTAAAAACGCTATGAAGAAAATCAATATTGCCATTGTAGGATTGGGTTTCGGTGCTGAATTCATTCCCATTTACCAACGTCATCCGCATACCATTATGTATGCGATCTGCCAACGCAACAAAGAAAAATTGGATGCAATTGGCGATGCATTTGGAATAGAAAAAAGATACTCTGACTACGATGAGCTGTTGAAAGATCCTGCAATTGATGCGGTACATATCAATTCTCCAATTCCTAACCATGCCGAACAATCGTTGAAGGCGTTGTATGCAGGAAAACATGTTGCTTGCACGGTTCCTATGGCTACAAGTATTGATGATTGCAAAGCCATCGTGAAGGCTTGTAAGGAAACCGGTAAGAAATATATGATGATGGAAACGGTGGTCTATGCCAGAGAATTTTTATTTGTAAAGGAACTCTACGAGAAAGGAGAGCTGGGCAAAGTACAATTTCTCAAAGCCTCTCATCAACAAGATATGGATGGATGGCCCGACTATTGGCCTGGATTGCCGCCCATGCATTATGCTACTCATTGTGTGGGCCCGGTTGCGGGGTTGTTGAAGCTCGAAGCCGAGTATGTTTCCTGTTTTGGATCTGGAACCATTCGTCCTGAATTGGCCAGTATTCATAATTCTCCATTTGCTGTAGAATCAGCACATATAAAATTCAGAAACTCCGATTTGAGTGGGTACGTATACCGATCGTTGTTTGATGTAGCACGTCAATACCGCGAAAGTTTTGAAGTATACGGAACCAAGAAATCTTTCGAATGGGCGTTGATTGAACACGAAGAACATGTATTGCATACAGCTAAACTTCCTGAACAGGAAATCCCTCAAAAAGTTACCGTGCCCGACTATGCACACTTGCTGCCTGAGTCGATCAGAGATTTCACAACCAAAGGGGTTTATGATATTGCCGCAAACACACACCTGAGTTTCACACAAGGAGCTGGGCATGGCGGATCTCATCCCCATCTCGCACATGAATTTGTGATGGCACTTATCGAAGACAGAGATCCATTTCCAAATGCAGTGCAGTCTGCTAACTGGACATCTGTTGGAATTCTGGCACACGAGTCTGCCATGAAAGGCGGAGAAATTATTAAAATTCCTGATTACAATATTATCAGTTAACTGTCAACCGTCAACTGACAACTTATAACCCACAACTTACAACATGCGTATCATACTAACTTGCTTGCTTCTAACTTCTCAACTCTTCGCACAACAAGGAAGACGTTTGGAGATTTTATTTCTTGGAGACAATGGACATCATGCACCCATCGAACGAATACCTACTCTCATGGCAGCCTTGGGCCCCAAGGGAATCAACTTCACCTATACGGATGATTTGAAAGATATCAATCCCGAAAACCTGAGAAAGTACGATGCGTTGATGATTTATGCGAATTGGGATGCAATTACACCAGATGCAGAAAGAGCATTGTTAGATTATGTTGCTTCAGGAAAAGGTGTGCTACCTATCCACTGTGCATCCTACTGCTTCAGGAATTCAAGTGAGTATGTAAAAATGGTTGGTGGACAATTCTGGCGTCATACCATGGATTCCATCACAACAAAAACAATGCAACCCGAACATCCAATCATGAAAGGATTGCAATCTTTCACTGCATTCGACGAAACCTATCTTCATAGTCAGTTGATGCCAGATAATAATGTTCTGGCAGAAAGAGAAATAAAGGCTGATCAAAAGAAAGACCGTTCCAGTCCTTCCACAGAGCCTTATACCTGGACGCGCAATTACGGCAAGGGTAAAGTCTTTTATACGGCATACGGACACGACGAGAGAACCTGGATGCAGCCAGGGTTTCAAGCATTGATATACAACGCAATTCTTTGGGCAGTTGATGATCAGGCGCTTGCTGCTTTCCATGCAAGAAATCCACTTCCTTTCGCATACAAAGAAGCGAAACTTCCGAACTATGAACAACGTTCCGGTATCCAATATCAGCAGATGCCATTGACACCCGAAGAATCTATGAAGCATATTCAAGTGCCCGTAGAATTTAACCTGGAATTATTTGCTGCGGAACCAAACGTAATGCATCCGATTGCAATCAGCTGGGACGAAAGAGGAAGAATGTATGTGTTGATTACAAAGGATTATCCCAACGAAAGAAAAAAAGAAGGTGGAAGCGATTATATACTAATATGCGAGGATACCAATAAAGATGGCAAAGCGGACAAGTTTACCAAATTTGCCGAAGGATTGAGTATACCCACCGGCATGGTCTTTGCCAATGGAGGATTGATCGTTTCTCAAGCTCCCGATATGTTATTTTTAAAAGACACCAACGGAGACGATAAGGCAGATGTTCGAAAAGTATTGTTCAGTGGTTTTGGCACGTACGACACACATGCCGGTCCATCCAATTTACACTATGGATTTGATAATTGGATTTGGGGTTGTGTAGGCTATTCTGGATTCGAAGGGAAATTTGGGAATGCAGATTCGTTGAAATTTTATCAGGCATTCTATCGCTTCAAGCCCGATGGTTCTCAATTGGAATGGATGACTTCCACTTCAAACAATACCTGGGGATTTGCGTTCAATGAAACCAATGATGTGTTTGGATCTACCGCTAACAACTCTCATGGTTGGTACATGGCAATTCCGCATCGTTATTTCAATTCTGCAAACAGAATTGAAAATGGAAGCAGAAGTACAGACACACACCGCGATATGAAACCTATCACGGAGAAAGTAAGACAGGTAGATGCATTCGGTGGATTCACTGCTGCTGCCGGGCATAATTTTTATACCGCAAGGTCTTTTCCTAAAAAATATTGGAACCAGATTGCATTTGTTGCAGAACCTACCGGGCATATTCTTCATCAAAACAATTTGGTAAAGAAGGGTACAGATTTTTACGACAAAGAAGCATTCAATTTGATGGCAGGTGCCGACGAATGGTTCTCTCCGGTTTTCGCAGAAGTGGGTCCAGACGGAGCGGTGTGGGTAGCCGACTGGTACAGTTATATCATTCAACACAATCCTGTTCCGAAAGGATTCGACAACGGATCGGGCAATGCGTACGAGACCAATTTGCGGGATTTTACACACGGAAGAATTTATAGGGTGTCTTATAAATCAGCACCAGCAACTATTTCAAGAAGCCTTTCTCCATTTGATATCAACGGGTTATTGAGCGCTTTGAAAAATGATAATATGTTTTGGAGGATGCATGCACAACGTTTATTGGTAGAGAGAGGACAAAAAGATATTGCTTCCATGTTGAAAGGTATGGTTGCCGATCAGCAGCTTGATGAAATTGGTATCAACCCAAGTGGTATACATGCACTTTGGACATTGAAAGGATTGGAAGCACTCGATCAAGCAACCCTGGAGATTGCATTGACACATCCTTCAGCTGCCTTGCGAAAAAATGCATTGCTTACCATGCCCTTCAATGATTCCTCTGTAGCATTGGTAATGAAGCATAACCTGCTCAACGACTCGGATCCATTGGTGGTGATGAATGCATTGTTGTTATTGTCAAAATCCCCTATAAATGCAATTGCAGAGAAAGCGTTTTTTGATCGATTGCATCGTTCAAATGAGGTAGAAGACCGTTGGTTGCCTGATGCATTTGCTTCTGTATTAACTGCAAATGGTGGGAAGTTGATGAAAAAACATTTAGAAAGTCAATTGAAAAATCAGGCGGATGTAAAACCGCAAACAGTTGATCACTCCATGCATCAGATGAATGCAGTGAAGAGAGTTGAATCCTCTAAGCCAAGCGAAGGCATTGATTTGATTGTAAGCGATATCAAGATCGATCCGCCTTCACCAGCTGTGAGAGAGCGTATCTCAGTAGCAGTTGAAGTTAAAAATCAAGGCAGCAAAGACCTACCTGCAGACAAATTTGTTCCATTGGATATTCGTTTTGAAGGAATGGGATTGAAATTTGATCAGGTAAGTAAAAATTATAAAGACGGCATCAAAGCAGGTGAAACTGTATCCATTACAAAAAATATCAATGGTCCTTGGGTAGGTACAATTGGCTTTGGTACAGATATTGTTGGGGAGTATCGCCTTCTTGTATCTATTGATAAAGCAAATGAAATCACCGAATCAAATAAAAACAACAATGGGTTTGAAAAGAAAATTTCATTCGTACGGCCTCCAGATATGAATGCATTTTCTCTAGAGCGGGCACTCAGGAGTTATGCGTCCATAGCGCCTGTTGATAGCTTGGTAGCTGTCTTGAAAAAAGCAACAAATTCCAGCGATGTTATGCGCAACAGTTTGATCAAAGCAATTTCCGAGGGGTGGAACTATCAATTGAAGAATATTCAATTACAACCTGCTGATAAATCCTTTGTACTTGCCTTGAACGAAAAGTACGCAAACGAGCGGTTGAGTAAATTACTGACTGCCTGGGGAGCTGTTGCAGAAACAAAAGCAGGATCGGATGTAAAAGTAATTCGTATCAAAACAATCAGAGAAGCAATGAAGTATGACTTGAAAGAATTTACAGTTGCACCCGGACAAACCGTTCAAATTATTTTAGAAAACACCGATGCCATGCAACACAACCTTGTTATTACGAAACCGGGTATGAAAGAAAAGGTAGGAAAAGCGGGTGATGCAATGATGAAAGATGAGAAAGGTGCAGAAAAAAACTATGTTCCCAATCTACCAGAAGTTTTATATGCTATGCCATTGGTAAATCCCGGACAATCGTATAAACTAACATTCAAGGCTCCTGCAAAAACAGGCGATTACCCTTATGTATGCACTTTCCCGGGTCACTGGACCTTGATGAACGGGATGATGCATGTGAAATAAATCAGATTGATTCCGGTTTCATCATCGGGAACAATAGTACATCTTGAATAGAAGGTTGATTGGTAAGCAACATACAAATTCGGTCGATGCCAAATCCGATGCCTGCAGTAGGTGGCATTCCGTATTCCAATGCACGAAGGAAGTCATGATCAATGAACATTGCTTCATCATCTCCACGCTCCATTAATGTAACCTGCTCTTCGAATCGAGCACGCTGATCGATGGGGTCGTTTAATTCTGTATACGCATTGGCAATCTCTTTTCCATTTACCATTAATTCAAAACGCTCTACCAGTCCTGGTTTGCTGCGATGCTTTTTGGTAAGCGGACTCATCTCAATGGGATAGTCGATGATAAAGGTTGGTTGTATATAGTGATGCTCGCATTTCTCTCCAAAAATTTCATCAATCAACTTCCCTTTACCCATGCTGCTTTCAACTGCCAATCCGAGTTTCTTACATACTTCTCTGATACCTGCTTCATCCATATCACTGATATCGTATCCTGTATGTTCTTTGATAGCATCATACATTGTGACCCTCTTGAATGGAGCCTTGAAACTTATTGTCTTACCATCCACCTCGGTTTCTGTAGTGCCGTTTACATCTATGGCTGCCTTCTCTAATAATTGTTCCGTTGTATCCATCATCCACAGATAATCTTTGTAGGCTGTATAGAATTCGAGTACCGTAAATTCTGGATTGTGTGTACGGTCCATTCCTTCGTTGCGGAAGTTTCTGGAGAATTCATAGACCCAATCAAATCCGCCTACTATCAGGCGTTTCAAATACAATTCGTTGGCTATGCGTAAATACATGGGGATGTCCAATGCATTGTGATGTGTCGTAAAGGGTCTTGCCGCTGCACCACCTGGGATGCTTTGTAATACGGGCGTGTCAACCTCTATGGCACCTCTGCTGTTTAAGAAATCCTTGATCGAGTTGATCAACTTCGAGCGCTTCAAAAAAGTTTCCTTCACATGCGGATTGATAATTAAATCTGCATAGCGCTGACGGTAACGAAACTCCGGATCGGTTACAGCATCAAAGGTTTCGCCTTCTTTTTCTTTTACAACCGGTAGTGGTTTCAACGATTTGCTCAACAAGGTGAGTTCTTTAACATGTACAGATGTTTCTCCTGTTTTTGTGGTAAATACATACCCTTTTACCCCAATGATGTCGCCAATATCCAATGTTTTCCATACTTGATCGTATAGGGATTTATCGTCGCCCGGGCAGACATCGTCTCTCTTTACATAAATCTGTATTTTACCTTCATGGTCTTGCAATACTGCAAAGCAGGCCTTACCCATGTCGCGGATTCCCATCAATCTTCCTGCAAGACAAACATCTGCAAAATCTGCTTTGTTGTCTTCTCCCAGATAGTTTGATCTGATCTCCGTTGAGGTAATGTTTACTGGATAAGCAGGTGCAGGATAGGCATCGATACCCAACTGCTGCAATGCTGCCAATTTTTCTCTTCGAATAATTTCTTGTTCAGATAAATGATGCGTACTCATGCTGATTGATTCGCTGCAAAGGTAATTAGTTTAGAGAACTCAGTAAGGTAGTTTAGAAACACCCCAACCAAACAGTGCAATATCATATTTGACGGGATCCAAAGGATCAAACGTTTTCAGCATATCTGTAAGTGCAATGGCAGTTTTCCAATCACTTTTTTCTTGATCGATCAATTTCAGTTCTTTGGCTACTCGCATCACATGAATATCCAATGGACAAACCAGTTGAGAGGGAAGGATGTTTTTCCAAATACCAAAATCGATGCCACTCGAATCTTTTCTTACCATCCACCTCAGAAACATATTCAATCGTTTACAAGACGAATTGTTTTCTGGTGAAGGGATGTGTTTTTTGGTTCGAGCGGGACTCTCATCCAAGGAGAAAAAATATCTATGAAAATGAGACAATGCCTGCTGAATGTTTTGATCCGATGCGTGCATTCCATTCGTGAAAGCAGATTCAAGCGAAGAATGTTCACTATAGTGAAAGCGAAGAAATCGAATAAAATAAAGCAGGTCGGTGGCTTGAAAAGTTCTGTGTTTGAAAAACACTAATTTTTTCAACTCATTCTCCGTATGACCTTTTATGAATTGAAACGGAGCATTGTCCATACAATCCAATAACTCGTTGCATTTGTTCAAGATGGTGGTCCTGTTTCCCCAAGAAAAAATCGCTGCAAAGAATGCCGCAATTTCAATATCCTCTTTGAGTTGAAAGCGATGAGGAATCGAAACAGGGTCCTTTTCAATAAATGCAGTATTGTTGAAACGCTGAAAAAGAGCATCCAATAGTTCTTTCGAAGAAATGGTTGGATCGAATGGCATTATTTTACACCTTCTGCCAACTGAATGGCATGGTTCAAATCATCGATCAAGTCACCTGCATCTTCAATACCAACAGATAGACGGATCAACGTATCACTCAAACCGTTTTTAATTCTTTCCTCTCTTGGAATGGAAGCATGTGTCATGCTGGCAGGGTGATTGATGAGCGATTCGACCCCGCCAAGGCTTTCGGCCAGCGAAAACAATTTTGTGTTAGAAAGCAGTGTGCGAGCGGCTTCTATAGAATCATTTTTCAATTCAAAGGAAATCATCCCTCCAAAATCTTTCATTTGCTTTTTAGCAACGTCGTGATTTTTGTGCGATTCAAATCCAGGCCAGTAAACTTTTTTCACTGCTGGGTGCGAATGAAGAAATGTTGCGATAGCTTCTCCATTTTTTGAATGGCGTTCCATTCGAATGCCCAAAGTTTTGATGCCTCTCAATACCAAAAAGCAATCCATGGGTCCGGGTACGGCTCCACAACTTTTTTGAATGAAATACAGTTCGTCTCTCAGTGCTTTGTCGTTTACAATCAATGCACCTTGAATGACATCGCTGTGACCGCTTAAGTATTTTGTAGCAGAGTGCATTACAATATCAGCGCCAAGGTTGAGAGGGTTTTGAAGTGCAGGGGAAGCAAAGGTGTTGTCGACGCAAAGCAGTAGTTTATTCTTGGATGAAATTCTTGCGATGGCTTCGATATCTGCGATGTTCATCAACGGGTTGGTAGGAGTTTCTACCCAAATCAATTTTGTTTGAGCAGATATTTTTTTTTCGATGTTGGTAAGATCCGACATGTCTACATAATGAAATACAATACCGAACTTTTCAAAGATTTTACTGAAGAGTCGATACGTTCCACCGTACATATCACTGCCTGCAATCACTTCATCACCTGGTTTTAATAACTTAATCACTGCATCCGTTGCAGCAACGCCACTGCTGAATGCCAATCCATAGGCACCGTCTTCAATCAGGGCCAATGCCTCTTCCAATGCTTGTCGTGTTGGATTTTGAGAGCGGGCATATTCAAATCCCTTATTTACTCCAGGAGCTTCTTGTACGTACGTGGATGTTTGGTAGATCGGTGTCATGATCGCGCCAGTACTCGGGTCTGGGTGCGATCCTGCATGTATGTATTGGGTATCTTTTTTCATGGTAAAACAGTTCTCACAAAGATAAATCAATCGCTGCTGCCTTCTCCCATCTTTTTATCTTTGCAGCATGTCGAACGTTTATTACAAAACAGCTGTTCCGAAAGCATTTGAAGGGATGACGGAGTTGGCGGATGACTTACAGCGATTTCCGGAAAAAGTTTTTGTGTTTGACTGCTACCATCTTTCTGAAGATTCAACGTTGAATTTTTTTGAGACATTGAAAGAGAAAAATTGGTTGAAGAAACATCTCTCCAGCCAGCGGCAGGTAGTTGTTTTTTCACAGTACACCGCAACATTGCTTAAAAAAATATATCCTCATTCAAACACAGTTTTCGAAGTACAGCGTCCGCTCATCGATTCGGCGTATCAACCCACAGACGAGCATACAAGGGATGTAACCTGCTACCGAATAACCAATGGCGAATCATATTTTTTATACCGTGGGCCAATTCACCCTGCTGCTGAATTGAAAAATCTTTTAAAAGGATTTTCCATTTTCAAAAAGAAAATCGGAAGCAACATGAAATTGATTTTATGCGGAACCCAGTCAAAATACAGTCAATCTTTTTTACTAGAATTGGAAACATACAAATACAAAAACGATATCCTGCTTATTGATGCAACCAACAAAGAAGAAGAGGCCGCGATCCTGTCTGCGGCTTATGCGCTGATACATCCCTGCAGATGGGAACGATTTGGTTTTTCGGTACTCAAAGCAATGAAAGCAGGCGTGCCAGTGCTTACGGTGAATGATTCTTCGATGGCTGAATTCACTGAAATGGCAGGAATGTATTTCAACGAAAAAGATCCTGCAGATATAGGCGATAAACTGATACGCATATACAAAGACGAGCAGATGAGGACGGAGATGATCGGAACGGGATTGCTAAAAGGTCTTTGATTTCACTTTACTAACTTTGCACAAATCTTCGGCATGAATCAATCCACCATAACTATCGACGTGAATTTGGACGAAAATAAAATTCCTCATCAGATTCTTTGGAATGCAACGCAATCCAACTCATCCGAAAAACAAGATGCCAAGGCCATGATGGTCTCTTTTTGGGACGGAAAAGAAAAAGCAGCATTGCGCATTGATCTGTGGACCAAAGAAATGATGGTGGATGAAATGGCAGATTTTTACTACCAAACGTTTATGACGATGGCGGATACCTTTGATCGAGCAACACATCAGACCGAATTGGTGGGAGAGATGAAGGCTTTTGCAAAAAACTTTTATACGAAATTTAAAAAATCGCAAGAACAATGAGCTTAGAAACGACCATCAACGAGCATCTGAAAAAGGCAATGTTGGCAAAAGATGAAAAAGGATTGCGAGCACTTCGTGCCATCAAGGCTGCAATTCTTCTGGCTAAAACTGCAGAAGGGGCTGGAGAGGGAATGACCGAAGATGCTGAACTCAAATTGCTGCAAAAACTGGTCAAGCAACGCAAAGACTCCATCGAAATATTTGAGCAACAAAAAAGAGACGATCTAGCTGTCAAGGAAAAAGAAGAAGTGGAGGTAATTGAACAATTCTTGCCTAAGCAATTGAGTACCGAAGAAATCAAGCAAGTCGTTGCCCAGATCATTCAGCAAACTGGAGTAAGTACAATGAGTGGACTCGGGCAGGTGATGGGAATTGCTACCAAACAATTGGCAGGAAAAGCAGATGGGAAGGCTATTTCGGCAATTGTAAAAGAGTTGTTGACCGTTAACGGTTAACACATAAGAGATAACTATGGTAATAGATATTATCGCAGCAATCATTTTCGCTTTTGCAGTTTACAAAGGTTGGACCAAGGGGTTCACCATGGCCATTTTCACTTTTGCATCCTATTTCATATCTGTTTTATTGGCCTTGCAATTTTCTGGAATGGTAGCCGGGTATATAAGAGACCATGCAAAAACCGATAGTAAGTGGTATAGTTTTCTTTCGTTTGTATTGGTGATGTTGGCAGGAATTATTGCTGTCCGCATCATTGGTAAAATCATTGAAAAATCGGCACAGGCATTGATGCTGGGATTTGTGAACAAGCTGATGGGCATCCTATTTTTTTCGATTATATACATAACCATTTTTTCCATTTTACTTGTTTATGCCGAAAAATTTGAAATCATCGATCGGCAGAATGTGGGAGAAACAAAAACATACGAATATTTAGTGCGTTTTGGTAAATGGCTGATTCGTCAGTTCAGTAATTGGCTTCCAGCAATTAAAAATTTATTCTACGATACCAAAGCTGCTATTCAAGAGCATATTCCCAGCTAAATTCAAATAATATCCTATCTTTCATCCATGAGTTATTCCTATGAATTAAGAATTGACGGAAAATTCAAGTTCCTGGAGGAAGGAGAGGGGGAACCTTTGATGTTATTGCACGGTCTCTTTGGGGCCATCAGTAATTTCTCTGGCATCATCGAACACTTTAAGAAAACACATAAAGTGATTGTGCCGATTTTGCCATTGTTTGAACTCGATTTATTGCATACCACCGTGGGTGGTTTGGAAAAATATTTAGCCAAATTCATTGATCATCGTGGATACCAGCGGATACACCTTCTGGGTAATTCGTTGGGCGGACATGTTGCTCTGGTGCATGTATTAAAATCACCCGGAAAAATAAGATCACTCATCTTGACCGGCAGTTCCGGACTTTTTGAAAACGGAATGGGGGAAACCTATCCCAAAAGAGGAGACTACGAATACATTAAAAAGAAAACAGAAATTACATTCTACGATCCAAACGTTGCAACAAAAGAGTTGGTAGACGAAGTATATCAGATTGTCAACGAACGGATGAAGACGCTTAAGGTTATTTCATTAGCCAGAAGTGCTATCAAGCATAACATGCAAGATGAATTGAAACACATTCAACTCTCTACCTTGTTGATCTGGGGTAATAACGACATCATCACACCACCATTTGTGGGAAGAGAATTCAATAAATTGATCAAGAACAGCGAATTACATTTCATAGATCACTGCGGCCATGCACCGATGATGGAGGTTCCTGCGGAGTTCAACAAAATTCTTACAGAATTTTTACAAAAAATGAGTTACTCTGGAGCAAATTAGCCGTAATATTGGCTTATAAATGCTGGCATGACATTCTGTAGTCAACTTCTAAATGCTTCTTTTCCAACATTCGATTTACACGATACTGTTTCACATGCGCTGGAGATGATGGATATGCAACACACGGAATATGCCGTTGTGTTGGATGGTTTACATTATAAAGGCATTGTTGAACTGTTCGATCTTGAAGAAGCTGATGCCACTTTAGAATTGATTTCACTCGAATCGTATTTTATCAACGCTCATGTAAAATCCAACGATCATTTTTTACAGGCACTCAGGGTAAGAACCAAGTTCAATATTGATATTGTACCAGTGCTGAATGAGAAAAATGAATGGGAAGGGGCAATAGAATCAGACAAACTGATTGATCAAACAGCATTGCTGGTTGGTGCTTCCTCCAACGGGGCATTTATCGTACTCGAAACTCCTCACCACGATTATGCACCCGGCGAAATCAATCGCTTAGTGGAGTCCAATGATTGCATGATCATGCAGCTGAATACCATTGCGGACCCCGTTAACGGATTATTGCAAATCATCATTCGGGTAAACAAAGAAGAAATTTCTGATTTGATTGCTACTTTTCAACGCCATGAGTACACTGTTTTATATTATTACGGAGAAGAGGCATTTGACAATACGCTCCAAAACAACCTCGATCATTTATTGAACTATCTGAACATTTAGGTGTTTGCTTTCTCACTCAACTGTTTTGGCTATCTTACGTTTATGGAAAAAATGCGAAAATTTCTTTCGCTGCTCATACTTATACTGTCAACCTCTTGTTGGGTCAACGCCCAGGAAGTAGAGGAAGTATTCCAAAATTCTCCCATCTTAAACGAAGCCAGAGTAACCGTTCGAAATATTTACGTTCACGGCAACCGCATCACGAAAAATTATATGGTTGTTCGCGAAGTAGTCATGAAAAAAAACGAGTCCTATAGCATCAGTGAAATTCTAAGTGGACTCGATAAAAGCAAAAACAATTTAATGAACACGGCGCTTTTTGTAAGTGTCAACATGTACTTCAATAATTGGATAAATGATTCAGTGGATATTCATGCCGAAGTTGATGAGCGGTGGTATTATTTCCCCATTCCCTATTTCAAACCGATGGATAGAAATATTCAGGTATGGGCAAAGGATTATGGCTTTAGTTTGAAGCGTGTCAATTTTGGTATGAAGTTCATGGGCGAAAACATATCAGGACGAAACGACAAATTGAATATTTGGTTGATGGACGGATTTTCGCGAAGACTTGCTATCAAATATTACAATCCTTTTTCCGATCCAAAACTTCGATTTGGATGGGCCATCGACGTAAATAAAAATTGGAACAAAGAAATATTTTACAAAAGTGCCAATAACAAACAACTTTTCTTGAGAGTGCCCAATCAGTATATAAAAAAGGAACTATACTTTGGAACAACGCTCTCGTATCGCAAAGGTTCTATCAATCGCCATTATCTCAGGGCAGGATGGCACGCTAGTTCTATCGCTGATACAATTTTTAAATTGAACAATCAATATTTGGGCGACAACATTCAATCAACTTCCTATCCGGAACTTCAATATACTTTTCAGCACTTGAATATCAATTACTTTCCTTATCCAACAAAAGGATCGTTGTTCATAGCTGATTTCTTACGAAAAGGAGTAAACAGTAAAATGAATCTTTCTCAGTTGTATTTCCGCTATGGACGCTTTGTTGAATTTCATAAGAAGTATTATTTCGGTGTGATGGCCGATGCCCACCTAAAAGTTCCGTTCAAGCAACCGTATATCAATCAATACATGCTTGGCTATGGAGATAGGTATATCAGAGGTTTGGAAAGGTATGTAGTGGACGGAGTGGCAGGAGGAACGTTGAAGGGAACCATTGGAAAAGAATTCTATTCCATGAAGGTGAATTCAGGTATAAAGTCAAAAGCCTATCAAACAATACCTTTCAAATTTTATGTAAAACTCTACGGAGATGTTGGCTATGTGTACAGCAAAGACAATGTATTTCAAAACCAGCTTAATAATAAACTGCTCTATTCATTTGGGGCGGGTGTAGATATTGTGAGTATCTATGATTTCGTAATGCGTCTGGAATTCACCTACAATCAATTCAATAAACTTGGGTTGTATTTGCACAATTACGAATCTCGTTACTGAGAACAAATTCTCAGAACTTCCTTGTTCGTTCCTATCTTCGGGATATGAAAGTTGCTATATATAGCAGGGAGGGAGCGGTTTTAGCTCCACAGGATTTACATCAACTATGCGATGCTTTGGGGCAGGCAGGAATTGAAGCAGTGGTTTATGAGCAATTGCCATTGGACAACTTTAAATCGCACAAAACTTTTTCAAGCGAAAAAGAGCTGGACAAATCCTATGATGCTGTCATTTCATTAGGAGGGGATGGAACATTGTTGGATACAGTTTGCTTGGTGAGAGATAAACAAATTCCAGTGCTGGGGATTAATTATGGTAGACTGGGATTCTTGGCCAGCTTGCGCAAAGAAGATTTGCAGGAGGCGGTGGATGCTCTAAAAAATAAAACCTTTGTACTTGATAAACGAAGTCTTGTTCATCTGGATGCAAGCATTCCCTTGTTTGCAAACGATCCATTTGCTTTGAATGAGTTTACCATTCACAAAAGGGAATTCTCCCCCATGATAAAAATTCATACCTATTTGAATGGAGAGTTTCTCAATACATTTTGGTCGGATGGGTTGATTGTTTCTACCCCAACAGGCTCTACTGGTTACTCGCTTAGTTGCAACGGTCCGGTTGTTTTTCCTGAGAGCAACAGTTTTGTGTTAACACCCATTGCACCACATAATTTGAATATCCGCCCAATCGTCGTTCCAAATCATCACGTGCTCTCCTTTCAGGTAGAAGGTAGAACCGAAGATTTTATATGTACACTGGATGCCCGAAAAGAGATTGTAGACAAGTCGGTTCAACTTTCAATTAAAAAAGAAGATTTCACTTTCAATCTTATTCGTCTGAATGAAAATATTTTTCTCAAAACATTGAGGGAAAAACTAACCTGGGGATTTGATACCCGTAACCGATGATCATTTTACAACTTTTTTAACCCAACGTGCATCCTATCTTTTCTTCAAGTACTTACATTTACAATGGAATGAAAAGAATCCTATTCTGTTTTCTGCTAGTTGCAACATGCCTTTCCTCCTATGCACAGCCACAAGCCATCGTGCAGGAAGGCGAAGTAGGAGTTGCTTTTGGAGCAGCACATTATTTTGGCGATCTCAACAATAGAACAGGAATAAAAAATCCCCAACTGACCTATGGCGTCTTTGCTAAAAAACAATTTGGCTCCTACGTGGCATTGAGGGTAGCAGGCCATTTTGCCAAGTTGGGTTATGCAGACTCACTGTCTAAATTACCTTTTCAACAGCTTCGGAACCTCGATTTTCAAAACAAGGTGTGGGAAGTTTCTGTACAGGGCGATTTTAACTTTTTCAAATTCATACCGGGGAATCCCGATTACAGGTTTACTCCCTACGTTACCCTGGGAGTGGGCATCATCAAGCACAATCCTTACACTTATTACGAGGGTATTAAATACAAACTCAGACCCTTGGGCACTGAAGGGCAGGGTCAGGGAAATACATTTTACAGCGACCAGGCATATTGCTTTCCACTAGGAATGGGTGTCAAGTACAATCTTGTCAAAAACCTTAACCTTGGCTTTGAAGTTGTATACAGGTATACAAATACAGATTATTTAGACGATGTGAGTATCATCTATCAACCGACTTACGTCAATTCAAATGGGTTGGATATTGCAAAAAAATTGCACGATCGATCGGCAGGTCAAATAAAAATTGACGGAGATCAACGGGGATTCAGTCAGCAAAAAGACCACTACGTCTTCGCGCAATGCACGCTTAGCTTCTCGATCAGTTCCTACAAGTGTGCGGATCCCAGGTAAGATCCCCTTTAAATACACTAACTTTGCAGAATGTCTCTCAAGCAAAATATTGATCTGGAGCGCCTTCCACAGCATATCGCCATCATCATGGATGGAAACGGAAGATGGGCCCAAGAACAGGGGCAGGATCGATTGTTTGGCCATTTTAGAGGAGTGGAAAGTGTGAGAGATATTGTAGAAGGATGTGCTGAGCTGGGAGTGAAATTCCTTACACTTTATGCGTTTTCTACCGAAAATTGGGACAGGCCCACGAAGGAAGTTACAGGATTGATGGAATTGTTGGTGGAAACCCTCCGCAAAGAGGTGCCCATCCTCAATAAAAACAATATTAAGATGCACGCCATTGGCGCTTTGTCCATGCTTCCCCCCAATGCCCGTCAGGCTTTGCAGGAGGCGATCGACATGACTTCCAATAATACGGGACTCAATCTGATAATGGCCTTGAGTTACAGTTCCCGATGGGAGTTGGTGCATGCAGTGAAACAAATTGCATTGGATGTGAAAGAAAACCTGCTTGAACCGGAAAACATCACCCAAGATACTTTGCAGCATTACCTCAGTACCAGTGCGTTTCCTGATCCTGAATTGATGATCCGTACAAGTGGTGAATACCGCATCAGTAACTTCTTACTCTATCAACTCGCCTACGCTGAACTATACTTCACCGAAACCAGATGGCCTGATTTTCGCAAGGAGAATTTATACGAAGCCATCCTCGATTACCAAAAACGAGAGAGAAGGTTCGGAAAAACAAGTAGTCAATTACAAGGCCCTTTAACAAAGAATTAGACAAAAAGCCGTTATTTTGCCCTCCCAAACCAAGAAGTTGATGATGCGGAACTGTATGCTGTTCATTATGATGGGTTTACTCATGTTTTCGAACAGTGTATCAGCCCAAAATGATACCCTCCCACCGGCCTCGGTGGACCCCGCATTGTTGTCCATTTTCAACGCAAAATATCCCAGAAAATACATCATTGCTGATATTGCCGTAAAAGGAAACAAAGCATTCGATCCTGCCATCGTTATTTCCGTTTCCGGATTGGCAGTGGGGGATGAAGTGACCCTGCCGGGCGGCGATAATTTCTCCAAGGCAATCAATAAGTTGTGGTCGCAAAACATGTTTACCAACATCAATATCTGGATCACCAAATTGGAGGAAAATAATATCTGGATAGAAATCGATGCTGTAGAAAGACCCATGCTTGCGGATTATAAATTCAAAGGCATTCGTAAAACAGAATCGGATGAATTGAAAGATAAAGTGGGGTTGGTAAAAAGTCGTGTTGTAACCGACAACATGAAATTATCTGCAAAAGAAAATATCATCAAGTATTATACAGAGAAAGGTTTCAAAGGAGCCACTGTTCAAGTGGAAGAAAAGCCCGATACTTACAGTCCAGACAAAGTAGTACTCACGTTCAATATTGTAAAAGGTATCAAGGTGCGTATCTCCGACATATTCTTCTTTGGCAACGAAGCTGCAGCCATACCTTCCTTGAAGAGAAAACTCAAGGGTACAAAAGAGATGACGCGCATCACCTTGCATGCCGACAGTGCAATGAGCCCTTATGGACCTATCAAAGAATTTACGGCCAAAGAGTTTCTAAAGAAATGGGGAATCTTAAAGCCTTCCATGATCAGGGATTTCATTGACCCATGGTTCAGGTTCAAACTTTTCTCTTCTGCAAAATTCGACGAAAAAAAATACATCGAAGACAAAGAAAAAGTATTGCAGTATTACAATGCATTGGGATACCGCGATGCAAATTTCGTGAGCGATACGCAATACTATGATCAAAAGGGTAGGTTGAATATCTCCATGAAAGTGGACGAAGGAAGCAAATACTATTTTGGAAACATGACATGGAAGGGCAATACCAAATACCCTGACAGCGTGCTCAACATGGTATTGGGTATTAAAAAAGGAGATACTTACAACCTGGATATCCTCAATAAAAAATTAGGTAAACAACTTTCTCCGGAAGGTGGTGATGTAAGTTCCATGTACATGGACTATGGCTATTTATTTTTCAGTGTCAACGCAGTTGAAACATCTGTATACAACGATACTATTGATCACGAACTACGTATTACAGAAGGTCCCCAGGCTACCATCAAAAATGTAAATATCTCTGGTAACGACAAAACCAAAGAGTATGTAATTCGTCGCGAATTGAGGACCGTACCTGGTGAAAAATTCAGTCGTCAGGATTTGATTCGTTCACAGCGTGAAATCATCAACCTCGGTTATTTTGATCAAGAGAAATTGGGAATGCAACCGGTTCCCAATCAGGAAGACGGTACCGTGGATATCAACTATTCGGTTCAGGAAAAATCATCGGATCAGCTGGAACTTAGTGCCGGTTGGGGAGGTAATATCGGATTGACCGGTACACTGGGTGTTACCTTCAATAATTTCTCTATCAAAAATATTTGGAAGAAATCAGCATGGGACCCATTGCCAACGGGAGATGGACAAAAACTCAGCTTGAGGTATCAATCCAATGGAAAATATTTTAGGTCCATCAATTTCTCTTTTACAGAACCATGGTTTGGCGGTAAAAAACGAAATTCATTTACGGTGAATATCTTCAATACAAAATTCACCAATGCCTACAATCCATACACCGGAAGGTATGACAGAACATACGTGGACTCATCTTATTTAAGTACTGCAGGTGCAACCATTGCATTCGGTAAGATGTTGAAATGGCCGGATGATTATTTCAGTTTGGTAACCTCTCTCAACTACATTCAATACCGTGCGAAGAATTACTCGATCTTCCCTTCTTTCTCAACGGGTGTATCCAATAACTTCAATTTGAAGTTTGCATTACAGCGTACTTCAATTGATCAACCAATCTTCCCGAGAAGCGGTTCCAATTTCATGGCAAGTGCAGCCTTCACGCCACCATGGTCTTCTATACAAGGTATCAATCAAAAAGATGTTTTCAAGTTGGTAGAATACCACAAGTGGAGGTTCAATGCAGAATGGTTTGTACCTATCGGTAAGCCTGCAGGAGAAGACAAGAGCCGTCAGTTTGTAATGCGAATGGCTGCCAAGTATGGCTTCATCGGAAGGTACAACAAGAAAATGCCTATTTCTCCTTTTGAAAGATTTCAGGTGGGGGATGCAGGTATCACGAATAATTTTGGCGTATTGGGATACGATTTGGTTGCACACCGCGGATATCCAGTATACGATAATTCAGATCCAACAATCAATCCAGATAAAACAACTGCCACTCAATTCTTTACCATCTTTAACAAGTACTCATTGGAGATGCGCTATCCGTTCGTCACGAATCCGAGCAGTACTATTTATGGTTTGATGTTTTACGAAGCAGCCAATGGTTGGTACAGTTTCAAAGAATGGAATCCATTTAGGTTGAGGCGAGCTGTTGGAGTAGGTGTTAGATTTTTCCTTCCCATGTTCGGTTTGTTAGGATTCGATTACGGCATTGGATTGGATCGATTGACCGCCAATGGCAGATTGCGCGACGCCAGCAGGTTTACATTCATGTTAGGTTACGAACCAGAATAAAATTTTTAAAAAATTCATCATGAAAAAAATCATTTTTTTTCTCTTGGCAACTGTGATGATCACATTGTCGGTGAATGCCCAACGCTACGCGATCATAGACACACGTTATATTCTCAGTAAGCTTCCTGATTACAGCGATGCACAAAAAAAATTGGATGCATTCAGTTTGCAATGGCAAAAAGAAATTGATGACAAGCAGGCAGCATTGGATCAACTCTATAGAAATTACGAAGCCGAAAAAGTGATGTTGAGCGAGGAGCTGTTGAAAAAAAGAGAAGACGATCTGTTCAACAAGGAAAAAGAAGTGAGAGACCTGCAAAAAAAACGATTTGGATTTGAAGGAGATTTATTCAAGAAGCGACAAGAACTGGTAAAACCGATTCAAGATAAAGTGTACAATGCTGTGCAGAAATTGGCCGTAGCCAGGCAATATGATCTCATCTTGGACAAAAGCGAAGGAATTACCATCATTTTCGCAGACCCCAAGTTAGACCGCAGTGACGATGTCTTAAAAGAGTTAACCAGCAAATAAAAAAACCCTATTTTCGCAACACTTAAACAATCACGAATAATGAAAAAGTATTTTTTCCTGGGTATGGTGATGATCGCTATAATGTCTTTCAACCCAATGCTCAACGCTCAAAGCAAACACGGTTATATCAGTGTAGACGAGGTGGTACAATTGATGCCAGAATATAAAAAAGCAATGGCTGAAATGTCTGGATTTGATAGTGCTTTGCAAATCAATTATGCAGAAACATTGAAGGAGCTCAATCGCCAAGACAGTATTTTCAAGGCAGACTCCACCAAATGGTCCAATGCGATCAGAACTGCTAACAGAGAAAAAATGAAAAAGCTATTGGTAGAATTGCAAGGGTACGAGCAAAGCTATCAGCAGCAAATGCAACAAAAGCAAGAAGAGCTGATGGCTCCGGTTGCACAAAAAGCAAATCAGTTGATCAACGATGTTGCAAAGGCAAACGGATTCGGTTACGTATTCAGAAAGGAAGCTTTGGTAGTATCTCCTGATGCTGACGATCTTCTTCCATTGGTCAAGAAAAAAATAGAGGCAGGATCACCCAAACCTCCCGCCAAATAAATAACCGACCGAAACAATTGTTTCGGTCTTTTTTTGCCATGACTTCCTCATCCCCCATAGGAGTATTCGATTCAGGATTAGGCGGCTTGACGGTTTTAAAAGAAATCGTTCGGTTGTTGCCTGAATATGATTTTGTCTATTTGGGCGATAACAAAAGAGCTCCTTACGGTCCACGTGATTTTGAAACCGTATATCATTATACGCTGGAAGCGGTGAACTGGCTTTTTGACAAAGGATGCCCTTTGGTGATCCTGGCATGCAACACTGCATCGGCCAAGGCCCTTCGAACCATTCAGCAAAAAGATCTCCCACGGATAGATCCTACTAAAAGAGTATTGGGTGTCATTCGCCCCACTACCGAAGTAATTGGCGATTACACAGAAACCAATCACATTGGTATACTGGGAACAAAGGGAACGATCGATTCAGCATCGTACGTTATCGAAATACAAAAGTCTTTTCCGGATGTTACCGTATATCAGCAGGCCTGTCCCGCTTGGGTAGATTTGGTAGAATCGGGGGAACACCTGAATGCCAAAGCTGATCAGCCTGTTCAAGACTGTTTACACGGACTACTGAATCAATGCGAAGGCATCGATACCATTTTACTGGGGTGTACTCATTATCCTTTATTGCTGCCAAAAATCAGGGAGTTCATCAATCCTGCTATCCAGCTTGTTTCCCAGGGTGAGATTGTGGCTGAAAGCCTGGTAGCCTATCTGAGAAGACATCCAGAAATGGAAAAAAAACTGAGCCGAGAGGGTAAAATTGACTTCTTTACCACCGGCGATACTACCACATTTGGTAGGGCAGCAGGCGCATTTTGGGGAGAAGAAGTGCCCGCTCAGAGCGCATCTCTCTGATTTGCTCGCTTAGGCTTGCCTTTTTAGCCTAAAAACTATACCTTTGCCGTCCTTTCACAATTCCACAGGTGTGGTGACCCGTGGAGAGATTGAACAGACTTGATCGCTTCTCCCGATCCATTGTTTCAAAAAAAGGAAAAAGAAAAATATTATGAAACGTACATTCCAACCTCATCGCAGACGCAGAAAATCGGTACACGGATTCCGCAAACGCATGGAAACCGCTAACGGACGTGCAGTATTGGCGAACAGAAGAAAAAAAGGTCGCAAAAAGCTGAGTGTTTCTAGCGAATCCAAACTGAAATAAGAAGCTAAAGCATATTTCATTAAATAATAGCTCCAGATCTTTTCTGGAGCTATTTTTGTTAAACATGGCCCCTCGATATACCTTATCAAAAAACGAACGACTGAAAAGCTTGAAAAGTATTCGTGCACTTTTTGAGCAAGGAGAGAAATTCAAAGTTCCACCCTTGGTTGTATTCCATCAAATTCAAAATAACACAGAACAAGATCCATTTCCATTGAAGATGGGCGTTTCGGTAGGGGCAAAATATTTTAAAAAAGCGGTAGACCGTAATTTGATGAAACGAAGGATCAGAGAGGCCTTTCGGCAACAAAAACTTCTCCTTCAAGAAAATTTACGCCAGCGCAATCAATCGATGAATGTTTTCTTTGTCTATGCGCATGCTCAATTGGTAGACTATCAGGTCATAAAGGATGCGATGTCTGCTGCACTTGAAAAATTATCATCCAAGCTCGAAAAAAGTTGATGCAATGAACGATGAATATTTCATGAGGATGGCTCTCAAAGAGGCAGAAAAAGCATTTCAGGAAGACGAAGTGCCTGTTGGTGCAGTAGTGGTACAAGATGGCAGAATCATTGCTAGGGGATACAACATGGTTGAAAAACTGAACGATCCAACTGCGCATGCAGAAATCATCGCACTCACATCTGCATTCAATGCGATGGGATCAAAATATTTACCAGATGCAACCCTCTATGTTACAGTAGAGCCTTGTTTGATGTGTGCCGGTGCGTTGCATTGGAGCAAAATCGGAAAAATAGTTTGGGGAGCACCCGATGTAAAAAATGGACACCAATGTTACACAGGAGATAAAAATCCATTTCATGCGAAAACACAGATTTATACAGGCTTTCTAGCTGAAGAGGCAGCCGAACTAATGAAATCCTTTTTTAGGAAAAAGCGTTCCTGATTTTTTATCTTTGTAAAAAATAATTTTATGGCATTTACATTACCCGCTTTACCTTATGCACACGATGCATTGGAACCACATATTGATACGCAAACCATGCAGATACATCATGGCAAACACCATCAGGCGTATGTAGATAATTTGAACAAGGCCATCGCAGGTACTCCGCACGAAAATAAATCACTCGAAGAATTGGTGGCCCATGCAGGCAGCATATCTGTTGCAGTACGCAACAACGGAGGTGGACATTGGAACCATACTTTCTTTTGGGAAAGCTTAGCTCCCAACGCAGGTGGAAAGCCTGAAGGAGCATTGGGTGCAGCCATTGATGCTGCATTTGGATCGTTTGATGCATTCAAAGAAAAATTCAGTGCTGCAGGTATGACCCGCTTCGGAAGCGGTTGGGCATGGTTGTTGGTGAAAGACGGTAAGTTGGAAATTTCATCTACTCCTAACCAAGACAATCCATTAATGGATGTTGCAGAAGTAAAAGGCACACCAATTTTGGGCGTCGATGTTTGGGAACATGCATATTATTTAAAGTATCAGAATCGCCGTGCAGATTACCTGGCTGCATTTTGGTCGGTTGTAAATTGGAAAAAAGTTGCGGAACGTTTCTAAGCAGGATCATAGCCGCTGCCACCCCAGGGATGGCATCTAGATATTCTTTGAAGGGCCTTCCATAGGCCCTTTATCATTCCATACTTTCGAAGGGCGTCCATCGCGTATTGCGAACAACTGGGCGTGTACCTGCATTTAGGCCCCATCCACGGGGAAATCACCATCCTGTATAGTTGAATCAGAAAAATAAATGGTGCAATCAACAGCTTTCGGAAGGTGGTTTTCAACGCGTTCATTCAGTGTAAAGCTATTTCATATCCGTTAAACGGTCTTCTCTTTTGGTGAATTCTCTTTTTAAAAAAGTGCTATTGTCCTTTTTCCACAGATGGGAGTCAGAGAATTTTATCTAAAATTTTTTACCATGTCAAAAGGTATCATTGTAAAGGATAAAATCAATCTGCAAGAACTCATCCTCCCTTCGTCCTCATTATCCGATCAGGAAATTGAATCCTCCTTGAACAGATGGACGATTCTGTTGCATCAACACCAAATCCATGTAGTTTTTCATCAAGATCCACTTTGCATCAGAGATCAATATGATTTCATGGCCAACGAATTCATGCAAATGCTTTTACCCCCTCACCCAGCAGGGCTTCAATTTTGTTTCGTGTACGATCGTGTGGCACCACATCCCTCTATTGATGACGCCAATCAACTCGTTCAACAGTTGTTGGAAGATATTTTTCGAAAGCAAAAAATTGAAGAAATAAATACCACAGCACAGCTGATGCATTTCAACGAGTATGAAAATCTATCAGAACCTGAATTCAGGTATTTGATCAAAAACAGTGAGGAAAGAAAACCTGCCATCAGCCAATGCAATATTATGTTTAGAAATAAAAAAATGGAGAACAATGCATTGGTGTTGGCTGGCAGGTACCAATTGGGATATGCTCATCCACATTTCTGCCAAATTGAACAGGGCGGATGGGAGGCATCCCTAAAAAAAATGACCGGAAAATGGGTGGTGGAGGCACTTTTTATCGATGGATTTTAAGATTCGCGCCTGCTGGTAAAATTAGGAGACCCTTATCGTTTCACTCTGCCCATTTCCTTACCTTAGCGTTTCCAAAAAAAGGTACGTGGAGGAGAAGAAAACATTCTTAAGGCGACTCAGATCAGGCGAAGGGGAAGAATCAGAGATGAGTTTTATCGACCATCTGGAAATTTTGCGTTGGCATATTGTACGGTCCGTTTTGGCCATATTAATTTCTGCCATTCTTTTCTTTGTTTACATCGATGAAATTTTTGACTTGGTCATCATGGGGCCCACCCGCAATGATTTCATCTCCTATCGAATGCTATGCAACCTAAGTCACTTACTTCACATGGGCGATTCGTTGTGCATGCCTCCCATGAAATTGAACTTACAGGTTACATCCATCAGCGGAACATTCATGTCTAGCATTACAATAGCAGTGGTCGGCGGATTGCTGGTAGCCATTCCATTTGTATTTTATGAGATTTGGAAATTTGTTCGCCCCGCATTAAAACCCACTGAATTAAAATATACAAGAGGAATTATTTTTTGGGTGAGCTTCTTTTTCTTTATGGGTGTAGCATTTGGCTATTTCATGTTGGCACCTTTCACGTTTAATTTTTTGGCAAACTACACCATTGGAGGATTGGGGGTGATCGAATACCGTCCTACGCTTTCCGATTACCTTGATACATTGATAGACATTGCGCTGGGTGCAGGAATCGCGTTTGAACTCCCCATGGCAACGTGGTTATTGTCTAAATTGGGAATCATCACACCAACTTTTTTAAGAAACTACCGCAAGTATGCGTACGTCGTTTTACTGGTATTGGCGGCCATCATCACACCTTCGCCCGATTGGGGATCGCAATTGATTGTAGTAATACCATTGGTATTGTTGTATGAAATCAGTATTCTCATTGCAGTTCGTGTTCGCAAGAATCTCGACAAAGAGTGGGAGTAATTATAAATAGTAATATGAATCAGACAATCGCAATTGGGTCAGATCATGCAGGGTTCAGCTACAAAGCTGCGGTGATAGATCATCTCAAACAAAACGGATTTGAAGTGCAAGATCATGGCACTTTTTCAGAGGCATCATGCGACTATCCCGATTATGCGCATGCTGTTGCAAGCGCTGTTGAAGAAGACGAAGCAATCAAAGGGATACTGATTTGTGGATCGGCCAACGGAGTAGCCATCACAGCCAACAAACACCAAGCTATCAGAGCTGCAATATGTTGGGAAAAAGATATAGCTAGTTTAGCTCGTCAACACAACGATGCAAACATCATCTGTATTCCCGCACGATTTGTAAACATTGATCTTGCTTGCGAAATGGTAGATCTATTTTTATCTACCGAATTCGAGGGAGGAAGACATCTCAATAGAGTTCAAAAAATTAAAATCTAACACATGGTAAGGATCTTATCACTTTCATTCGTTTTGTTCATTTCGATTGCTTCTACTGCACAAAAAAAGAAAACGGCAATTGCCGATCCAAAAAAATATGCAGCAACCATTACCCCCGAAGATTTGAGTAAACACTTATACATTGTTGCGGGTGCTGAAATGGAGGGAAGAGAAACGGCCACCGAAGGACAACGCAAAGCCGCAGCTTACATTGAAAATCATTTCAAATCCTTGGGCTTACAACCGGGAAACAATGGAAGCTTTCAGCAATCCTATCCTGTATACAAGGATCAAGTAGTTGGCTCTTCAATTACTATCAACGGAAAGGTGTTTGAATTGAATACAGATGTTAGTCCACTTTCTAACTGGAATACCTCAGCCACACATTATTTTTCTGAAGCAGTATTCGCAGGGCATGGAATTGTAGACAAAGAAATAGATGACTATGCCGGACAAAATGTAACGGGGAAATTGGTGCTTGTTATGGATGGAACTCCATCTGGGTATAAGCCATCAGCACCTGGTTTCAGGTCTCCGGGAAGTTGGTACGGAAAATTGCAAACAGCCCGCAACAAAGGTGCTGCCGCTGTAATGATTGTTGCAAACGGATTTCCGCGTAAGGCATCTGCGGAATCTACCATGTATACCGATTTGTACAAAGCAGAACAATATCCCAATTCATATTTTATTTCAGAACAAGTTGCCAAATCTTTACTGGGTGACGCATATACTCAATTGAAGGAAGCAGGGAAAACGAAATCATTACCTGCTCAATCAATCAAGTCGAATGTAAAATTGGTTTTTGAAAAGAAAACTACCGAGGCATCGAGCTCCAATGTATTGGGCTACTTGGAAGGAACTGATAAATCCGATGAATGGTTGATCATCACTGCTCACTATGACCATTTGGGTAAACGCGGAGATGTAATTTACTATGGTGCAGACGATGATGGATCGGGCACCGTAGGTGTATTGGAAATTGCTGAAGCATTTGCAAAAGCAAAAGCAGAGGGGAAAGGTCCTAGAAGAAATATTTTATTTATGACCGTAAGTGGAGAAGAAAAAGGCTTGTGGGGATCAGAATATTTCGCTGATCATCCAACCATTCCTTTGGAAAAGGCCACTGCCGATTTAAATATCGATATGATCGGAAGAGTTGATACAGAAAGGAAGACAGGTGATACATTGAATTATGTGTATGTAGTAGGGGATGATAAATTGAGCACTGATCTAAAACCTATCAGTGAAGCAGCAAATAAGAAATACACCAACATAACACTCGATTACAAATTCAATGATCCCAAAGACCCCAATAGAATTTATTACAGAAGCGACCATTTCAATTTTGCAAACAAAGGAGTACCTATCATTTTTTATTACGATGGTATGTTGTTGTCGGATTACCACAAACCAACAGATACCCCCGACAAAATCTATTATCCGCTGATGGCCAAAAGAGCACAATTGGTTTTCAATACTGCTTGGGAGATGGCCAACCGAGATGAAAAGTTGAAGAGAGATATTCCTCTGAATTAAAAAACCTATGAGTGATAGCAAGAAAAAGTGGTACGCGCTATACACGAAGCCACGGTGGGAGAAAAAAGTAAACAAAGCACTTGAGCAAAAGGGCATCGAGGCCTATTGCCCTTTGAACAGGGTAAAACGAAAGTGGAGCGACCGCATGAAAATCGTTGAGGAGCCACTTTTTAAAAGTTATGTTTTTGTGAGAGTAGAGGAAAATGAAAGAACCGAAGTGAGATATGTAGACGGGGTGCTGAATTTTGTCTATTGGAATGGGAAGCCCGCCATTGTGCGCGACGATGAAATCATTGAAATCAAGAAATTTTTGAACGATTACGAGAACGTAGAGGTCAAAAATATCGATATGCGACCCGCCGACGAGGTAGTCATCAACGCCGGCGTCATGGTAGGAGCAACAGGCAGGGTCTTGAGGGTTCTGGGCAATAATTTTGTGGAAGTCCGGATCGAAAGCCTTGGTTTTGCGCTCACCGCGAAATTTGAAAAGAAAAACCTGCTCAAAGCCTGATCTGTAGAACAATTGGCAAACTTTGGTGTTATAGACCCTATGAACGCTTTTACCATCAAGGATTTGGAGAATTTGACAGGGATCAAGGCCCATACCATCCGCATATGGGAACAGCGGTACAATTTCTTGAAACCCCAGCGTACGGATACCAATATTCGTTACTACAACAACGAAGAACTCAAGAAGATCCTCAACATCTCATTGCTCAACAAAAATGGTTTCAAAATTTCACACATCGACCGGATGTCCGATAGTGAAATAAACGATAAAATCCTCAGTATCAGCAGCGCCGAAGCTCAACAGGAGCAGGTTGTCAATAGCATGATTCAATACATGGTCGACATCGAATTAGGACAGTTTGAGCGTTTGTTGAGAGAAAAAATTGAAGCAAAAGGCATCGAAAAGGTCATCCACCACTATATTTTCCCCTTCATGGAAAGAATCGGTCTCTTGTGGGTTACTGGACATATCAATCCAGCCCAAGAGCACCTTGTTTCCAATATCATCCGTCATAAACTGATTGTGGGAACCGAAGCGGTCAACCCAATTTTCCGATTCGACAAAAGAGTACTTCTCTTTATGCCCGACGGAGAATATCATGAGCTAGGACTGCTCTTTATTCAGTATCTGCTTAAAAACAGAGGTATCGAAGTATACTACCTCGGCGCAAGTGTACCTCTTTCCGACGTTGCTTACGTAGTGAAACACAAGAAGCCAGATTTCATCTACACCCACATGACCACTGCTTCCAGACTATTCAACTTCGAACGATTCATGAACCAGGCTGTTCAAAAGTTTGGTGATGTACCTTTCGTGATATCAGGCCCGGTTGCCGCTGCATACGAAAGTAAAATCCCCCCACAGGTCAAATTCAAGCGTTCATTGCCCGAGGTAATGGACTTCATCAACCAAATTACTCTTTCAAGTAATTGATAATCAATTATTTATAATTTGTTTAATTAATTATAAAAAAAATTAAACAAAAATTTGTTTGTCCCGGACTTCTTTGTTTAACTTCACACTCTTAAAATTAAACAAAAGATGTCTACGCAAGAATTCAACATGATGCTGGTGCAAAACTCAGAGTACTTGCGCCCCTTCGCCATCACCCTTACAAAGGACCAGGAATCTGCAAAAGATCTTTTGCAGGAAACGATGTTCAGGGCTATCTCCAACAAAGACAAATACAATGTTGGTACCAACATCAAAGCATGGATGTATACGATCATGCGCAACATCTTCATCAACAACTACCGTAGAAGAGCAAAGCAAAATACCATCTTCGACAATACTCCTAATGAGTTTTTGTTGGATCATAATCAATCTGCAGTTCCAAACGATGCAGAAACCAAAATGCGCATAAAAGATATTGAGCGCGCTGTTTACAACTTACCTGAACTATTCAAGAAGCCTTTCGTATTGTATTTTGAAGGATACAAATACCACGAAATCGCTGTCATGCTCAATGAACCGTTGGGTACTATCAAAAGCAGAATTCACTTCGCTAGAAGATTACTGAAAGAAGAAATCAGCACCTTTTAATTTACCTTTCCGCTGTGTCTAAAAAAGCAATTGTAATTGGAAGCGGCTATGCCGGACTTTCCTCTGCCACTTTTCTTGCCCAACTTGGTTGGGAAGTTGATGTTCTGGAAAAACATGACCAGCCTGGAGGCAGAAGCAGGCATTTCAGCGCTGAGGGTTTTAAGTTCGACATGGGTCCTAGTTGGTATTGGATGCCCGATGTATTTGAAAGATATTTTTCAAGTTTTGGAAGGAATGTAGCTGATTATTATACCCTGAAAAGATTGAGTCCCTCTTATCGCATTTATTGGGACGATGACTACACTGATATTCCTGATGACTATAACGCGCTCAAAAAATTATTTGATCAGCTGGAGCCAGGAGCAGGAGCTCGATTGGATCAATTCATGGAAGAAGCAGCGTACAAGTACCAAGTGGGTGTGGGAAAATTAGTATACAAGCCAAGTTTATCCTGGACTGAGTTCATCGATATGGAATTGATAACTGGCATGTTCAAATTGGATGTATTCAATAATATCAAAGCACATATCGGAAAGTTTTTTAAACATCCAAAGCTTCGTCAATTGATGGAGTTCCCAGTACTCTTCCTTGGGGCACTTCCAGAAAATACTCCTGCTCTATATAGTTTGATGAATTATGCCGATATCAAGTTGGGAACATGGTATCCCGAAGGTGGAATGTACAAAGTAGTAGCAGGCATGCATCAGCTCGCCAGCGAAATGGGAGTTAGATTTCATTTCAATTCCAATGTTTCTAAAATCAATGTAGAAAATAAAAAGGCACACTCGGTTACAACCGACGATGGAAAAATATACACTGCAGATGTAGTGGTAGGTGCTGCTGATTATCACTTCATCGAAACTTCTTTATTGAATCCGGCTCATCAATCATATTCAAAGAAATATTGGGAAGGAAGAGCAATGGCTCCAGGTTCATTGATATTTTATTTAGGGGTGAACAAAAAGGTTGAGGGTATTCAACATCATAGTTTGTTTTTTGATGTACCATTCGATCAACATGGGAAAGATATTTATGCCGACCCGAAATGGCCGGAAACTCCATTATTTTATTTAAGCGCTACTTCTATAACTGATCCCTCTCATGCTCCGGAAGGATGCGATAATTTATTTTTTCTGATACCTATTGCTGCAGGCTTGGATGGAGACGATGAAGCTACCAGAGAAAAATACCTCGAAATAATTTGTGAGCGCTTCAAAGAAAAAACCGGTTACGATATAAAAGAGCACCTGGTGTTCAAACGTACTTATTGCAATTCAGATTTTATTCAAGATTACAATGCATTCAAAGGCAATGCATACGGACTTGCAAATACATTATTGCAAACAGCAATATTGCGACCATCCTGTAAAAGCAAAAAGGTTAATAACCTATATTATGCTGGTCAGCTTACTGTTCCTGGTCCGGGTGTACCACCTAGTTTGATAAGTGGAGAGGTGGTTGCAAAGCTTATTGATAAAGAATTCAAATAAATAACGGAACACATTTTATCTTTTCTACCAACGAATAAACCATTCAAGAATGGTTGAAATGTTTTATCTTCAAATAAATAACTGCAATAGGCATGATCGATTTGTTCCATAGCGTTTCCCATGAATGCAGCAGGATCACCACCGCACGCTACAGTACTTCCTTTAGCAGTGCCATCAAGTTATTGCAAAAAGATATACGTGGCCCAATCTATGACATTTACGGGTTGGTAAGATTTGCAGATGAAATCGTAGATACTTTCCATGAGCACGACAAGGAAAGCCTATTGGAAAATTTTAAACAACAGACTTACGAAGCGATTGAAAAGAAAATCAGTTTAAATCCAATCCTAAACAGTTTCCAAATAACTGTTAACCGCTATAACATCGATTTACATTTGGTAGATGCTTTTTTTAAAAGCATGGAGTTTGATCTCAACAAAGCTTCCTATGATCAGGAAGGTTATGCCGATTATATTTATGGAAGTGCAGAAGTAGTTGGATTGATGTGCCTCTATGTATTTTGCAACGGCAACAAAGAACAATACGAACAACTCAAACCAAGTGCTCAGGCATTGGGTGCTGCATTTCAGAAAGTAAATTTTTTAAGAGATGTCAAAGCAGATTATCTGCAACTGAACAGGGTCTATTTTCCTGGAGTCGACTTCAATGCTTTTTCTGCAGAAATGAAAAAAGGTATCGAGGCAGATATTCAGAAAGATTTTGACATGGCGTACGAAGGAATCGTTCAACTGCCCTTGAATGCCCGATTTGGTGTGTATTTGGCGTATAAATATTACCTCAGTTTATTCAAAAAAATCAGATCGGTACAACCACAAAAAATTCTTGAGCATCGTATACGCATACCCAACTATCACAAGGCTTGGGTAGCCGCGAAGGTGGTAATTAGAACCCAACTTAATTTGCTCTAACAAGCAACCCTCATCGGTTGAACACCTCCTCCATTACTTTTCCTCTCACATTCAAATCTCCAAATGTATTCTTTGCTGTGGGGTGAACTCTATTGGCTAATAAAACGAACACCGTATTTGTTTGAGGGTCTGCCCATGTGCAAGTTCCTGTAAAGCCAGTATGACCAAATGCAGCAGCAGAAACACTCATTGAAGGGTAGGGAACTTTTCGGGTTGCATTGTCCTTCTCTGGTTTGTCAAATCCGTATCCCCTTCTGCTGATTTCACTGTGGTAGTTGGTGAATAATTCAATGGTGGATGATCGGATGAATCTTTTTTCGTTGATCACTCCTTTGTTCATTACCATTTGCATCAAAACGCCTATCTCGTATGCATTGCTGAACAAGCCTGCATGTCCGGACACTCCTCCAAACATGGCTGCCCCAGGATCATGGACGTAACCCCTTACGAGCCTTTCTCTGAAATAAGGATCCTGTTCTGTAGGTGCAATCACAGATTTTTGCATGAAGCGGGTTGGATTGAATCCACTACTTCTAAATCCTAAAGGCCTATAAAAGTTTTTCCAAACATATTCATCCAACGGAAGTCCACTTAACGATTTCACGATCTCTCCGAGAAGTATAAAATCATTGTCGCTGTATACATAAGTTTTTTTCTTATCTACCGAAGAGCTTGCTATTCTGCTGTACATCGTATCTCTCCAATCTGTTCTCATGTACAAAGAGTCATCCACTTTTATGCCGTAAGAAGCATTTTTTATTTTGCTGAAATAACCCGGTAGCGCTTTCATGGTGATACTGTCTGATATTTCTTTGTAAAAAGGAATCCACGCCTTCAAACCAGCTTCGTGCAACAAAATATCTTTGATCAATAAATGCTCTTTGTTCGTTTCTCTCATCCAAGGTAAATAATCGCCCAATGTCTTATCCAATGAAATCTTCTCTTCGTCGTACAGTTTCATCACCGCTAACGTGGTGGCGCAAATTTTTGTAACGGATGCCATGTCGTACACCGACTCTTGAGAAATAACATCTTTTCCGGTATAACTCATTGATCCGTAAGTTTTTTCCTGAATGATTTTTCCATCTCTTATAGTAAGCAATACCATTCCGGGCGCAGCTTTTTGTTGGATGGCATCCTGAATGATGGAATCAATTTTTCTTTCCGATACAGATGCTTGATGGATGGCCATTGATGCTGTGGCTTTCAGTGAAACCCCAGACCCATAAGGCAATGCGGCGCAAACTGTTACAGGCAACTGCCCCTCTGATCCTATTTCTCCTTTGATCAATTGTGCGGCAGTAGTATGCGTGATAGGATCGTCGTCGTAAGCGAGAACAATATTCTTGGCTTCACAAAAACTTTTTGCCGCATAGGGGTTGCCAAAGACGAAAAGATTGGAAGGGGTGGAAGCAGAAATGTCTTGGACCAATTTCACCACTGCATTACTCATGTTGAAATTGTTAGCAGGGTACCTTGGCAATTCATGAATTGCAACCATCACGTGCGAGTAATTATTTTTTACCAATGCTAGAAGGCTGTCTGCTTCTTGCATTGTTTTGCTGTTATCAAAATTGAAAACATCTGCATTGTACGCTTTTCTCATTTCCAGGGAAAACTGTGTACGAGAATTTTTAGCAATATCTATCAGTGCAATACTCGAAGAAGGATTTCTTTGCAACGGAAAAATTTGTTTGTCTTCGTACTTGCCAAGTGTGATTGTTTTTTCTGCAATCTCTTTTTTCAATGCATTACTTTTCTCGTTCAATCTTTCTGCTAACCCATCTGTCTCTACTGGTTTCCAGCTTGGAAGTCCTGTTATGTATTTCGTTTCCAATACTTTCATAACGTGCTCATCAATTTTATTCCAATCGATTCGCTTCTCAGCAATGGCTTCTTTCACCTTTGCAATAACTTTTTCCACTTCACCAGGTAAGCAAAGCATGTCATTGCCTGCAATCAATGATTCTACACCTGCAGCACCGTCTGGAAATGCTGCAGCCACTCCTTTCATTTCCAATGCATCGGTAAAAGTGATTCCTTTGAATCCCATCTCTCCTTTGAGCAATCCTGTTACCGCATTCGATGAAATGGAAGTAACATGATTAGAAGAAGTATCAATAGATGGAACAAAAAGATGTCCGACCATCGCACTGCCAATACCGGCTTCAAATAATTTTTTAAACGGATAGAGTTCAAGGCTGTCCAATGTACTGCGTGATTTACTGATCAACGGAGCTGCTAACTGTGAATCCACACCCACGGCTCCATGCCCCGGAAAATGCTTTGCGCTTCCCATGACGCCAGTATCTCTCATGCCGAGCATGTATTGAATGGCAAGGGAAGCAACTTTGAATTTATTTTCTCCAAACGAACGGTCGTTGATGACAGGGTTATTGGGATTGTTATTGACATCTGCAACGGGAGCAAAATTTATCTGGATGCCTGCCATCTTACATTGTTCAGCAACCCATTGTCCGTATCGGTATACAACCGATGAATCTCTCAATGCTCCCAGCATCATCATTTTGGGTAGGTTGTAAACACTGTCCATTCTCATTCCAACTCCGGTTTCCCCGTCTATGGCTATCAAAATGGGTGTTTTGGCAATCGACTGGAAGTAATTGACCAGGTTAGCTTGTTTTACAGGACCTCCTTGAAACAAGCAAATTCCTCCAATATTGAATTTCTTGATGTCTCTCTCTACGGTAGTGTCATAAAAGCTCACTGTTCTTGTTCTGGTGTCGATGGATGAGAGTCGCACCATGATCAATTGGGCAATCTTTTCATCGGGCGAAAGGGTTTTTATTACACTGTCTGCCCATCTTTTTGAATCTTGTGCTTGAACCAAGCCTGTGAAGAGTAAAAACAAGGCTGCCAAGGTTGATTTTCTCAAAAACATACCGTTCGGTTTTGTTAAATTTGCAGGCTTAAGTTACAACTAATCAACACTCGAAATAGATTTTTTTCATGCCCGATATCATTCATTTATTACCGCCTAATATCGCCAACCAAATTGCTGCAGGCGAGGTCATTCAGCGACCTTCCAGTGCAGTAAAAGAGTTGTTGGAAAATGCGGTAGATGCCGGTGCTACTTCTATTCAATTGATTGTTCAGGATGCCGGAAAATCTTTGGTGCAGGTAGTAGACAACGGGAAGGGAATGAGTGATACCGATGCACGCAATGCTTTTGAGCGACACGCAACCTCCAAAATAAATTCCATCGAAGATTTATACACCATTAAAACGATGGGCTTCAGAGGAGAAGCATTGGCCTCAATTGCTTCTGTTGCACAAGTAATTTTGCGCACAAAAAGATTGGATGATGCAATAGGAACAGAGCTGGAAATTGAAAACAGCAAACCTCTTCGGCAAGAACCTTGTGCCTGCGAAAACGGAACATCCATTGCAATGAAAAATCTCTTCTTCAATGTGCCGGCAAGAAGAAATTTTCTGAAGAGTAATACGGTGGAGCTCAAACATATTACAGACGAATTCATTCATGTTGCTTTGTCGTTTCCTGAAATCAATTTCACAATGACAAGTAATGGGCAAGAAGTTTTTCATTTGGATGCAGGTTCACTCAAACAGCGCATTGTTCAATTGATGGGAAACAATTACTCCACCAAATTGGTGCAGGTTGCAGAAAAAACAGATTACCTCGATATACATGGGTTCATCGGAAAGCCAGATACAGCCAAGAAAACAAGGGGCGATCAATATTTGTTTGTCAACAACCGTTATATAAAGAATGCATACCTGAATCATGCAATTTTTAGTGCATACGAAGAAATGTTGGCTCCAAATAGTTTCCCCTTCTTTGCCATTTTTATTGATCTAGATCCTGCGCACGTTGATATCAATGTACATCCAACCAAGCAAGAGATCAAGTTCGACGACGAAAAGATAATCTATGCATTTGTAAAATCCGCCATCCGTCATGCACTTGCTCAATACAGTGTAGCTCCTGCCTTGGACTTCAGTTTGGATGCCAGTATTCAACAGTTGGATGCAGTTGCAAAACCTTTTACTTCCAACAAACAAGAAGAAACCAGGTCGAGTGGTTTGTATAAATCGTTTGTCGATCAACACCAGGCACATAAAATTGAATCAACCAGTAATTTGCGCGACTGGAAAGAATTTTTTGAAGGAGCGCCAAAACAAAACAATCCTTCTAGGCAGCAAATCGACTTTTCTTCGTCTTATCGAGAAGCTACTACTCCTCATATTCCTGATGTATTGAACATGATCGAGGGTGCTGAGCCATTTCAAATGCAAATGAGTTATATCGTTTTTGATCAGCCCAAAGGCATCACGCTCTTGCACCAGCAACTGGCTCATCAGCAGATACTTTTTGAAAAGTTCAATGCATCCTGGACGGGCAAAGCATTGGCCATTCAGCAAGAGTTATTCCCTCAGGCTATACAATTTTCTCCTTCCGATTTTCAACTTGTCGGTTCAATTTTACCCGATCTCCTGCAAATGGGGTATCAATTAGAAGCCTTTGGAATAAATACATACGTTTTACAGGGAGCTCCAGCAGATTTTCCATCCGAAAATCATCGCTCCGTGATCGAAATGATATTGGAAGATGTAAAAACCAGCACATCTACTTTGCACCAATCCTACAAAGAAAAAATTGCCAAAACCATGGCAAGAAAACATGCGATTAAGATTGGATCGAAGTTAGATGCCAGGCTCATGCGCGATATTGTAGATCAATTGTCTCGACTGCCCAATTATCATACTCATTTTGACGGCAAGCCACTTTACATGGAAGTGAAAAAAGAATACTTGGGTTCTATTTTTGGCATTTAATTTATAGAGTACTTAGAAAATCTGCAATTTTCTTTCGTATCAAACTATTGGTGGCCCGATGGTTGTTTACCATCACCGAAAATACCAGCCATTCGTTCTTCTTGCTTAAATAAAATCCACTCAAACAAATTACACCATTGAGTGTGCCCGTTTTTGCGTAAATATATTCGTTGGTTTTAACGGGAAAATGTTTCAGATTTGTTGAACCTGCCCCAGGAAAAATTGTTTTTATTCTTTCCCATCCAAATTCTTCCTTCATTTTGTTGAGTATCCATACCATATCTGCGGGACTGAATAAGTTGTATCTGCTCAGACCACTTCCATCTACCCATTTTGGTTTTTGAGGAAGATCATTAAAGTCCTGTTTTATAATTTCTTCGATAGCAGCTGTTTCGTCCATTTTTTTTAGGAGCAGTTGACTTACCATTTCCACACACATGTCTGCGTAAAAGTTATCACTTCGGTCCATCATGTCTTTTAATAGACTATCGGTTGGTTGAGAAGTAACAAGCTGCGATGTCTTGCTGGATGCCGCTTTTAGCATCCCTTCTTCAGCGATACCAATATTTTTGTGCAGTGTATCTGCCAACAATTCCAACGCAGACGACAGTCCATTTGTGATGAAAGGAACAATATTCTTCGCAGACGATTCTTTTCCTTCATGTAGTGTGAAACTATTTTTTTCTATTGCACGATCTACCTGAAACCTGTTTGAGGGGCTTCCCATGGTTACGTTCCAATTTATTTCAGGCAATGAATACATGAATACATCTGTTGTATCAGACAACGAAGTGGGATGTTCTTTTTTTG
>JAURIR010000089.1 GCA_030832645.1 Chitinophagales bacterium | reverse complement strand
TGTAGATTTCATTTGTACTAAAACCCCCGTCTACGAATATTTTTTTACAACGCGTATTTTGTAAAATCAAGTTGGTACTCTTTACTTGTTGTTTTACAATGTCAAACATCAATGCATAATATGCCTCTGTAGCATTACTAAACTGATTCATGTCTTTGGTCGAAAAACTAAAACCAATGGGAAGATCATCCGATTTAAAATCCTCCCTTTGATCAGAAAATATTGTTAGGTACTGCGGATCCCATTTGATAGACTCATAAAAATTTTCGGTTTGATTAAAATGTGCCAAGATGCGCTTTATTCCTTTGGTGTGCTCGTTTCCTGCAAATAATCTCGATGCTTTTATGGGAATGCTCTTATAGGAGAGATAAAATAAACAATCCTGTTTCAACTCTTCCAGGGTTAAAGAATCCTGGTTGAAGGGATTGAGCGAAATACTCCATGTGCCGGTTGAGATCAGTGTAAATGGTTCAGTAACAGAAAGCATATAAGGTACAAGAGCGGCAGAACTATCATGGAGTCCTACTCCAACTGGTAGTTGCTGATGAATGAAACCTGCAACGCTATCAGACGGAAAGATGGGTGCCAGCTTTTTATCAATACCCTCTTTAATAACCCAATCGTGGTATGCATGCTTTTCGAAATTCCATAGAGCAGTATGGCATCCAATACTGGTAATATCACTGCAGAAAGTACGAGTTGATAAAAAACTCAAGTAGTGTGGTAAATGCAACGCGACCTTCACTTTTTTGAATGTTTCCGATTGCTCTTGCTTCAAACGATAGAGCTGTAGGCCAGAATTTAGGTTTCCCAACAACGGGGAGGCTGTGGCTGTGGCAAATGAATTCTCGCCTCCGTATTCTTTGTATAATTTATGTGCAATCTCTGGAGGGTAGGGTTTTAGATAATTATAGAGAGGCAGCAAGGGAGATCCTTCTTCGTCTAATAAAACAAAACTGGCGCCATAGGCAGAGAAGTTTATAGCCCTGACTTCGAATTCACTTTTAGAAAAAACTTCCTGAATCCCATCCAGTAACCATCTTGCGAGGAGATGAATGTCTTCACACGGGAAGCCATCTTCATCTTTGGTTTCGGGTAAGCAACTGCTCTCTTCGAAGCGGATATGATATTCACTATCAAATACAATGATTTTTTTATTTGTTTTACCAACATCAAAAATTAGTATCACAGGGATTTTTGACATTATAAGCCAGTTGCAATATTGTTGGATCCACGTTGCTTGATCAACTCATTCCTCAAATTATTTTCCCGATAAAAACCAATGGGGTCGATGGCTCCACCGTTTCTTCGTCTTGCTTCCGCAACAATTGATCGCACATCCGTTCTAAAAGTATTTTGCAAGATTTCCTGGGCAGCTACCACGTCGTTGGATTCTTGCGCAATGGCAAGTTCCTTTCTGTCTATCAGTAATGCATGTGCATAGGCCAACATGATGGCTTCCACCGATTGAAGTAAATCTTCCAATGGGTCTTTTACGTTATGACTAGCATCAATCATCCAACCCAAATCATTTGCATGATCCTGCCCATTGAGGTCCATCCCATCAACCAATTCATTAAATATTAAAAAAAGCTGATAGGGCTTGATGCTTCCAACCGTTAGATCATCGTCGCCATACTTGCTATCATTGAAATGGAATCCGGCTAATTTTTTCTCCATTAATAGAAGTGAAACAATTTGCTCAATATTTGCATTGGGCAAGTGATGCCCCAGATCAACCAATGTATATGCTTTGTCTCCTAATTTATTTGCATACATCAGTGATTGGCCCCAATCTCCCACTGTCATCGAATAAAAATTAGGTTCAAAGGCTTTGTATTCTATAAACATCTTCCAATCTGTAGGCAATGCTGCATAAATTTCCTGGAGTCCTTCCAATGTATGTTGAAATGCTTTTCTGAAATTCAATTGACCTGGAAAACAACTTCCATCACTCAGCCAAACGGTCAATGCCTTTGAGCCCAATTGAATACCGTGCTTGATCACATCGATGTTGTGATCAATAGCTTGTTTGCGAATCTGCTTATCTACATTTTGCAGGGACCCGAACTTGTATGTGAATTTCTGATTGGGCTGGTCTTGAAAAGTATTGGAATTTACAGCGTCAAATCGAAGACCTTGTTCTTTCGCCTGCTGTTTGATAGCGGTATAGTCCTTTGGAATATCCCAAGGAATATGCAATGAGATTGCTCCGCTGGAAGTATTCAGTGCGTGCAACAAACCAACATCCTCAATTTTTTCTTCCAATGAACGTGGTTCTCCACCACCGGAAAATCTTCCAAATCGTGTACCCCCTGTTCCCAATGCCCAGCTTGGAATGGCAACATTAAAAGCCATCAACTTTTTGATGATGCCCTCAACATCAGGAATTTCACCGGTTATATATTCAAATTTTCGAGAATGTTGAGCCAGGTGTTGCTGGTTGTATTGCTCAATCTTGTTCTTATCCAATTTCATAGTTATTGTTTATGAGTCATCAGCGAACAAAAGCAGCAGCCACTCCTCCGTCCACATTCATTACATTTCCAGTAGACTTATTAAGCAGTCCGCTAACATAGGCAAAACATGCATTGGCAATGTCTTCTGGTAGAATCACTTCACCTAGTAATGTTCTGCTTGCATAAAAGGCTGGTAGTTCCTCCACTTTAATACCATAGGCTTTTGCCCTCCCTTCTGCCCAACCTCCACTCCATATGTTACTGCCTGCAATCACTGCATCAGGATTGATCACATTCACACGAATTTTATCCTTTCCTAACTCGGCTGCATTCAATCTAGCCAGGTGCAACTGCGCAGCTTTAGCAGAGCCATATCCTGCATTATTTGGGCCGCTGACCAATGCATTTTTACTTACAATATTTAAAACATCCCCTCCGAATTCCTGCTTCCTCATGATCTCTATACCTTTTTGCGTGACAAGGAATTGTCCTTTAACCAAAATATCATACAATAGATCCCAATCGTCTGTTCCATGTTCTTCGATTGACTTTGAAATAGAGATACCTGCGTTGTTTACAATTATATCAACTCCACCGAAAGCAAGGGAAGATTCAAGAAAAGCCTTTTCGATGGTTGCCACTTTTGTTACATCCATGGAAACAGCTATTACTTGATCTTTGCCAAAGAGTTGAATAAATTCCTCTTTCGCCTCATTCAATCGATCTGTGTTGTTATCTGAAATCACCACACACGCTCCTTCGTATGCGAACTTTTTTGCAATGGCCTTACCAATTCCTCCTCCGCTGCCCGTTACCAATGCTACCCGTCCACTCAACGTCTTTGGCTTCGGCATTCTTTGCAGTTTTGCCTCCTCCAATAACCAATATTCGATATTGAATGCTTCTTGTCGGGGAAGAGCAGTATAGGAGGAGATTGCTTCAGCTCCTTTCATTACATTGATTGCATTGATATAAAACTCTGCTGCAACTCGTGCGGTCTGCTTGTCTTTTGCAAAAGTGAACATTCCTATTCCGGGATACAATATCACTACAGGATTGGGATCACGCAATGCAGGACTATTCGGATGCTTACATGTATTGTAATAGTCTGCATACATTTTACGATAAGATTCGAAAAGTGGAGTTATTTTTTCTTTTATCGCTTTTATATTTTCAATTCCTTCATCAGGCTTCGAGCCAAGAACCAGAGGAGAAATTTTAGTTCTTAAAAAGTGGTCTGGGCAACTGGTACCTAAAGGTGCCAATCGATCGAGATCGTTTGAATTAATGAATTCTAACACTCGTTCATCATCCGTGAAATGTCCGATCATTTTTTGATGAGAAGAAGCGAGCCCCCTCAAAACAGGAGCCAGCAGTGCCGCTTGACTTTTTCTCTCTGTTTGCGAAAGAGATTTTATTTTCGCCCCATTAAAGACTTTTTCCTTTTCTTTAATTTTTTGATTTATGAATGCTGCGCATTTTTCAATTATCTCCAATGTGTTGACATAGCTTTCATAAGCAGTATCTCCCCAGGTGAAAAGTCCGTGTGAACCCAACATGATACCTTTGATTTCAGGGTTTTTCTCTAAGCACTCTTTCAACTTGAGGCCTAGATCGAATCCTGGACGCTGCCAATCTACCCATCCAATTTTTCCTTCAAAAAGCTCCTGTGTAATTTTTTTACCCTCTTTTGAAGCAGCAATCGCAATGGCTGCATCAGGATGAAGATGGTCTATATGTTTGAAGGGCAACAATCCATGAAGTGGTGTATCGATGGAGGGAGCCTTAGACTGCAAGTCGAATATGCAATGATTGAAAAGCTCCACCATTTCATCTTCGTGCTCGATACCTCGATAAATATTTTGTAAACTCCTTAAACGATCCACATACAATGCAGCTAATCCATTTCGTTTCATGGTTCCCAAATCACCTCCGCTTCCCTTCACCCACATTACTTCAACATCCTTTCCTGTAAGCGGATCTTTTGCGATTGCTTTGCAAGATGTGTTTCCACCTCCGTAATTGGTCAATCGAAGATCTGCTCCCAGCAGATTGGATCGATATACCAATAAGGCGACCTCGTCACCGACCATAGAAGCTGCTATGGTATCATCCCATAAATAACTTACATGATTGTATTTTCTTGATCCACTCATAAATCGTACAAGTTTAAGGCTTTAATGCATTTCCATACCCAACAATCACCACAGAAATTAAAATAGCAAGGATTCCAGCTCCAATCGTGATCTTAGTCTTATTGCTTGTTCCTTTCCACTCTTTTAGTAGGATACCCCAGAGATTTGCCACCAATATGATGAATGCCATATGCAGAATCCAAGAGCTGGCACCATTACCCAATCGGCTTTCCCCCATTCCATAGAAGAAGAATTGCAGGAACCATATTGTACCTGCCATTGCAGAGAAAAGATAATTCCACTTCAAAGGAGTTGATGTATTGGTATAATCTCCAAATGTTTTGTTTCTGGCATTGAGTATCATGCACCAAATAAAATTAGTTGTAAGTCCACCCCACAAAAGAATAATATAGATAACGTTATTCTGATATAAAAATTCAGTGGTTGCTGTAGGATTTGCCAACTTCCAAAGCTCATTTGCTTTTTCCGCCATGGGTGTGCCTGCTTCTATTCCATAATTGAAACAGGCGCTAAGAATTCCTGAGAGTGTGCATACGATAAGTCCTTTAACAAGATTGAATTCTTTTACGGACTCTTTCTTCTTTTCTTCAGACAATTCCTTTTCCTTTAAAATACCTGCTCTTCCACATACCACAATTCCAATCAAACAAAGTAAAATTCCCAGCAAAACTATTCTACCCCAGTTGGTTGAAATCAAATCAGAAAAGGAAGTCTTGCCTTCAGTTGGCACAACATTATAATATACCGAAGGCACCAACGCGCCGAATGCGGAGGTGAATCCAAGCAGTACTGAATTACCGAGTGACATTCCTAAGTATCTCATTCCCAAACCGTAGGTGAGTCCCCCAATACCCCAGAGAATTCCCCAGAAGAAAGTCCAGGCAATAACTGTAGAATCTGTTCCTGATATAATAGATATAAAATCAGGAATTGTCAACCATGCTGCAATAGGTGGAACAATCAACCAAGAAAATAAACCTCCAACAATCCAGTAGCTTTCCCATGACCATCCTTTCACCTTGTTGTAGGGAACATAAAAACTTCCGGAAGCAAAACCACCAATAAAATGAAAGAGTAGTCCAAATACTATTTGCATGGGCTTTGAGTTTTATCAATTTATTTTTACGAGGGATTCCATCACCTTGTATCGTTCTGCAAATGGATCGGCCTTGGATTTACTATTCACATCTATATACATGACTTGCGATGGTTTACTTGAATGAGTTGTAGGCCAATCAGGCAGTCCTTTTCCATTTGGATTTCCTGTTTTAATAAAGTTCGCAAAGAAATCTTGCATCGTCGTTGAAACCTTGAAATCATCAGCAGTCCAGGCATACACCTTATTGTAATGCAGATTTCCCATGCAATATTCAATTTCTGCAGAGTGAACCGCGCCTTTAGGCACTGGAGGTTTTGGTGCGCCTGTATTTCTTTGCACTCCTCCTGCAAGTCCAGCTACTGCATCCCCCATTTCAGGAGTCATTGGTGGACGAGGTCTTGTATAATAGTAACGATAAACCGGCATTCCTTTACCAGTTTTTTCATGCATATCTGCCCACCTCCATGTGCTGAAACTTATAAATCGATCCCCTGCCAATTCGGTGGCAACTTTTTCTACATCCTGATCATTGACTGGAGTATATACTTTTAAAATTGCATCCGCTTGATCACCGTACAATCTCTTGACTGCACTTTCAAAATTTTGAACAGTAAAAGTTTCTTTTCCCATAATTGATCTTGCGCCAGATTCTTCTGAATTCCATCCAACCAATAATGGTACCATAGCCTGTTCTCCATCTTTAAAAATAGAGAGTGGATTTTTGGGAAAGAAGTATCCATCTAATGTAGTTGGGAATCTGAATGGCCCATGTTTTGTTGCAGTATTTAGAATAGAGTCGGAAGAAAGTTTTCTTAATTCAGATAAAGAAGTTGCACCCGTTTTTTTTGCAAATTCCAATCCATTTTTTTCTGCGTCGGACAATGCAACAGGAGGAAGTGCGCCTAATAAAGAGCCGCTTTCACCTATTGCTCCAGCGATCAAATCTCTTGAGAGTGGAGAAACCATTTGAGCACTTACTGAAACAGAACCCGCTGATTCCCCTGCGATGGTAATTTTAGTAGGGTTGCCACCGAAATATGATATGTTTTCTTTCACCCATTTTAGAGCTGCAGCTTGATCGAGCAAACCATAGTTACCAGAGGCGTGGTGAGGAGATTCTTTTGTAAGTTCAGGATGCGCGAGGGAACCAAACACCCCCAATCGGTAATTAACAGTTACTGTAACAATTCCTTTTTTTGCCATGCTTTCGCCATCATATCGTCCTTCAGATCCATCACCTGCAACAAACCCTCCTCCGTAGAAGTAAACCAACACGGGCGCCTTCCCATTAATGCCTTGTGTCCATACGTTTAAATAAAGACAATCTTCGCTCATTCCGTTGGATCTAAAGTTCATGTCACCG
>JAURIR010000088.1 GCA_030832645.1 Chitinophagales bacterium | reverse complement strand
CACGATCACGTCCGTCATCTCAATAGGCATTGGATCGGTTGGAATTTCACTGGCCCCAATTCTGGTAACTACCTTTTCAACTTCTGGAAATTTCTGCAGTTCATGTACAGCCTTCTGTGTTGTTTCGATGGTCTCGTTCAAAGATGCTCCAGTCATCAAACGTGCATCAATGGCAAAATCACCCTCTTCCAATTCGGGAATGAACTCACCTCCGAGTGTAGACGCAACAAATACAGCGATGAGCAACAAAGAAAGTGAGGCAAGAATAATTTTTTTAGGATGATGAATGAGTTTAGATAATATTCTTTTAAAGCTTTCCTGCAGTTGATTCATCCATCTGTCAGCAAATGAATCTTCCCCTGATAACTTTTTATTCAAAACTAAACTGGTCATCATAGGTACATATGTCAACGACAGGATAAATGCTCCCACCAAAGCAAATGCGACAGTTTGTGCCATGGGTTTGAACATCTTTCCTTCAATCCCTGTCAAACTCAATATAGGTATGTAAACAATCAAGATGATGATCTGTCCAAACACCGCTGCACCCATCATCCTAGCGGCTGACTGCTCAACGGTATCATCCATTTGATGTTGACTCAACAACAATCCATGATTTTTATTTGAATGCAATCGATGCAAGACCGCTTCCACAATAATCACTGCACCGTCCACTATCAATCCAAAATCCAACGCACCCAAGCTCATTAAATTTCCAGATACCCCAAATAGATTCATCATACCCACAGCAAAAAGCATGGCAAGTGGAATAACGGAAGCTACTATGATACCCGCACGAAGATTACCAAGAAAGAAAACCAAGATCAACAATACGATCAATGCACCTTCCAATAGATTGGTTTGTATAGTATGCAGCGTTCTGCCGACCATTTTCTTTCGATCGAGGAATGTTTCAATTTCAATACCCTCTGGTAAGGTTTTTTGAATTTGTTGCATCCGCTCTTCAATCCCTTTAATCACTTTTGAAGCATTCTCCCCTTTCAACATGAGCACAACTGCACCAGATACTTCTCCCTGATCGCGGTAGGTCAATGCACCGTAACGAATGGGACTTCCTATACGGACGGTTGCTACATCTCTCACATAAACAGGCGTTCCACTGGCAGATTTTGCAACATAAATATTTTCAATCTCACTGATATTTTTCGCCAATCCTTCGGTGCGGATAAAAAGTAAAGCGGGACCTTTTTCAATGTATGCTGCACCAGAATTATGATTATTTGTTTCCAACGCATTGAATACATCCTGTAAAGTGATGCCAATGCTGCGGAGTTTAACAGGATCCAATGCAACTTCGTATTGCTTGAGCTTTCCTCCAAAACTGCTTACATCAGCAACTCCTGGTGTACCCAATAATTGCCTTCTTACAATCCAGTCTTGAATCGTTCTCAACTCTGTGAGGTCGTATTTGCTCTCAAACCCTTTTTTTGGACGAACAACGTATTGATAAATTTCTCCTAGTCCGGTTGTTACAGGAGCAAGCTCAGGAGAACCTGCTTCTTTTGGGATGTCGGCTTTGATCATCGACATGCGCTCACTAACCTGCTGTCTGCACCAATAAATATCCTTGTCGTCGTCAAAAACTACTGTTACCACAGAAAGTCCAAACCTGGAAATGGATCTAATTTCCTTGATACCAGGAATATTAGAGGATGCTTGTTCAATGGGAAATGTTATCAGCCGTTCTACCTCCAATGAAGCCAAAGTAGGAGAAACAGTGATCACCTGCACCTGATTGGAAGTTATATCTGGTAATGCATCAACAGGAAGCTTGATTAATTCAATTACACCCCAAATGATCCATGCAAGCGTGAATAGTCCAACAATAAGCTTATTCCGAATGGAAAAGCGGATGATAGCATTGAGCATGTCTATTTAAAACTTAGGGGTTACAAAACAGGTAAACAAATGAAAAAGCGATGTAAAAACCGCTGAAAACCATCTATTTACCTAAGCTATAAAAATACAATTTTAGAGCCAATTATTAGACGGCTTATTTGCAGCAATCTTTCTTTTGGAATAAACCCCCGAAAAAGCGGAAAAACTTCTTTAGAAATGAGATCATATAAAAAAAGTCCGGCTGATAGCCGGACAATTTGAAGAGTTACTTTTTATCAGATTCTTTGCGGCTGTATTGGCAGCATTCTGGTAATTTACCGTACGAATCAGTAGGAGCAGTTACATCTTGTGTGTCGTAACCTGCATTTGCAATAAACTCCTGAATCTTTTGCGAGCTTGTTTTTTTCTCTTTGAATTCTACAGACAACACCTTTGTGTCTTTGTTCCAATTAGCAGCAGAAGCTCCAGCTTTCAAAGCTGCTGCCTCGATTGTTTTTTTACACATACCGCAATTGCCCCATACCTTGATTTCTTCAGATTTTTGAGCAAAAACATTCACGGTAAAAAACAAAGAAAGAATCGCAGACGAAATAATATACTTTGCTTTCATAATGGATGATTTTAGAATACAAATGTAGGAAGGAGAAGCGTTCGCAAGGCTGATTTTAGGCACTTTAACATTTCATCTAGTTGACAAAATTCCAGAAAATACCTACCCTGAAAACCAGTCCCGGTGTCGGATAAAATGGCGCGGCCAAATTGTTGTTTTTGAAGCCAAATCCATACTTATTTGCAGCGGTATTCAGATTCTCAAGGCGAACAAATCCAGTAAAACTCCTGATTCTGAAGTTATTGTATAAATGCACGTCAGGACGATTGGTAATTTTTTCGGTTGTTTGATAGAAAAACTGCCCGCTCAGGGGTGAATAGCCATCTGCAAAATAAGCACTGTGGTATCTGATTTCAACACCGGAAGCAAGCTGTAAATTTCTAAACGGCTTCCCCTCATACCCTATTCTATTTCGAGTAAAAAAAGAGGGTAAATGAATGGGGGCATTTCCAATAATGGATTGAAGGTATACATCCGTTGTCCATTTGAAATTTCTATAGATCTTGATTTCCTTGGAAAGACTTGCACGTACCACTTGAAAAACCGGTGTGTATTGATCGACCTGCATATAGCTTTTCAAATAGGTATAATTGGAAAAGAGAAAATAATTGAATTGCACTATTGATTTAATTTTTTTCAAATGAAGTGTTGCAAATAAATTGGAAACATTTTCATTTGATAAATTCTTTTTGTACTGAATTGGAAACGCAGTGGAATGAGCATATATATAAGAGGGTGATCTATTGGCATTCTCAAAACCCAATTGCAGGGTTCCCAATTTCTCCCCTAGAGAGCGATCCAAATGTGCCTTTAGAGAGTAATTGCCCAGGTCTCTCCCAGCGGTTATAAACTCACCGTACAGGAGCATATCCCACTTTTTATTGCGTGTGAGATTACGGTATTCACCGTGCAATAAAAGATTTGAATAGCTATCCTCTAGCCCTCCGGATTGCATACGATAGTGTAAAAAACTTGCCCCTGCTTTAAAATATTGAAGCAGGTTTTTTGCATCCGGAAATTGAATGATAGAAAAATCGTTTTTCAACGACTTCATATTCATTAAAAATAATACGGTGTCGGGTAGTTGTTGGATAGCATAATTGGTTGCATAGAATGCTTGCGCACCAAACGATTGAACATCCATGAATTTGTATTCACTGTTCCCGGATTCAATTGTGTGCTCCAACCTCAACCTAGGTAAAAAATATTTAACAACAGAAGAATCGGTGACCAATGAATCTTTTTTTCCAAAATCGTATTGCTGACGAAAGAGAGAGGTCTTTTCTGTATATCGATTTCCTGTAAGTAAGTTTACCTTGAAAAAATTCCGAGAGCTGTAAACAGAGGGTGCAAGATTCGTTGGAATATTAAACCGATCGTTGTAGGCAGGATTTTCATTCATCAGATATTGTAAACTCTGAATGCCTCCGTTTTCTGCGGATTGTAGCGCATTGGAAAGAAGAACCAGATAAGCATGATACCTCCTGTTCTTGGAAGTGAAGTCGCTATTGATTCTGATATTATTATGACTGGAATTTTGTGAATTAAAAGTGCCTGGCGCGGTGATCAATCGATATTGAGCAACTGCATTCCAATCGGGTGAAATATTTTGTGTATGCAAGATGCTTACCTGCTGTTCTGCTTTGCTTCCCACCAAATAGCCTAGCTCGGTATATGCCTTGGTGGTATTCATGAAACGTGTTTCAGGAAGGGTAAATGCAAATGGGTCTAACGTATGAAAACCTGCATCCCAGCCAATTCCGCGCATAGGGTTGAATAAAATTGATTTAGTTGGATTTCCATTGTATCCTATGTTCACCAACCAGGGCTTCAGCGGAACACGTTTGTAAAAATCACTGATGGATGAATCAAATGTGAGGTACTTGGAGGTATCCAAGTACTTGAACTGAACATTCACAGAATCTGCAGCAAAATTTCTCTTTTCAAAACTGATGGAATCTCCGCCTCCCCCCATTGCAGAACCTGAGCGACCAATATTCTGCATACCCCTCATCATTCCGGGCATTTGGGCAGTTGAATCCAAACAGGAAATAAGAAGGATGAAGAGTATAAAATTGAACGAAAAATTTCTGAATGGATTCATGTATTCTAGATGCATCAAATTTAGGAAGCAGACTCCAATGATTCGATCATCGACTTTAAAAGAGAAGTTAATTTGGGAGCAGAAGCATTGGCAGCATCCAACACATCTTTATGGGAAATGATATTTTCTTCCTCCCTTACACCGATATCTGTTATGACACTGATTGCAAATACCTGCATGCCAGCATGAACAGCAACAATCACTTCCTGCACAGTGCTCATCCCCACCGCATCGGCACCCAACTGGTTAATCAGCTTGTACTCGGCCCTTGTTTCAAACGTTGGACCGGTAACGCCAAAATAAACACCTTCTTTCAATTCAAATGCATGTTGTTTAGCAATATGATGAGCAGTAGCAATCAATTTTTTTGAATAGGGTTCACTCATATCCGGGAAACGAATACCCAACTCATTGATATTTTTTCCTATCAATGGATTTACGATTGCAAAGCTGATATGATCCTTGATCACCATCAAATCACCCACTTTAAAACTCGTATTGGTTCCACCCGCTGCATTGGAAATAAGCAGTTGATGAATGCCCATTCGTTGCATCACTCTGATTGGAAAAACCACCTCTTCTGGAGAATACCCTTCGTAATAATGAAACCGACCGGAAAGCACCACAATGCATTTACCCGCCATGGTTCCCAATAACATTTTACCGCTGTGCCCTTCTACCGTAGAAACCGGAAAATTCGGAATATCTGAATAATTGATCTCACACTCTATGTGCATCTCGTCTGTAAATCCACCAAGACCACTTCCTAGAATTACTCCAATCGTTGGCTGCTTCAAGAACCTGGACTGAATATAACTGGCTGCTGCTTGTATTTTACTCAATAAATCCATTCCCAATAACTGAAATTAATAATCCGAATACGACCTTGCTTTTAGAAATAGTGTGACATTTTTACTCACTGTTTTCTCATATTCTTTTCGTGAGGAAAGATCCTTCCACTGAGGGTCGTTGGAAAAAGATTTCCAGTGTGCATCCCTGTCTTCCTTGTTCTCAAAACTTGTCATGTACATTAAATTAGGCATGGTAGGACCGCTCACGACTTCGCCATAAAAAATTGCATTGAAATTCAATCGTGCAAACAAATCAATCTCACCACCCTCGTTGAACATCTCCACTTTTTTACGGTACCTCTTTTCAGTTGGACCTTCATAGCTTCTTAATTCGTATACCTTGTCTTCTACAGATCCCTTTAATTCCGGTAAGGTCAAACCAGGAGAAAACCTGAAACCTTCTATTATGTAGGTAACTATTCTGTCGTATGGAGTTGATTCTGGGGGAGCATCAAGGTATGCAGCACCCTTTTGTGCCACTTCCTGATCACTGAAAAGTGCAGCATTTATTTTTGGAATATCATTCATGCTCTTATACGGAATCAAGACATATAATTTCTTGATCAAAGAAGTATCATTCGCTCTCCCTGTAAAAGCGCCGATGTGCTTGATACCTTTGCGGTGCATGTAAGGAATAAAAGCATCAGCTAAAAATTGATCAATCAATGCCTGTTGTTGCATTGTTTTGTATTCATACACTTTCAATTCGTAGAAATTCTTTCCTTTTTTATTTTGTGAAAATGCAGTTATACTGACCAACACAAAAAACGCAAATAGTATTTTTTTCATGCAAGTAGAGTTTGATCAAAGTTATCAATAAATACCCGAGTTCCCTAGTACAAACAGTATCTTTGCAGGATGCATTTTGTTAGCGCAGAAAAAATTGGAAAATCCTATGGCATCAAGCCGTTGTTTAGGCACCTTACTTTTCATATCAATCAAGGCGAAAAAATAGCCCTCATAGCAAGAAACGGATCCGGAAAATCAACATTGTTAAGGATCTTGGCTGGCAAGGAAGTGGTCGATGATGGTAAAGTATGGATTCACAAGGATGTAAAAGTTGTATTGTTTGAACAAGACCCCATTTTTGATGAAAGTTCAAATGTACTTGACAACATCTTTTCGCACAACCACCCTGTAATCAATGCCATCAAAAAATACGAAGCTGCCGAAGACTCTGGAGATGCTGAGCTGATTACCAAGGCAATTGTTGAAATGGACGAGAAAAATGCCTGGGACTTTGATTCTAAAGTGAAACAAATTCTCGGTAAACTAAACATACATCACCTCGACCAGCCCGTTAAATTCTTGAGTGGTGGTCAACGCAAGAGAATCGCATTGGCCAAGACCCTTATTGATGTTGGGTTTGAAAATCAATACTGCTTATTGATCATGGACGAACCTACCAATCACCTGGATGTAGAAATGGTTGAATGGTTAGAGAATTACCTGGATAAAGAAAGCACTACCCTACTACTGGTTACACACGATCGTTATTTTTTAGATGCTGTTTGTAATGAGATTTGGGAACTGGATAACGAAACTATTTATACATACTCAGGCAACTACGAAAATTACATAGAGAAAAAAGCTGCACGCATTGAAAGCGAAGCAGCAACAATTGACAAGGCTAGAAATACGTACAGGAAAGAACTGGAATGGATGCGAAAGCAACCAAAAGCAAGAACAACCAAGTCGAAAAGCAGGCAAGATGCATTTTATGGAATCGAAAAAGTTGCAAAGCAGAAAATAGAGGACAAGCAGATTGAACTCCAACTCAAGATGAATCGATTGGGTGGAAAAGTAGTAGAGCTGAAAAAAGTGTACAAAAGCTATGGAGAAAAAAAGATTTTAACTGGATTCGACTACACGTTTAAAAAGGGAGAAAGAGTAGGCATCATTGGAAAA
>JAURIR010000087.1 GCA_030832645.1 Chitinophagales bacterium | reverse complement strand
CATTACAAAGTAACAAACCCAATCGATAAAATCATTACAAAAGACAAAACAAGCGGAATTGGCATAACCAATCTTGAAAAAAGACTTAATTTACTTCTTCCGAACAAATACAAATTATCCTACTCAAAAAATGATGAGCATTTTGAAGCCGAACTTGAAATTCAATTGAGACATGATAAAAGCAATAGCAGTAGATGATGAGATAAATGCGCTTGGCATTATCCAGCAATTCTGCTCAAAAACAGCAGACATTGAACTCACAGCCTCTTTTACCAATCCTCTGCTGGTATACACCTACTGCAAAAATAATCCTGATACAGAGCTGGTTTTTATGGATATTCAGATGAGTCAATTGAATGGTTTAAAGCTTGCCGAAAGCCTTTCTGAACTCAATATAAAAATTATACTTACAACTGCCTATCCAAATTATGCCCTTGAAGGATTCGAACTTGATGCAATTGATTATTTGTTGAAACCGATTTCTTTCGAGCGGTTTGAAAGGTCTTTAGGAAAGTACAGAAACTCAAATTACCATTTGATATCCACAGTCAAACAACAAGATGATTCACTTGAAAAAAAAGAAACATCCATTTTCGTTCGCACAAATTACAGGAATATTAAAATAGACTTACCAGAAATTCACTATATAGAAGGCTCCAGAAATTACGTTAAAATTCATACATCAAAAAAAACAATCATGTCTCTTTTGAACATGAAGAACATTGAAGAGATGTTAAGACCACATCAATTCGTACGCGTTCACAAATCGTATATCGTCCCTTTTCATTTGATTGAAATGATAGGAAAAGATTTTTTAAAAGTTGGCAATATAAAAATACCAATTGGTGAATCATACAAGGAAACCTTTACCGCATTCCTAAAGGAAAATTCATGGCAAATTTGATTCGTACAAGAATTAACTGTACTGAATTGATCCAAGCAAGAGGAATTGAAAAAGCGCATAACCATAAACAAGAAATTCAAAATATTCAAAATGATATTTAATTATGGAATCGACCATTTGACAGTGGACAAGACAATGAGTATTGCAAATGGCACATTGAAAGGCGTCATCAACGAGGAAGCCAGAATAAAAGTGAATGAGTGCAGGAGAATGGTAGAGAAGATGGCTGCTTCCAATAAGGCTATTTATGGAATCAATACCGGATTTGGTCCCTTGTGTGATGTACAAATTTCACCTGCTGAAACTAGTCAATTGCAGGAAAACCTGTTGATGACCCATGCGGTCGGTGTGGGCAACCCAATTGATAGCACCTTGTCTAAAATTATGCTAATCTGCAAAGTTCACGCACTTTGTCAGGGTTTTTCAGGTATTCGTTTGGAGGTCATTGAAAGAATTTTGTATTTCGTAGAAAATGAACTGTTGCCTGTCGTTCCTGAACAAGGATCAGTGGGTGCATCTGGAGACCTGGCCCCCTTGTCACATTTGTTTTTGCCACTTATTGGCGAAGGTGAATTTTGGATGGGAAATGAGGTGGTTCCGGCAAAAGAGGTACTTTCCAAAAAAGGGATTCCCCGCATCAATCTATCAGCCAAAGAAGGACTGGCTTTGATCAATGGAACACAATTTATTTTGGCACATGCCATCACAGGATTGAAAAAAATGGAATACCTGCTGGATTTGGCAGATGTAGCAGGCGCAATGAGCATTGAAGGCTACCAGGGAAGTGCCTCGCCTTTTAAAGAGGCTTTGCATAAAATTCGCCCATTCAAAGGAAACATGGTGGTTGCAGAAAGAATGAGATTGCTTTTGGGAAATTCACAGAATGTGGTGTCACACGAGGACTGTGTCAGGGTACAAGATCCTTACTCCATGCGTTGCATTCCTCAAGTGCATGGTGCTTCCAGGAATGCATTTGATCATTTGAATGAGTTAGCAGAGATAGAAATGAATTCTGTTACAGACAATCCAATTGTACTCAGTGAGACAGAGGCAATTTCTGGTGGTAATTTTCATGGACAGCCTTTGGCAATGGCTTTGGACTATAATTCCATCGCGGCTTCAGAGCTGGGAAATATTTCTGACAGGCGAAGTTATCTGTTGATAGAAGGAAAATATGGATTGCCGCGATTGTTGACAGCGGCGGGTGGTCTGAATTCTGGGTTTATGATTCCCCAATACACCACAGCAGCTTTGGTTACTGAAAACAAATCATTGTGTTTTCCACCCTCGGCAGACAGCATACCTACATCATTGGGTCAGGAGGATCATGTTTCAATGGGAAGTATATCGGCCCGAAAATTCAATCAAATTTTAGGAAATCTTGAGAAGATTTTGGCCATCGAATTGATGTATGCTGCTCAGGCATTGGAGTTCAGAAGACCCAATACTTTCTCAGCAATCATCGAAAAGAACTTTTCAATCATCAGAGAAAAAGTGGCGAAACTGGAAGAAGACCGAATCTTGAAGGAGGACATCAATGCAATGATTACAATGGTCAAAAACAAGACAATCATCGTCAAATAACATGCACATGGATTTCAAACAACAAATTCAACAAGGTATTCCGCTGGAACTGCCTCCTATAAAAAAATATCCTGCTGATGCAAACAGAGCACCTAGGCGAAAAAACATCTTAACGTCAGAAGAGAAACAGCTTGCCATTCGAAATGCACTTCGTTATTTCCCACAAGAATGGCATAAGGTTTTGGCTACAGAATTTGCCAATGAACTAAATATTTTTGGCCGCATATACATGTACCGCTTCAAACCTGATTATAAAATTTATGCAAGGCCACTGGAGGAGTATCCTGCAAAATCCAAGCAGGCTGCTGCAATCATGTTGATGATTCATAACAATCTGGACAATGCTGTAGCACAACATCCGGAAGAATTGATTACCTATGGGGGGAATGGAGCAGTATTCCAGAACTGGGCACAATATTTATTGACAATGCAATATTTGTCTCTAATGACCAATGAACAGACATTACACATGTACTCAGGGCACCCAATGGGCTTGTTCCCCTCGTCAATAAATGCACCCAGGGTGGTGGTTACAAACGGAATGATGATCCCCAATTATTCAAAACCAAATGACTGGGAAAAATACAATGCTTTGGGCGTTACGCAATATGGACAAATGACAGCAGGTTCCTTCATGTACATAGGCCCACAGGGCATTGTTCATGGAACGACCATAACAGTGATGAATGCTTTCAGAAAAATTTTGCCATCGGGAGAAACGCCTGCAGGCAAAATATTTCTAACCGCTGGATTGGGAGGCATGAGTGGTGCGCAACCCAAAGCCGGAAACATTGCAGGTTGCATTACCATCTGTGCAGAAGTCAATCCAAAAGCGGCCAGGAAAAGATTTGATCAGGGTTGGGTAGACCTATTGATTGAGGATATTGACAGCCTGGTTGCCCGTGTAAACAAGGCAAAAGAAAAAAATGAGGTTGTATCCATTGCTTTTATTGGCAATGTGGTGGAAATATGGGAGCGTTTTGAAAAAGAAAATATCTTCATTCATGTAGGATCCGACCAAACTTCTTTGCATATTCCCTGGACGGGCGGCTATTATCCGGCAGGCCTTTCCTATGAAGCATCCAACCGGTTGATGAGTGAGGAACCTGAGAAATTCAAAGAAAAGGTGCAGGACTCTTTGCGCAGACATGCAACCGCTATTAATAACCATACTGCAAAGGGAACTTATTTTTTTGACTACGGAAATGCATTTCTATTAGAGGCTTCAAGGGCTGGAGCCAATATCATGGATGAAAATAAAATTGACTTCAGGTATCCATCCTATATACAGGACATTTTAGGACCAATGTGCTTTGATTATGGTTTTGGACCTTTTCGGTGGGTATGTACATCCGGTAATCCTGAAGATTTGGACAAGACAGACCAAATTGCAATGGACGTTTTGCAAAACATGGTGGAAAATGCTCCGAAAGAAATTAAATTGCAAATGCAAGACAATATCATCTGGATAAGAGATGCTAAAAAGAACAAACTGGTGGTAGGCTCGCAAGCACGGATATTATATGCGGATGCAGAGGGCCGCTCTAAAATTGCATCAGCGTTTAACGAGGCAATTGCTGCAGGTGAAATTGGACCTGTTGTCATAGGAAGGGACCACCATGACGTGAGTGGAACGGATTCACCTTACAGGGAAACCTCTAACATATACGATGGCAGCAAGTATACGGCAGACATGGCCATACACAACGTGATTGGAGACAGCTTCAGAGGGGCTACATGGGTATCGATTCACAATGGAGGAGGTGTAGGTTGGGGCGAAGTGATGAATGGTGGATTTGGCATGCTGTTGGACGGCAGTCCTGAGGCAGATGTTCGATTAAAAAGCATGCTTTTTTACGATGTAAACAATGGAATCGCACGTCGAAGCTGGGCGCGTAATGAAGAAGCACTGTTTGCCATCAAAAGGGAAATGGAACGTACCCCCAGTTTAAAAGTGACAATACCCAATTTGGTGGATGATACTATTTTAAAAAATCTGTTTTAATGCGCATTTTATTCAAGCATATTAAAGAATTGGTTCAGGTACGCAAGGATTCCATTTCATTTGTTTCGGGAAAAGAGATGAGTGTTTTGCCCACTCTCAAGAATGCTTTTCTGGTGGTGGATGAAGGCAGAATTACCAACTATGGAAACATGGAAACCTGTCCTGAAACACCATTCGATGAAGTAATTGACGCTACCGGAAAAATGATACTTCCTTCTTGGTGTGATGCACACTCCCATATTGTTTATGCGGGAAGCAGAGAAGGTGAGTTTGTAGACAGAATCAATGGGTTGACCTATGAAGCGATTGCCAGAAAAGGGGGTGGCATTTTAAATTCCGCTAAAATGCTAAATGCAACAACAGAAGAAGAACTGTATGAACAGAGCAAACTAAGGCTTGAGGAAGTGATGCGTTTGGGAACGGGTGCCATTGAAATAAAATCTGGCTATGGCCTGACGATTGAGGGTGAATTAAAAATGCTTCGCGTTATTCAACGGTTAAAATCAAATTATCCCATTGCCATTGAAGCCACGTTATTGGGAGCACATGCAGTTCCATCCAATTTCAGTGAAAACAAAGCAGGATATGTGCAACTGTTGACTGATGAATTGATTCCAAAAGTGGCAGCAGAAAAATTAGCCAGTTACATTGATGTATTTTGTGAGACCGGCTATTTTACCGTTGAAGACACAGCATTGATTTTGGCAACAGGAAAAAAACATGGTTTGATTCCAAAGATCCATGTAAATCAGTTTACAGCCATAGGAGGTGTACAAGTTGGGGTGGAATACAATGCCTTATCCGTAGATCATTTGGAGGAAATGAGAATGGAAGACATTGAAGTACTGAAAGGAACCAAAACCATGCCGGTGGCATTGCCCAGCTGTTCTTATTTTTTAGGGATCCCTTATACTCCTGCAAGACGCATGATAGACGCTGGTTTGCCCTTGGCATTGGCAACTGACTATAATCCGGGCTCTTCACCTTCAGGCAACATGAACTTTGTCGTAGCCACCGCTTGCATTAAAATGAAAATGACACCGGAAGAAGCCATCAATGCAGCCACCATCAATGGGGCATATGCGATGGGGCTTGAAAATGAAGCTGGCTCTATCACCATTGGAAAGCGGGCGAATTTGATAATGACAAAAAATATCAACTCATACGCATTCATTCCTTATTCTTTTGGATCACTACAGATTGAGAAAGTGTATCTGAATGGAAAAGAAGTAAATTGAACTCCACAATGAAAAATGGTGTCCTGCAGGATTTGAACGTTACTTATGCGCCCGGCCAAATTAACGATTGGGATGGAAGAAAAACCGATCCTGCATTGGGTATCCAATACTGGTATCAGGCAATTGAACTGGCGGATATTGGAAATTTTCTCGACGAGGAAAAAATCAAGAAAGACCATTCAATTGAAAAAAAGCCTGCCATAGCCTTGATAGGATATCAATGCGATGAAGGGGTCAGAAGAAATTATGGTCGCGTGGGTGCAATGAACGGTCCTCTTTCAGTCCGAGAAAAACTGGCTAAACTACCATTGCATTTTGACAACAAAAGACTGGTAGACCTGGGTAATGTAGCGTGTGTAAATCAAGATATGGAGGCCTGTCAACAAGCTTTTTCTGAAATCATTTCCCGGCTAATCACCCAAAATATTTTTCCAATTGGCATTGGAGGTGGACATGATATCGCCTATGGTCATTTTATGGGTATAAGAGAAGCCATAAAATATTCATCTCATCGAAAAATTGGAATCATCAATTTTGATGCCCATTTTGATTTGCGCCCTATCGAAGACAAACCCAATTCAGGAACACCATTTAACCAGATCATTACTACGCTCAGAAAGCAAAACGAATCGGTTGATTATTTTGTAATTGGTATTCAACGCCAATCAAATACTCCTGCCTTATTTGAGATTGCAAAAAATGAAACGGTTGATTTTGTGTACAGTATGGATTGTGAACCTTCTGACAGTGACATTAAAAAAATTCAAGATAAACTCATCACATTCATCAACAACGTCGATCATTTGTACATTTCAATAGACATGGACGGCTTTTCATCAGCCTACGCGCCTGGTGTGAGCGCCCCCTCTCCATTGGGCTTTTCGCCAAATTTTGTCTATAAAATGCTGGATTTCTTGTTTGAAACCAGAAAAGTTATTTCTTGTGATGTTGCAGAGTTAAATCCAACTTTCGATCAAGATAACATTACCGCAAATTTGGCAGCAAAATTGGTGGATTATATTGCTTCAATCCACTAGATAAATTATGCTTTAAAATTCTTTAAGTAACGCAATTTGTCAAGCTATTCTATATTTTTTCGACAACCAGACAAAAATCTAGCGGTGTGTCTAAACCTGTCTTATTTCGTAATCTATTGACTCCAATTTACAAGGATTAACCATTATCGAACTTTTATAAAGTTTTTACGGGTTCGAGACAATAGGATATCCATACGCCTATACTGCAATTTTTTACTACAATTCATTATCTTGGGACCCAAATCAACAATTGCTTATGTCAAAAAAGTACTGCTTCATTGTGGTTGCTGCCTTATTGCTGTGCATCAACAGTTTCGGGCAAACAAAGACCATCACCGGTAAAGTGTTTTCAGAAACCGGAGAGCCCCTGATCGGCGCCAGCATTAGCATCAAGGGCGCCACAGGATCAACCCTTACTGGGAAAAATGGCGAGTTCAGCATCCGCTCAAACGCCAATGCAAAATCAATTTCAGTTTCATACCTGGGAATGGAAACCACAGATATGGTTATTGGAAAAAAAGACAATTTCACCATTGTCATGAAATCCCAGATAACCAACCTGAATGATGTTATTGTGGTTGGATACGGCAGCATCAGAAAAGCAGATGCAACCGGTGCCGTTCAACGCATTTCCCGTGAAGACCTCATTCGTGAAAGCCCAACCAATATTCTGCAGGCCATCCA
>JAURIR010000086.1 GCA_030832645.1 Chitinophagales bacterium | reverse complement strand
AATACGGAAATTTTGATGTGGCAATTACTGCCCCTGCCAATCATGTGGTAGTAGCTTCTGGCGATTTATTGAACCCAGCAGAAGTGATGACATCCGAGCAACTCAAACGCTACCAATTGGCACATACTTCGGATGCAACTGTTATCATACGAAGCAATGCAGAAGTCAAAGACCCCTCTTCTCGACCAGCAAAAAAAACATTGACATGGAAATATTCCATTACCAATGCAAGGGATTTTGCATGGGCTTCCTCTGCATCCTTTATTTGGGATGCAGCAAGAATTAATTTACCAAGTGGCAAAACTGCGCTTGCACAATCCGTATATCCAATAAGTTCAGACGGACAAGATGCATGGGCTAGAAGCACCGAATATGCAAAAGCATCCATCGAGAACTACTCTAAACGTTGGTTCGAGTATCCCTATCCAATTGCAACCAATGTTGCAAGCAATGTAGGTGGTATGGAATACCCTGGTATTGTCTTCTGTGGTGCAAATGCCAAAACCGAAGGTTTGTGGGGTGTTACCGATCATGAATTGGGACATACCTGGTTTCCTATGATTGTTGGTAGCAACGAAAGAAAGTATGGATGGATGGATGAGGGCTTTAATACTTTTATCAATTCCATCGCAGACGATGATTTTAATAAAGGAGAATACCAAGCCCCAAAATCTAACATGCACGAGATGGCTAAGTATATGTTTGGAGATCGCTCAGAGTCGATTATGAAAACGCCTGATGCGCTCAAGGAATTCAATATAGGCTTGTCGTTGTATATGAAGCCAGGATATGCACTTGCTTTATTAAGAGATCATATCGTTGGTCAAAAGCGTTTTGATCCAGCGTTTCGTAAATACATCAAAGATTGGTCGTTCAAGCATCCTTCTCCTTGGGACTTCTTTCGTTCAATGGAGAGTAGTGTAGGTGAGGACTTGGGCTGGTTTTGGAAGGGTATGTTTTTGGAAAATTGGAGATTGGATCAAGCCATTGGAAAAGTAGAGACTGCTACAGGAGGACTTAAAAATGGATATATTATCACGGTAAATAACCTGGAAAAATTGGCCATGCCCGTTGTAATAGAATACGAAACAGTCTCTGGTACAAAGGGTAGAATCCAATTACCTGTAGAAGTTTGGCAAAATGCCTCCAGTGTGAAGGCTAGAATTCTTGTTCAGGAGGAATTAAAGTCCGTTGTTATTGATCCTGATAGGGTATTTCCAGATTACAACAGTGATAATAATAATTGGTTGAAAACCAATTAGTAAGGATAAATATTTATTGAATTTGGGCTTTATTTGATAAAAACAGTTAATTTTGCAGCCTCCAAGAAACATCTTGGAATTATTCCCAATCGGTCCCATAAGTTCTTCGTCTGTTCGAAGACACCGCAAGGGGTAAATTAAAATTTACAGTCATGCCAAAAGTTAAAACCCACTCAAGGGCGAAAAAAACTTTTAAAATTACCGGTAGCGGTAAAATCACTTTCAGAAAGCCCACTCGTGGCCACTTGTTAACGAAAAAGTCTACTAAAAGAAAGAGAGCACTCCGTGTAGAAGGACAGGTTCATCATTCCAACCTCGATTTCGTAAAGAGATTGCTTCGTCTTAAATAGGACTAATTCATTCATAACATTTAAAAGAATTTTTATATGCCACGTTCAAAAAACGCCGTTGCCTCCAGAGCACGCAGAAAAAGGATACTCAAGCAAGCCAAAGGTTTCTTTGGTAAAAGAAAGAATGTATATACCGTTGCCAAGAACGTCTTGGAAAAAGGTCTTACGTACAGCTATGTTGGTCGTAAATTAAAGAAAAGAGATTATCGCAAACTTTGGATAGTTCGTATCAACGCAGCCGTTAGAGAAGAAGGTCTTACATATTCCGAATTCATCAATAAATTGAAAGTAAAAGGAATAGAGTTGGATCGCAAAGTTCTTGCGGATATGGCCATGAACAATGCTGAATCTTTCAAGAGCCTTGTTCAATCAGTTAAATAAACTTGATTCCCCCTCTGCTTAAGAGATGAGCAATACCTATACTGATCTAGTCAAACAGACTTTCTACTTCCCACAGGAAGGTTTTGAAACCAAGGATGGAAATTTATTTTTCAATGAATTGGATCTCAAAGCATTGATTGATAAGTACGGCACACCTCTTAAGCTTACATACCTACCTAAAATTGGTTCTCAGATCAACAAGGCAAAATCACTTTTTGCCAAGGCGATAAAGAAACACAAATACGAAGGAAAGTATCATTATTGCTATTGCACCAAGAGCTCACATTTTTCTTTTGTAGTAGAGGAGGCCCTCTCTCATGATGTGCATCTCGAAACTTCTTATGCCTACGATATTGAGATCATAAATCAATTATACAAAAAGAGAAAGATTTCCAAGGACACTTTCATTATTTGCAATGGATTCAAGCAAAAACATTACACCTCGCGTATAGCAAGGCTGATCAATACCGGTTTCAAAAATGTGATTCCAATTTTAGACAACAAAGAGGAATTAGAACGATACAAGAAGTCTGTCAAGGAACCCTTTAAACTCGGCATACGTGTTGCTGCCGAAGAAGAACCGAATTTTCCTTTTTACACGTCTCGATTGGGTATACGTGCAAAAGACATCCTCGAATTTTATGTCGACCAGATCGAAGGATACGAAGAGAAGTTTCAATTGAAAATGCTTCATATCTTTTTGAACAAAGGCATCAAGGATGATATCTATTATTGGAGTGAGTTGAACAAGGTGATTAATCTCTATTGCCAGTTGAAAAAAATTTGTCATGAGCTTGATTCTATTAATATTGGCGGCGGATTCCCAATCAAGCATTCATTAGGGTTCGATTATGATTATGAATTCATGATCAATGAAATCGTTTCCACTATTAAGAAGGCATGTAAAAAAGCCAGGGTACCCATGCCACATATTTTTACCGAGTTTGGAAGTTTTACAGTCGGGGAGAGTATGGCACATATATATTCTGTGTTGGCCGAAAAAATCCAAAACGACAGAGAGATCTGGTACATGATCGATTCTTCTTTCATCACTACTTTGCCAGATACCTGGGGAATTGGGGAGAAGTTCCTACTACTACCTATCAATAAGTGGAACAATGAATACCAACGAGTAGTTCTTGGAGGAATAACCTGCGATAGCCATGATTATTACGATTCAGAAGAACATATCAACGAGGTATTCTTACCCAAGACAAATGGCGAAAATCCAAAAGAGCCCCTCTATCTAGGATTCTTTCATACAGGTGCTTACCAAGATCAAATCAGTGGATACGGTGGTATTAAACACTGTATGATTCCATCTCCTCAACACGTTATCATTGGCAGAGACAAGAATGGTAAATTAGTTGATTGGATGTATGCGAAGGAGCAAACAGCTCAAAGTATGCTGAAAATTTTGGGTTATATCTAATCGTGCACTAACGAACTTTCATCCTATACTTCTTATTCACTTTCGGATTGTTGAAATATTTTTCAGCATCTTCCTGCGTATAGCGAGGATCAAATTCTACCAACGGAAGATCAATCAATTGTAACTGTGATTGTTTCAACTCGTCTTTTAATTTCTTCGTTTTAGTAAGGATATCGATATCCTTCTCTCCCGTAAGATTGTATTCGGATAGCATGAATTCTAACCGTTTAATGGTTGCTCTTATTTGGGATGCTACATTTTGTTCTTGCACTTTATTGGGGGAAACCGTTTCTTTAACAGGCACCAGCGTTAATCCGAGTGATGGTAAGACTTTCCCAAAGTTTTTTGCACCAGTACTTTGAGCAGAGGTGGAGAGGATGGTTCCTAACATGGCAGTAGACGAGCTACCGATATCAAAATAGGTTCTGTTTGTTTTTGTTTTCTCAATTTCATTACTCAATACAAAAAAAGCCAATTTCAAATCCTTGATGTACTTCTTCATTTCATCCGAGATCTGATTGAATTCTATTAATTTTTGAGGATAATTTACGCCCGGACGAATAAATAGTCGAACAGTAGCAGTATCGTTGTTTCTTAGTTTATCGGTTGCTATAAATTGAAGCACTAAAATCTTTTGTTTTGCGGTATCTCCTTCGCGGATGAAATCGTAGGGAACCATCCACTGAAATTCATCGTTGCAATTTTTAACTGGCTTAAAATTGGTAATCGGCAGATTACTATTAATAGTGATTTGTTCAATAGGAAATGTACCTTCGTCGCACTGCACCTTGAATTTTATAGAATCACCTTCTTCCAGCTGAACGATGCTGCCCACCGTTGGTTTTAATTTGGAAACATTGATTTCGGTGCTGAAAAAGAGCAAATTGAAACTGGTATCAATTTTTTCTGCTGCATTCCTGAGGTTTTGAACTCCAAATTCAACTTTATAGGGCACATCGAATTTTAACCGGCCGCTTTTGAAAAGATTTTTATCGGCTTTAAAAAAGAGGATCCCTGTATTTTTATCAATTTTCAATCCAACCGGAGCTGATTTGATATACCAGAAATAATTATCCAGCGGCTTATTGATCTTAAAGTCGTATGTTAAAACGGAATCTGCTTGAATGGAGAAGAAGGGACTCAGGTTCATGATACGCAAAGCAGAGTCAGCTTCCTGCTGCTGAATGGATACAAGGTTAGGTAGGGAGTCCTTTTTGGGAAGGGTGGTGTCTTTATTGATTTCCTGGGCAGAAGAGAACGTGAAAGCGACCAAAAGGATGATTACTAGCTTGATTCTCAATGGCAATAATGTTTAGACAAATTTAAACGAAAACATGCTAAATGTGTAAATTTGCAATTAAATCTTAACAATATGTATCCAGCAGAAATAGTGATTCCAATGAAAGAGGAGTTGACAGAAAATGGTTTTAATGAATTATTGTCTTCTACAGACGTCGATCAGGCCCTTTCGAAAGAAGGAACAACCCTGGTTGTGATCAATTCCGTATGCGGATGTTCAGCAGGAAGTGCTCGTCCGGGTGTGTTAATGTCTGTTCACAACTCAACAAAAAAGCCCGATAGTCTTACGACCACATTTGCGGGTTTTGATATCGAAGCTGTTCGTCGTTTAAGGGAACATTTATTGCCATATCCACCCTCGTCTCCTGCAGTTGCGTTGTTCAAAGACGGAAAGTTGGTGCACATGATCGAAAGACATCAAATCGAAGGTCGCCCTGCACAAATGATTGCCCAGAATTTGATGGCTGCCTACGAAGAGTATTGTAATTAACATGTACCCCAATTTATATTTTTTTATACAACAGGTTTTTGGTGTAGAACCTTTCGGCTTTACCCGCTACCTCAACACATTTGGTATTCTTGTTGCCCTAGCGTTTTTCGTGGGTGCTGCCATTCTCAGAAAAGAGTTGATGCGTAGAGAGCAGTTGAATTTGCTGTTTCCCTACGAAGAAACCATAGTGGTTGGTAAACCAGCCTCGTTGATTGATTTACTCACCAATTGTTTCTTTGGGTTCATTGTAGGGTATAAAATAATTGGTGTATTTGTAAATGAATCCGGCGGCAATCCACAAGAATATATATTCTCTTCCCAGGGAAGTTGGATTGGGGGGATAGCGCTCGCTGTTCTATTTACATCAATGCGGTATTTTGAAAAGAAAAAGCAAACCCTTCCAAAACCCGAAAGCAGAAAGATTAGAGTTTGGCCTCACGAACGAGTAGGAGATATTGCCGTATATGCAGCCATTGCTGGATTCATCGGTGCCAAGATTTTTGACAATCTCGAAAATTGGGATCGTTTTATTCTGGATCCTATTGGCAATTTACTTTCTCCCAGTGGTTTGACTTTTTATGGGGGATTGATTCTAGCTACGATTGTCATTCTGCTGTATGCAAGAAGAAAAAAAATCAACATCAGACATCTAGTGGATGCTGCTGCTCCAGCCTTGATGATCGCCTATGCTGTTGGAAGAATTGGCTGCCATGTTGCTGGTGACGGCGATTGGGGAATTTTCAACAGTGCTTATAAGGTGAATGATAAAAATCAAATTGTGGCTTCTGGTACTTGGGAGTTCCATCAAGTGCTAATGGACAACCAAGAGTATACAAAAATACTCATCGCGGAATACGGTAGTTTAGATAACATTCCACACAAATCATTCAAGGGCTTGTCTTTTTTGCCCAATTGGTTCTGGGCTTATAACTATCCTCATAACGTGAACGAACAAGGAATACCAATCAAAGGTTGCGAAGGTCAATTTTGTAACCAATTGTCTCCTCCCGTTTTTCCCACTACACTGTATGAAATCATTGCCGGTATTCTATTATTCTTGGTGCTTTGGGGAGTTCGTAAAAAAATTCATGCTCCTGGGCAGATGTTTGGATTGTATCTAATGATGAATGGAGTAGAGAGGTTTCTTGTAGAAAAAATTAGAGTCAATACAACCTATTCCATATTTGGATTTCATCCCACTCAAGCGGAAATCATTTCTACCTGTATCTTTTTCATTGGAGTATGGTTATGGTTAGACTCCTCTAAAAGATTCAAAGCAATAACTAATTAATCATTTTTTATGCCTTCTTTTGATATCGTTAGTAAAGTGGATGTTCAAATGCTGGACAATGCCATCAATGTTACACGTAAGGAAATCACCAATCGATTTGATTTCAAAGACACGGTGGTTGAAATTGAATTGAATAAAAAGGATATGAAGATATCGTTGGAGACTTCAGATGACATGAAAATGCGTCAGTTGATCGAAGTATTGATCAACCGTGCGAATAAACAGGGTATTGCTCCCAACGCCTTTGACCAGTCCAAAGAATCCTATCAAAGCGGTAAAACGGTAAAACAGGAGATAGTGGTTAAAAATGGACTCAAGCAGGAGGATGCTAAAAAGATCACCAAAATGGTAAAAGATGCCGGCTTGAAAGTTCAAACCCAAATAATGGACGATATCATTCGTGTTACCAGCAAGAAGATAGACGACCTCCAGGAAGTTATACAGGCTTGTAAATCAGGTAGTTTTGACTTCCCCATGCAATTTGAAAATATGCGCAGTTAGGTCTTTTTCTTGGAAAATACCCCCAAAAAAGCTACTTTTGCACCTCATTAAAAATGTCATGGCAAAAACCATGCAGCCTAAAAATCAATAACATGAAACAAGGTATCCATCCAGAAGATTACAGATTCGTCGTTTTCAAAGACATGAGTAACGGAACTACATTTCTAACTCGTTCTGCAGCTTTATCAAAAGAAACAATTAAATGGGAAGACGGTAACGAATACCCATTGATCAAATTAGAGATTTCCAATACCTCACATCCTTTCTTTACAGGACAAAATGTATTGGTTGATACAGCAGGTCGTATCGACAAGTTCAAGAAAAAATACGCAAAGAAATAATCGAAACCCTCCTACACGGAGGGTTTTCTTTTACATTTGAATTGATCGTTTATGCGGATTTATTTGAATGATGTTTTATCTGAAAGTGCGCTTTATCCATTGACTACACTTCGAAAAGTGGAGGAACTTCGTACAGGAATTTTTTCCATGCGCGAAAGATGGTTACAAATGGCCTCCTTTCAAAAGTATTCCCTTGAATTCGTTGATTTTTCCAGCGATGCCGATCATACCATTCCTTCGCATCTGATTCCTCCTCACTCCTTACAATTAAAGAACTTTTTTGAGAGCGATGCGAAAGATATGAATGGATTTTACGCAGTTCAAAAGTGGTGGGATTTACTCGCTATCAATGCACAACTTATCACAGATGATCTTTCGTTATTGCATAACTTTCCGACCATCGCTACTCCGGAACATGTTCGTCATTCCGGTAAACATCCATTAATCATCCATCAGGATGCATCAATAGAACACTGTT
>JAURIR010000085.1 GCA_030832645.1 Chitinophagales bacterium | reverse complement strand
TATCTTACAAAGAGGATCAGCAAGAAGCCCATTGAGGTGTTCACCTATGCCGATAGCGTAACCGTTGAGATATTTGACAGTGGTATACACGACAAAGATTCTGTATCGGTTATCTATAACAAGAGTTTGGTGGTAGACAAACACGAACTGAAAGTAGACAAACCCATCAAGTTCAAAGTGAGAGTAGACAAAGAGCGTAAGAACAATGAAATGGTCATTGTCGCTGAAAACCTTGGTACCTATCCTCCAAACACTGCCGTGATGATCATCACCGATAAGTTTGGTAAGCACGAAGAAATCATGCTGAGTACCGACCTAACTACCAACGAAGTCGTTGTATTCATAAGAATCGATAAACAATCCAATAAATAACTATCCGAAAACCACCCTAAAAACTTTTGTATGAAACAGATTAAATTTTTAGTACTTGGATTGTTATTCATTACATCCACACAGATTTCCTTTGCACAAAGCAAAACAGTTCCTCAAAAAACTGTCACCAGTGCTGCAACCGCATCGCAAAAAGCTCCTGTAAAAGCAGTTTTACCGCAAGTTGAAATTGCCCAACAAATTGCTAAAGGACAAAACGAGTTTTCTTTTTTAGGCAAGTATGGAATTTTTGCGGGTGTACAGAAGACTAAAATTGGATTCTTCTTTTTAGAACCCGATGGTTCATATCGCGTTACTGTAAACAGCGATGAAAACAACTATGCTACCGGCTTTTATGAGTACAATTCAATTTCAAAAACATTGATTTGGAAAGGAGGCTTGTTTTTATCGAATAACTATAAAGGCGTCATGAAGAAAATGGACAACGGTAAAGTACGTATTCTCTTCAGTCCTTCTACCTATGCCGAAAAGATCGATTAGGAGATTGTATCTTTAGGGGGTAACAACGCACTTGATCAAATGATTCGTAGTATTTTCTTTTCAGTTGTTTTGCTGATGAGTATCGAAGGATTTTCTCAGCAAAAAACATATTGCAATCCTATTAATATCGATTACGGCTATACTCCTATTCCCAATTTTTCTACCTGGGGTAGGCACCGTGCTACGGCAGATCCTGTTATTGTCAATTACAAAGGAGAATACTACCTCTTCAGCACCAACCAATGGGGCTATTGGTGGAGCAAGGATATGAGCAACTGGAATTTTGTGTCAAAAAAATTTTTGCGTCCCTGGCATAATGTATACGACGAACTCTGTGCACCTGCAGTTGGTATCGTTGGAGATACTATGTTGGTTATAGGCTCTACCTATTCCAGCAATTTTACTTTATGGATGAGCACAAATCCCAAGGCAAATGATTGGAAGCCTTTGGTAGATTCGTTCAGCATTGGTGGATGGGATCCGGCTTTTTTCACAGACGACGACGGAAGATTCTATATGTACAACGGAAGCAGCAACCGCTGGCCCTTGTATGGAATTGAATTGAACAGAAAAACATTTCAGCCCATTGGAACAAGAAAAGAAATGTTCTTCTTAGATAGCTGGCGCTATGGCTGGCATCGATTCGGAGAAAACATGGACGATACATTTTTAGATGGTTTTATAGAGGGTGCGTGGATGACCAAACACAACGGAAAATATTATTTTCAATATGCTGCACCCGGTACTGAATTCAGTGGTTATGCAGACGGTGTAGCAGTTGGAAATGGACCATTGGATTATTTCCAAAATCAGTCGGATCCTTTGAGTATGAAGGCAGGCGGATTTTCCAGAGGAGCTGGTCACGGTGCAACATTCCAAGATAACCAAGGAAAGTATTGGCATGTATCCACACAAGTGGTAGCCGTTAAAAATAATTTTGAAAGAAGATTGGGAATCTGGCCAGCTGGATTCGACAAGGACGATGTTATGTATACGAATACAGCGTTTGGTGATTATCCGCACGTTCTTCCTGGCGATACAACCAATCATTTGAAAAGTCGTTTCACGGGATGGATGTTGTTGAATTATAAAAAGCCTGTGACAGTTTCTTCTACATACGGAAATTATGCAGCAAACAATGCAGTGGATGAAAGTATCAAAACCTATTGGTCGGCTGCTAGTTCAAATAAAGGAGAATGGATCCAGTCAGATTTGGGAACTGTTTCTACTGTCAATGCAGTTCAAATCAATTATGCTGATCAGGATGCAATTTTTCTGGGTAAGACAACCGATCAATTTCATCAATATAAATTGTATTATTCTCTTGATGGTATAAAGTGGAATGTATTGCTAGATAAATCAACGAATAATAAAGATGTTCCACATGATTATATTGAATTACCTGCACCTGTTCAGGCACGTTTCATAAAATTGGAAAACATGCACGTTCCATCAGGAAAATTTGCCATCAGCGGATTACGTGTTTTTGGAAACGGTAACGGGCCCAAGCCATCAGCAGTAAAGGAGTTCGTGGTGCTTCGCACCGATAAAGATAAACGAAGTGCTTGGTTGAAGTGGAGCCCTGTAGACAATGCCTATGCCTACAATATTTACTTTGGAACCGACCCAGAAAAATTATACAATTGTGTTATGGTGCACGATGCGAATGATTATTATTACAAGGGAATGGATTTGAAAAAAAACTACTATTATAAAATTGAAGCCATCAATGAAAACGGGGTTTCAGCTTCTTCTAAAATTGTAAAAGTTGATTGATATGAAAAAAACAATGCTTTGCTTGTTCGCTCTTGGAGTATTTTTCACACAATTGCAAGCACAAGATCAAAAAATGAATGCTTTTGTACAAGCACTCATGTCGAGGATGACTCTGGAAGAGAAAATTGGACAGCTGAATTTAATTACACCTGGATCCGATATTCCAACCGGTTCGGTAGTGAGCAGCAACGTTGAGAAAAAAATTGCAGAAGGAAATGTAGGTGGATTGTTTGGTGTAATAGGTCCAGATAAAGTAAAACAGGCACAAGATATTGCTGTGAAACAATCCCGTTTAAAAATTCCCTTGTTGTTTGGGTCGGATGTTATTCACGGACACAAAACTACTTTCCCCATTCCTCTGGGCATCAGTTGTTCATGGGATACGGCGTTGATAAGGTACGGAGCCAGTATAGCCGCGAAGGAAGCAACGGCAGATGGTTTGAATTGGGTGTTTTCTCCAATGGTAGACATCGCCCGTGATCCACGTTGGGGAAGGGTTGCAGAAGGTTCGGGCGAGGATCCTTTTTTAGGAGCACAGATTGCAGCAGCGATGGTAAAAGGATACCAGGGAAATTCTTTGGCAGATAAAAATACATTGCTTGCTTGTGTAAAACATTTTGCTCTATACGGTGCCGCAGAAGGCGGACGCGATTATAACTCTGTAGACATGAGCAAGATCAAGATGTACAACGAATACTTGCCTCCCTATAAGGCGGCAGTAGATGCTGGAGTTGCTTCGGTGATGAGTTCCTTCAATGATATCGATGGCGTACCTGCTACTGGCAACAAATGGTTGCTTACAGATTTATTGAGAACGAAATGGGGATTCAAAGGAATGGTGGCAAGTGATTATACATCAATCGGCGAAATGGTTAATCATCGTCAGGGAGATATATCTCAAGTGAGTGCACAATCTCTTAAAGCGGGATTGGATATGGACATGGTAACGGAAGGGTATTTGGGAACGTTAAAAAAATCTTTCCAAGAAAAAAAGATAGGCATGGCAGATATCGATCGCGCTTGCCGTTTGGTATTGGAAGCAAAATACAAGTTAGGATTGTTTGAAGACCCTTACAGATATATCGATGCTGAACGTGCTGCCAAAGAAGTTTTGAGTGAAAGCAATCGAGCAGTGGCCAGAAAAATTGCCCAAGAATCATTTGTGCTGTTGCAAAATGATTACAAAACATTGCCACTGAAAAAATCATCTTCTATTGCATTGATCGGTCCATTGGCCAATGATAAAAATAATATGTTGGGAACGTGGGCAGTGAGTGGCGATCCTCAAAAATCCATACCAGTATTGGATGGAATGAAAAATGTAGGAGGAGCATCTTTGAAAATTCAATATGCAAAAGGTGCTAATATTACTGATGATCCTAATCTTGCTCGCCAATCGAATGTATTTGGCTTGAGAGTAGAGATAGATAAAAGGAGTCCCGATGAGATGTTGCAGGAAGCACTTGCCATTGCTCGTCAATCCGACGTAGTTGTTGCTGTAGTAGGCGAAGCTACAGAGATGACCGGGGAGGCAGCCAGCAGGTCAGATATTACGATTCCCGCCAGTGAAGTAAAATTATTAAAAGCTTTGTATGCGACAGGAAAACCAGTAGTAGTCGTTGTCATGAGCGGAAGACCATTGGTGTTAACGGGTGCCATCGAAGGCGCGGCAGCCGTTTTGCAAACATGGCATGCGGGTATCGAGGCAGGCAATGCAATTGCGGATGTATTGTTTGGCGCGGTGAATCCATCTGGTAAATTGACAATGTCGTTTCCGTATAGTGTTGGACAGATCCCTGTGTATTATTCTCAGAAGAGAACGGGTCGTCCTATTGATGCGAATAATAAATTCAGTACAAAATATTTGGATGCACCGAACGAAGCCTTGTTTCCATTTGGACATGGGTTGAGTTATACTACGTTTACTTATAGTGATTTGAAGTTGAGCAATACCGAATTAACAAAAGGGAAAAAAATAGAAGTTGAAGTTACCATCACCAACACCGGTGCCATGGATGGGGCAGAGGTCGTGCAACTCTATACGCTGGACAAAATTCGCAGCATCACTCCTCCTGAAAAGGAATTGAAGGGTTTCCAAAAAATCTATTTGAAAGCAGGGGAGAGCAAGAGGGTTTTATTTACACTTACAGAGGAAATGTTGCGATTTTACAATGCTTCTCTTCAATATGTTTCTGAGCCTGGCGAGTTTACTGTGATGGTAGGAGGAAATAGTAAGGATGTGTTTTCTAGGGACATTGTTTTGAAATAAATTCAATCAATTTTTAAAATGGCTACACCCAAAGCAAATACTAGATCTACTTTATCGCTAACTAGTTATGTTGAGCTCGCATTCATGGCACTCTACCTGATTGTGCATTTTATTGGCGACAATGATAGTATTGACGTGATGGGGCCACACTGGTTTTATGTATCGGTAATCGATGCATTGGTATTGGGCTACATGTTGATGAATAGAAATGCGTATCGACAGCGTTTGTTGGAAGTATTGCAACATCCGCTGACTATTGTATATGGACTCCTATTTGTATGGGCTGGGGGGTCTTATTTCTATGCGATCAATCCCAATGAGATGTTGGTATGTTATGCCCGCATGGCAACTACCTTGATTGCCTTTATTAATTTATCTGTATTTCTGAAAGGCCGAGAAGATTATTTCAACATCCTGGCAACCATGGTTTTGGTGGTGCTATCCTGGGAATCTATATCAGTTATCAATAAATTCTTGGACGGTATCAATTCGGATAATATCGATAAAGTCATATTGGCTGCTTCTGGTAATACTGGAAATAAAAATATCATTGCAGCTTCCGTAGCCATTAAGATCCCATTTGCCCTTTATTTCTTGCATTCAAGAAAAACACTCACGCAACTTCTAGCTGCTTTGGTATTGTTTCTCTCTTTTTATGCACTCTTCATACTCAATGCAAGGGCTACGTTTGTGGGGATGGGGTTGCTGACTGTTTTGTACATCATTTATTTATTTATCTCTGATCGCTCAAAGGAAAACAAGCTCACTAAATTCAAACCTTTTGGATCTTATATTTTTTGTTTGATCTCTGCCTTGATGCTGTCTATTGTGGTGTTTAATAATATCAAGACTAAAAATGAAGCACTCGGTGGGTACGATAATCCATTGAAAAGAGTCGGAACAATTGCTTTTACAAATGAGGGAAGTGGTCGTACCAACCTCTGGGGTTTCGCCTTTGATTATTTCAAACATCACCCGATCATTGGTGCAGGATATGGTAACTGGAAACTGGCTTCCATTCCCTACGAGAAATATTATTCCGACGATTACATCGTCGCTTATCATTGCCACAATGATTTTCTTGAAACTTCAGCAGAATTAGGAATTATTGGGCTATTGCTGTATCTGTCCATTTATTTAGTCATCTTCTTTACACAGCTAAAACATATTTTGAATAAGCAATCCAGTAATCAGCAACGGCTGATGGCGGCTATTGGAATTTTTTGTTTGACAGCCTATTTTGTAGATGCCACCTTCAATTTTCCTATGGAACGGACTATTATGCAGGTGAACTTTGCATTCATGGCAGCATTGGTTTTCATTCTACCAACGACTGCTAAGAAAAACAAAGAAGTGGATAGTAATGTGTTTTTTCTCCCTGCTTTATTCATTATTGTCCTTGCTATCATTGTCAATAATCAAGTATTCGACTCAATGAAAGGTCAAAAGCTTTTCTCGGGTGATATGGACAAAGACATCGCTCAGATTCCTGATTTGGACTATGATTTTCCAACGTATCCAGAGCTATCCTATAATTCTATTCCTATTGATGCTATCATGTCGAGGTATGCATTCAAGAAAAATGAGTACGATAAAGCAATGAAGCTATTGGATAACGCATCCCGTCAAAATCCTTATATCCATTATTCTGAATTTGCAAAGGCAGGCATGTATTATAAAATGAATATTCCGGATAGCGGTTATAAATATGCTAAGCTTGCATTTGAATACAAGCCCCGCTCCTTTAGTGCCTATAAGAATTGGCTGTATGGTTCAGTTCAAAAACGCGATACGCTCGCTATTGATAGCGCTTTCAGTCTTTATATACGTTACAGAAATGAACCACGTGCATGGATCGAATACTTCAATGCGAGCATGGTTGTAAAACAACGAGCCAATCAGCGACTGATTTCATTGGTGGATTCCGCAGCGAAATATTTCCCTGACAGCGTGAACCTTTTCACAAACATGAAAAACAGTTTTGTAGCTTCTGTAAACAATCCTGTGCGCAATGCACCTGTTGTATCCCCAGAGATGGTGCAGGTTGCACAAAAAAGTCTGACTGCTGCTACCGAGCATTTTAATCAAAAGCAATACGCATTGGCAGCAAAAGAATATTTGGTTACTGCGAATATCGATGTAACCAATTATGTACATCTGGAAAATGTTGCGATTTGTTACTACTCCATGTCCAACTTCGATCAGGCCATCAAGTATTTTAATAAGGCAATTGGAGTGAGTGGAAATACTGCTGGCAAATCATATTATTACCGAGGCGTCTCCGAAATTTCTCAAGGCAAAAAAGAACAAGGATGTGCATCCATCAAAACTGCCATCGCAAAAGGATTCCAAGGAGATGTAAACTACAATAAGACAAACTGTAACTACTAAGCTTTCTGCTCCGGCCAAGTAATTTCCAATCCCTGTTCCTTAATAAAGGATTGAAAATACTGAAGTTCACTTTTTTTCGTGGCCAGTTTTCTTGGTGAGATGGAATGCTTCAAACAATACGAAAGTAAACAGCCAACTGCCTCCCCTATACTCCATTCAACTGGATGCAATCGAAAACATCCATTCGTAATATGAGTGGTTCCAATATTCTTGCAAGCAGGTAGTAAATTTTCCTTTTCAATAGGTATCAACGAACCCAATGGAATCTGAAAAGGAATGGAATCAAAATCAATATAATTATCTCCTGTACTGCTTGGATGCAAGTCAATATGATAATAACCTACTCCCACCGAATCTTCAAAAGGAAAATAACTTTTACCCTCTTTGCCATACGTTGCAGTAAACTGTTCCTTCCCTACGTATTCTTCTTTCACCGTAAAAATTGTCTTTGCTCTTCTAGATTCACGGATATATGGATATTTAGCGAGACCATCTTTTGTGCCCATTACATCTTTCCGCAAGCGCAATCCAGTCCATCCCATTCCTCCATCGGGCCTTTTCGCCTCTGTCTGAAACCAATAGAGTAAACTCAAGCTCAACTGTTTTGCTCGATTTACATGTTGT
>JAURIR010000084.1 GCA_030832645.1 Chitinophagales bacterium | reverse complement strand
CACCAATATTTTCATGGATGCTTCACTTTTTTATTTAACGAAATGCTGTGTTAAAAATGAGGTTGCAATGCTATCCAGCAATGAAGCATCAGAAAATGATCACTGTCAATCAAAAAAATGATCTACTAGTAAAATTGTTAAATGATTTTTATCGGCTGAGTAATTATTATTTTTTTATAGCATACCGCACTGAGATATTCAATAAAAGTTCAATACCTCGTTTTAATTTTTCAAAAAAGTTTTTGGTAGTTGTATGTAAAACAGGAAAAATGATTCAGAGCATCATTTCTTTTAAGGGTATACATAAAAAAACGGGATGAATTTATTCATCCCGCGGGTCTTTCATAGAGTAGCTTTAATTGATAGCTAATTACGTCATGGCTTTGTAATGTAAAAAACTATCCTACTCGAAAGTCGATATACATGTCCGAACGATAATAGAATCGTAATAGAACTTGGTAGAATAGTTATCAAAAATCAATAAAGTGAAGCTGAATGAATTATTCAATTATCATTTCAGCAGAGTAGGCTGAATGATTTTTATCCAGATAGCATAGCCTTTCTCGTTCATATGTAATTTGTCGGCTACAAAAATATCTTTCAATACTTCCTTTTTTTCATCCAGCATAGCAGAATGCACATCCAGGTAACTTGCGTGCTTGTCCTTTTCAAGAAAGCCTTGTATCAATTGATTGGTTTTGATAAAGGCGCTTTCGAGCTTCCACCTGGCTATAGAAGGCTTCAAGGATACAAATACAATCGGTACCTTTTTGCCCAATGCTTTTCGAATCATCGAATGCAGTTTCTGGTATCTTTCTACTACGATCTCTGGAGTTACAGTAGCATCATTAGCCAAATCGTTCTCCCCGCAATAAATATATATCTGCTTGGGTTTGTACTTGATAATAGTTTCATCGACGAATTGAATCACATCCGTGAGGGATGATCCACCAAACCCTCTATTTAAAATTGTATATCCTGGTAAATCTTTTTGGATGGTTTTCCATCTGGTAAACGAAGAGCTTCCTACAAATAATATTGGATCGGATGGAGGAGCTTGTATACTGTCTTGTTTTCTAAAGGCATCTATTTCTGCTTTAAAGGCACTTTTTTGTTGAGCAAAAATGAATGTTGTAGATAGTAATGAAAGTAGGGTCAAGTATATTCTTATGTTGCCCATATTATTTACTCTTGGTAGTAATTGAATGTAAAAACTTCAATGCCTCGCCATCTTGCAGCTTGCCGACCCTGCTTTCTGTATCAAAAATCATAATGCTCTTATCCTCCTCGTGATAGGAGGGCCATGCCGGGAGCCCTTTTTCATTGGGATCTCCTCTTTTAATAAAGTTGATCCAGAAGGAAGACATGGTAGAAGCCAAACGATGATCTTCTTCTTGAAAAGGCCTGTTCACAAATTTTAAATTATTATACGCATAAGGAACCTCACCCGTGTGAAAGGCGCTATACTTCGATCCCGTTTTGTTTTCGGGCACCAATCTGGTGAATCTATAAACAAAAACTTTTGAGCCATTTCTCGATGAAATGTTGCTCCATGTATAATTTTGCATTCCAAATACTTGGTCCCTAGATATGTACACTTGCGACTTCACAGCATTTTCATCACTTGTGGCTGGGTAGTATTTCAAAAGCTGATCGGCATTTTCTTTGTATTGCACTTTGATGTCATTTACATATTGCATAGCGTCTTTTGGTTTGCCCAATATCATTCCCTCGTCTTGGTTCCATCCAGTTAATAAAGTCACTTTATTTTCTTTTCCTTCCTGAAAAATATCCAAGATGTGTTGTGGCAATACAACCCCATCGATATAAGGGCCTCTCATAGAGGAATTTCTTTTTAACAATTCTTCGGCTGAAATACCTCTCAACTCTTCAATGGAAGATTTTCCAAGTGATTTTGCATATACGTCGCTTGCTTGCACTGCCTGTTCTTTAGATAAATTTCCTCTTGTAAAATTTGATCCACTTTCTGCAATGGCTTTAGTGAAAAGGCCTTTTGCAAGCGGTGAGGCAACAAGACAATTTACGCTCATCGATCCTGCCGATTGTCCTGCAATTGTAACATTATTCGGATCTCCACCAAAAGCTGCTATATTTTCTTTCACCCAATGCAATCCTGCAATCTGATCAAGGATACCAAAATTTCCAGAACCTACTCCGTCATTATTCATATTGATATCTGGATGAGCAAAGAATCCAAAAATTCCTACACGGTAGTTCAAGCTCACAAATACCACATCTTCTCTTGCAAACGCTTCTCCATCGTAAATTGGGCAAGCGCTTCCGCCGCTTGTGAAACCCCCTCCATATATCCAAACCAATACAGGTTTCTTTGTCGAGGTATTTTTATTACTGGTCCATACATTTAAATAGAGGCAATCCTCGCTAATGGGTTCCGAGGGAATCAAATATTCTTCGCTCCAAACAAAGAAGGGAGCGGGCTTCGGTTGCATAGGACTCGCACTGAAAGTTGTACAAACTTTTACATCTTTCCAAGGAATTGGAGGCATCGGTTTTTTCCATCTCAATGTGCCAATAGGTGGAGCAGCAAATGGTATTCCTTTGAAAACCTTTACTTTCCCATCCGTACTCAAAGAGCCAGCCACTTTACCATATGTTGTAGAAATAATTTCTCGTGATTGTTGGCCATGGATTGCATTTGTTGTGGCAAAACATATCCAAAGCGAAAGCAGCAAAATTTTATACATAAATGCTTATTTAGATATCTTGACTAAATCAAAGCGCTAACATCTTTATATTTTAATGGTAATACTATTTCCATTTCTGCTCAAGCATTTTTATAAAATATCCGCCCACTACACTTCTCGCTTGGAAGCCAACCTTTTTTCCGTTGGTGGTCTCGTGCCAATCACTCAAAGGAACCCTCGTGGGTGTATTGGTAAGGAAATGATGTACGGGTGTAATCAAGGCTTCAAAATCCTTTCTTTCATTCGCCAATGTAGCTGTCCAGATGATCCAATCACTTTTGGTATAGGTCTTTCTACTGTCCAGTGGTAATCCAAATTCATTTTGTTTGCTTAGGTAATACTTGATCTCTTTATTATATACCATAGCAGGAAATAAATCCAATTTCAATAGTTTGTCCCAAACCAAGTTATATTTCTGACTCCAGGTATTGTTCTTATCAAAAGTCAAGGCATAATGATCGCCTTCGTCGGACATCCCAATCCATTTACTGGCATACTCTTTTGCGATGGTATTGAATTTAACTGCTGTTGCTGCATCGCCCAACCCTTTTGCCATTTGTGCATACGCTCCAATTCCAGTAATCGCCTTCATGGATAGATTGACATTGCGTGCAAGATGTCCTGCAAAATCATCTGTACATAATTGATTGGCGGGATCGAATCCATCTTTCACCAAAAACTCTACCCATTGCGTGAGTGTTTCCCAATGCTTTTTTGCAAAAGTGAAATTCTTTTCCGCTTTACAAATTGCAGCCGATAATAAAATCATATTACCTGCTTCTTCAACTGGCATGTCTTCCGGATAGGTTTGCCCGTTTGCCAATGGATAGGTTCCTAAATCATGTGCAGCAAATGGTTTTGTCCATTTTCCGCTCTCGCTGTATACGATCAATGGTTCAACCATTCCTTTTAATAGAGCAGGATTATAAATCAATGTCAACGGTGCGGAAGGGTAGGTTACATCTACCGTCCAGATAGAACCATTGCTGAAATTTTCTTTTTGAGGAAAGAGGACTTCGTCATTTTTACCCCTTACCAATTTGTGTGCTGCCAGCGACTGTCGATACGCCGCTACACATAGTTCTGCATATTGCACCCCTCCACTCATTTTTGCATCGTTGTAAAGCGACTTATCAAACAAATTACATTTTGCAAGAATGCTTGTATGCTCTTTTGCAGCAGTTGATAAAAGCTGTTCGATGGATCCGTGAATTTTCTTCCACCAAGCCGATAAATTGTCTTGAAAATATTGGATGGAATAAAGATCGTCGTATGCAACCATTACATAGTTGCTGGAATTCTTCAACGAATTTGTTTCAAGTTGGAAGTCGGCAGTTAAAAATTTTCCGTCTACAATTTTTAAGCGGGTGTTTTTATCAGCACTGGCTAAATATCCATAGCCCCAGTTGATTCTTACATCATCTCCTTTCTTTCCTAGTATTTTCTGTTCTGTTGATCCAACTTTTAAGAACTGTATCCCATTCGAGGCGCCTTCTGAAATTTGCAAGGATTCGGATGTATCGTTCACTGCTATATCACCACTAACACCAACATGTATCACAACTTTATGATGCTGACCGTCTTTGCTACTGGCTTTAAAATCAATATAACTGACTGGTCTTGAAAGCAAGTCCAAATCAGCTGCCAACAAAGGCGATAGGAAATTGAGATCTATAATAGCCTGATCACAGGTAAATTGATAATGAGTGGAAGTGGCTGTTACCGTTAGATTATTTTGAGCTGCCAAGAGCACTGATTCGCTTCCTCTTTTTCCCATCAATTGAAATTCTTTTCCATCAACAGTTGCTTTGATTTCAATGGAATGCTCTTTGCCAGTCCAATGCCTTGTAGTGGATGCATTTGCTTCATCACTGAACGACCAAATGCTGAAATACGGGTCGTGCGTGATCAACGGGTAGGCAGGCATTTTGGAAACTTGCGACCAGCCAATCAAAACAATGCATAGCTGGAGAAGGAATAAAAAGATTTTTTTCATATGAATCGTTTCTCACTCAATTTAATTCATAAAAAAGAATTTCAATTCTTTTTATTACTTTGTCTACCATCATGAAAACAATTCTTTGTCTTCAACCCAATCAATTCGCTTTTGAGGAAAGAGCCTATCCTTCTTCTATAGCTGGAAATTCTATTATTGCCATAAAACGTATCGGAATTTGTGGAACTGACTTGCATGCGTACAAAGGGAATCAACCCTTTTTTTCCTACCCCAGAGTTTTAGGACATGAGTTGGCTGCTGAATTTGTTGAAGGCCATGCTCCTGGTTTTTCAAAAGGCGATCTGCTTACTGTTCTTCCTTATAAAAGTTGTGGAACTTGTTTTGCTTGTATGCGTGGTAAGACCAATTGCTGCGCTAGTTTGAGCGTATTGGGTGTCCACGAAGATGGCGGCATGTCAGAGTATTTATCTATTCCGAATCAATTGCTCATTTCATCGGGCGGTTTAACATTGGATCAACTGGCTTTGGTTGAACCCTTGGCCATTGGAGCACATGCAGTAAGTAGAGCAATGATTCAGGAAGGAGATAGTGTAGTAGTGATAGGTGCCGGACCGATCGGTTTTGGCTTGCTTCATTTTTTGAAACTGCTCGATATCAAGTTGATGGTGGTAGAAACAAATGAATTTCGGTTGAATTTTTGTAAGAAAGAATTTCCAACAGTGGAATGCATCGATGCCTCCAAAAATGATGTGATCGATTGTTTGAAGGATCTCACCAAAGGCAACATGCCTTCGATTGTTTTTGATGCTACTGGGAATCTCACTGCAATCAATGAATCGTTCCAGTATCTTTCTCATGCAGGCACATATGTATTGGTGGGGCTGCAGCAGGGTGCATTGTCCGTTCTGCATCCTGAATTTCATAAACGCGAAGCAACCCTCATGAGCAGCCGAAATGCAACCCACAGCGACTTTCATTTCGTTATACAGGCGATCCAAGAAAAAAAAGTTCAAGCTGAAAATATGATCACACACCGTATGCACTTCAACGATGTGATAAATGAATTTCCCCGTTTATACACTACCGGTAACGCACTTATGAAAGCAATGATTTCTCTCTAGCTTCAGGTTGAGATGCGTTAACTTTGCAGCGTGATTTACATTAAACTTGTTTTGGTTGCTTTGATGTGGGGAGGTACGTTCATCGCAACAAAAATGGCAGCTCAAACATTTGGTTCCTTTACAGGCGCAAGCTTTCGCTATGCAGTCGCACTGCTTTTTTTACTCCCAATGGCATGGCTGAAAGACAAAAAAACTTTCAACCTCAACAGAAAGCAATTTTTTCAATTATTGGTTTTAGGACTCACTGGTATTTTCGGGTACAGCTATTTTTTCTTCAACGGTTTAAGGCTGGTTGAAGCGAGTCATGGTGCATTGATCGTTGCATTGAATCCGGTACTTGTATTGATTATGACCTCCATTCGCGACAAAAAAAGAATCGGGGCTATAAAAATTATTGGTATGTTTCTTTCCATCATTGGACTAGTCGTTGTGATCTCGAGAGGAAACATCGGGGATTTACTTTCTGGTTTTAGTTGGGGAGATGCCTTCATGTTGGGATGCCCCATCTGTTGGGCACTCTATACATTTTATGCCGGCGATGCATTAAAAACAACCACACCTTTGCAGGCTTCAACCTGGGCAACGATCCTGGGATTTTGTTTGTTGACCCTGTGCGCACCCTTTGAACCTTTTCCCACACAGATCAATCCACTTGTTTGGTTGGCGATTGCATATTTAGGAATCTGTGGAACAGTGTTGGGTTTTGTATGGTACTACGAGGGCATTAGTAAAATTGGAGCAGTTAAAACATCTGCATTCAATAACCTCATTCCTGTATTTGCAATGATACTGTCTATTCTGATCCTGGGCGAACACATTGAAACCTACGCGATGGCAGGGTCGGTATTTGTGATAGGAGGTGTTTTTTTAATCAATCGGTTTTAATCAATTCTACCTGGGTATATTTTCAATGCTGCTTCCAGACAATCCATGGCATCAGAAATACGCTCATTGTTGATTACATATGCCATTCGAACTTGATTTTTCCCCAAGCCTTTTGTATTGTAGAATCCGCTTGCAGGCGCCATCATCACTGTTTTCCCTTGATGCGAAAATGATTCCAACATCCATTGACAAAATCTATCTCCATCATCAATAGGAAGTTGCGCAACTACATAAAATGCACCACCCGGATTGGGACAAAAAACTCCAGGCATTGCATTGAGTCTTTTTACCAACAGATCTCTTCTTGATAAATACGCAGCTTTGGGAGCATCAAAATAATCATCTGGCAAATCAACTGCTGCCTCAGCGAGTATCTGGGCGAGTCCAGGAGGACTCAACCTCGCTTGTGCAAATTTCATCGCTGCAGCATACACTTCTTTATTCTTTGTGATAAAGGCTCCGATTCTTGCTCCGCAGGCAGAATATCTTTTAGAAATGGTATCAACTACTATTGCTTGTTGCGAAATTTTTTCCAATTCCAATGCACTGGTTGCTTTCCCGTTGTAGGAAAATTCTCGGTAGGCTTCATCTGAAATCAAAAACAATTGGTGTTTGAAACAGATTTCCTCCAACTTTTTCATTTCCTCTTCGCTGTATAAATATCCCGTTGGATTATTGGGGTTACAAATAAGAATAGCTTTTGTTTTATTAGTAATGGATTGCTCGATTGCTTCAATAGGTGGAAGTGCAAATCCATCTTCGATATGAGAAGTAACTGTAACTATTTTTACTCCTGCCATGAGTGCGAACCCATTGTAATTTGCATAGAAAGGTTCTGGAATGATGATTTCATCTCCCAGGTCCATGCACGACATCATGGCAAAAACAATGGCTTCGCTTCCGCCGGAAGTAACAATGATATTTTCTGGAGTCAGTTCAATGTTTAATTTCTGATAGTACTGAACTAATTTTTTACGATATGATATATTTCCCGCACTGTGGCTGTACGCAAGGATCGGGATATGTGCATTCTTCACAGCATTCATGATGCTGGGAGGGGTTTCAATATCTGGTTGTCCTATATTAAGGTACAATACATTAATGCCTTTTTTCTCTGCAGCTTCGGCAAAAGGCACTAATTTTCTGATCGGTGATGCGGGCATATTTTCACCCCGCTGGGATGGTTTTAACATATCGTAAAATTAGTTAAAAAGCATTCAATGAAAAGGATTTGTACATTTGGGGTGACGTACATTTGATAAAATAAACACTTTAAAAGATTTGATTATGAAAAAGATATTATTAGCATTGATGGTTTTGG
>JAURIR010000083.1 GCA_030832645.1 Chitinophagales bacterium | reverse complement strand
GTTCTGTTTTATAATTTAATATGGCATTGTAGGTTTGACGGAATACCCTGTCAAATGATGCAGAACTGATGCGGTCACGGTTCCAGCCTGTATTGGGATTGGTATAGCTCATTACACCGGTTCTGTAGTCTTTGTTAAACGCTTCGGCCACTTGTTCATCGTACATGAATATACCCCCAACTTTTAAGTAAAGGTTTTTATATAAGTCGGCTTTCAACGATTGGGATAAGGTAAATTTATCTGATTGATTTCTGCGGATAAACATTGGTTCATTGATCGTAGGGTTACCATCTCCTGCATTGCGGCCCAGCAAAACTTCACCAGCTTCATTTACACCCCTCATGGTCGGTGCAGCCATCAGGATACGACCCCAATAACTTGCATCAGAGGTTTGGGCCTGATCCCTCCAATTGGCTTTGGCAAAGGCAACACTGCTTTCTGATTTAAGCCAGCTTTTTATTTTATAATCCCCATTGATGACAAAATTTAAACGACGATAGAATGAAGACTTCGCAATTCCATCCTCATTGTATAGGCCCAGGTTGGCGTAATAAGTACCCCTATCATTACCACCAGACATTCCAACGTTATAATCCCGCAATACAGCCTGGTTGCGGAATGCATTGTCTGCATAACTAAATTCCTTGTAAAGAATATCCTTGATCGTTCCTGCGGGATCATATGCGCCCGTAGCATTTGTTGGAATTGCATCCTTCATTACTTTCCAACCTTTCCCTGAATTGAGCAACTCCCTGTTTGCATCGGATAAAACCATAGGACTGAACAAGGCGTTCAGATCATAATTGCCATCCACAATTGCACCAGCGGCATTTTTATAAACATTTCCTGTTCCCCTTGGGCCTGAAGAGTTGATCAAACTTTGGTTGCCATTGACTTTAAAGGTTTCAACCAATGCTCTCCTGCCCCAAAACAAATATTCTTCAGCGGTGAGCAAGGTATAAGGTGAATTGAGGGTATTAACACCTGATTTCATTTTGAATGCAATGGAAGAAGCACCTGCTTTACCCCGCTTGGTTGTAATCAAAATAACTCCATTGCTGGCCCTTGCTCCATAAATGGCAGTCGCAGAAGCGTCCTTTAACACTTCAAGGCTTTCAATTTCTTCCGGATTGATATCACTCAATGAAGGCCTGAATTGTCCATCCACAATAACCAGGGGAGAACCAGAGCCGTCAAAGTTGGTACCACCCCTGAGTACAATTGCGGGCAATGCCCCAGGCTTACCTGAAGTAGTCGAAACCCTTACACCAGCTATTGTTCCGGCCAATGCCTGTGCAGGATTGGCGCGTACGCCTGTTTCAAGGATTCGCTTATCGAGTTTTGCTATGGATGCAGTCAGGCTGCTTTTCTTCTGGGTACCATATCCTACTACCACCACTTCACCTAGATCCGCTTCTTCAGCCTGCAACTTGATATTGACCATGTCAGATGCACCCACGGTAATTTCCATTTTTGCAAATCCGCTTGATGTAAACAAAAGAACATCTCCCTTTTCTGCTGCAATGGTGTAACGACCATCTGTGCCGGTTTGGGTACCTCCAGTAGAACCTTTTTTGGTCACACTGACACCTGCCATCGGATTCCCATCCTCCTGAGAAGTGACTTTTCCGGAAATCTTTCTGGATTGTGCCCAGGTGACATTGTTACTAAAAACCAGCAATACCAGTACCAGCAATATTTTGATACCTGATTTCATAAGCAGTCATTTTAAAATGAAAATGAAAAAATTTATGTTCGAATATACTTATGTAGTACATAATTAACAAAAAACGAATAGCATTATTTTACAATCCGCTTGAAATGATGTTCCAGATGTGCTCGCATTCCTTTGCGGAATGCTTCTCTAGTCCCAGTTTTCAGCAAATTCACCAGGTCGAGATGTGTGACCTTTCCCCCCGCAGGCTTTTTTTCCAATGAAACCAAATGTCCAAAAATAGGTAACAGCATTGTTTGAAAACGCTGCATCGTATGATTGCCCGTCATCCTGTAAATCTTTCCATGGAATTCCACTTCACTCTTGATCCGGAAAGCAACGTCGTTCTTGTCGCGCACTTTTTCAGCCAAAGCAATCGCCTCCAGCTCGGCGATGTCTTTTCTGGTTTTGCGGATGTACAAAATATCAGCCAGGCCCATTTCAAGGGTCAACCGCAATTCAAAAAAGTCTTGTAAAGTGTTTTCGTCTATGATCAGGGGATCCATTACCTTTTCAAGGGATCCAAGGATATCCGGACTGGCAAGAACCATCCCGCGCCTTTTCTTGGTATCAACCATACCCAACATGCGAAGCCTGCTGAGTGCTTCACGCAAAATGTTCCTACTTACACCCATTGCTTCAGCGAGTTCCAACTCTTTTGGTAACGCATCCCCCGGCTTGAAGGCATTTTTTTTGAGAAATGCCAGTAACTTAAGCTCGACTATATCAGCCATGGTTTGGTGGCTGACCGGTTCGATGTCAATTGTAGCAATCTTTTTCTTCATCACGATGGTTTGTTCAAATGTAGTACAATATTACAAATGACCCATAACACCAACCCTGGCTAATACAACCCCACTTCTGCAAGTGATGCAAATTGCAATCCATCCCATGCCGATTTTGCCACCAGCTTGAAATATCGAAAAGATTTCACAGCACTGAAGTTGAAATACTGAGCCCCATTGACATTACCGAATACATAACTGCCTAGTGAAGTGAAGCCGACCCCATCATTGCTGATCAATAATTCTGCATCCTTGATGGCCCTGCTTAGACCTCCGCGCTGCACAACAGACAAACCAGTGGCCGTTTTGACAGCACCCATATCCACCACAAATTCGTGGGGATAAACCGCGGAAACGCCTGTCCACTTTGAATGCCAATATGTTGTTGCATCGCCATCAATCAATGTTGATGCCCGGCCATTGGTAGAACCCTCACCACTGGTTTCTTCGGAGCTGAAACTTTTTACAGACCAGCCCTGTTTGCTAATTTCATCCCTGGTACTGAAATCAATGACCGGTAGGCCTCCCAAGAAGGTATAGGTATAAAAGGTCTCAACCACTGTACCGTTTTCGTGTACGAGCTTGAGTTTAAATTCATAGGGGATGTTGTCTGTTTTTTCAACCAAATCACCGATGGGCATTTCAATGTAAAAACTGTCGGTCGATATTGGTTTTGATGTCCATGCAATGGCATTGTAATCCTTGTTGACACCTGTACCTTCATTGTTCACATTGGGATCATTGAAATAAACCACGTCAGTTACAATGGCATTGCTTTTGAATTTCCCCTTGATGACAATTGCATTCTTGGCTGCATTAAATTCACCAGTAATGCGCTGAACAGATGCAGTGACCGGAGCATAATAGGATTTGTTGTCATTGTTGAAGACCTGATTGGTATTGAGCACAGCACAATCTGCTGCCGTTAGAAAAGTGGGGGAAATGCCCCATGTACTGTTCCCAGCCCACATCAGGGACATCCCCAAAGACTTCTCTGATACTGCTTTTTGCCTGTTGTGTGGCAGGTTCAATCCATGGCCCAGCTCATGAATCATTCCTCCAATCCATTTGGTGGCCCTTGTCCCCAATGTGCCGCCAGCGCCCAGGTATTTCACATCCTGGTCTGCATAGTCCAAAGCAAAACATGTTTTACCCACTCCGTAAAAAGGAGGACCACCCGGTTCACCATTGGCATCATAGGTATATGCAGGGATGATAACGAGGTAATGATCGCTGGTGAATTCTGAGGGATTTGATGACTTATACGTTGCAATCTCCGTCTGCACAGCGCCTGATCCTCCACTGTATGGATAAGCCGATTTCCCTAACTTACCTTTTATTTCAATCAGTTTGATGCGTTTTTTTGCATCATCCTTCAGCAGTCCAAAAGTTTTTAACCCATAACCATTCCGCTGCATCTCCTTACCAAAGAAATCCTGGGTATTGAGTAAAATCTCACTCAATCTTTTGTGATATTCTACAGGAACGGACACGTCATTTGGAATGAAGTATACTACATTCAGGTTCTGAACCTTATCGCTAGTATACGTATAGGTTGGTGTGGGAGGAGGCGTTACCGGTGGTGCTGGAGTTGGAGCTGCGACATCCATTTTTTTACAGGCCGCAAAACCAAACAAAGCAATGAAAATCAAACTATGGACAAGTCTCGACATGGAACTAGTATTTCTGTGAAAATAAAAAAAGAAAGGGTATTGACACCATAATATTGGAACAATGAATATAATGAAACCCCTTCTCAATATTTTCATGCATTAAGCAAGGAGAGGTTGATGCACAGTGTACATTATTTTTTAAAAATTAATTTACGAATAAATCAATCCTGTAATGTTGGATACTAGCCCAAAAACACATTTACTTTTTCTTTGTGTATATGTCAATAATTCTCGTCTTGGGGACAATTCTATTTTCGTAATAAAGCATCTTTATCCTACCTGAACCTTCATTGATTGTCAATGGTATGAAGAAATCAGTCAAAGTTACATCTACATCCCAACCAGGGTTTTCAAATGTATTGTCCCCTTTGTTTAACCAAACCCTTTTATTAAGACTTTCGCCAGGATTCACTATAAAAAATATGTCATCAAGTCCATCAAAATTCAAATCTAAAATTTGATAATCCCTGGTGCCATTGGATTTATATGTTGATTGTAAAGTTGAGACATCCTCAATTTTGGTAATATCCGATTCACTGCTTCTAAATACTTTTTGATCACCGATGCTACCTTCAACAAAATAGAAAATATTTTTCTTGGTTGGTGCTTTGGGATTTTTTAATGCAAATAACTTATAACAACCGTAATCCTTGCCAAAAGGAAGTAAAGAAGACATTTTTGAAGTCGTGTATGAGGATTGACTCAAATTTAATTTTAAAACATGCGTACTGGGCAAGGATGCCCTATCAATATATGGAGCAGATATAATATCAGTAACGCCATCACCATCAACATCATTTATTAAAACTGCGCCAGTAGAATTATTTGGAGTAATGATACGATCTCTTTTTAAACCATTGGTATTTTTAAAATATATCATTTCTTCATTACCAAAATATTGTAACACCAAATCATTGTCACCATCACCATCTAAATCACCCATACCTGCATTATGATGAAATCTTTTAACGTCAGTCAAATCCGATACTGTTGCGGCGTTAAATTTTCCATCCGGTGTACCGACAAATAAATGATTGGTATATCCAGGAAATTGGCCATTTATCATCAAAGATGGAGTTTCCTTTCCGTGATCAACTTCAAATAAATCTTTAATGCCGTCTCCATTTAAATCTTCATAAAAGAAAGGGCTTTTGGGAAATCCTACTTCTTTATAGCCGCCCAAAATTGATGATGTATTTTCCGTTAATTGTCCTGAGGTTGTGTCAACTTCAAATGACCTAAAGTAATCGTATGTGGAACCAAATAACATTGCATTAGATGTAATCAAATGATATTTGTTGTTGATTTTTATCACCTTAAATGACTCGGCGTGAACGCCCTCAGTATTCAATGATTTGCTGAGAAAAATAGTCGTCGTGTTTGAATACTTTGTGGAATAATCGACAGTGACGACTGGCGGTGTAACAATAGGATTATTGGGCGCAGGAATTGGAGTGGAATCTGACGATTTCGAGCAAGAAATAGTCAAAACCACTATAGCCAGTTGTACATATTGTAATCGCATTTTATCCAAGAATTAAGGGGAGGGACACGCACCCTTACGCTATTATTTTACATAATTAAAACTACAAAAGAAACCCCAAAAGGTATGGTATGAGGTATGTTTTGATACTAAAGAAAAAACCCTCATAAAACATTCTGAAAATTAGACGTTTATGAGGGCTTTTTTTGTGTTGGTCGGGAAGACAGGATTCGAACCTGCGACCCCCTGGTCCCAAACCAGGTGCGAGCATCATGCTAATAAATAGATAAACAATGAATTAGGTGTTATTTAAACTATTTTAAAGAGCTAAAATACCCAAACGTGACCCAGAATATTCAAAACTATTTGTTGAAATAGAGAAATCTATATTCAAATTAAAAAAAATACAATAATTAAACTTGTGAATTGCTTTTGGAAAGATTACAAGGCAGACATAATACTTGACCATTAGCTACAGTTGTTTTTCCACCTCTGGAATGAGGATCAATGTGATCAGCATGGAATTCATCAAATGAAACAACCTTTCCGCAGTTAATTCCTTGACAAATTCCACCATTTTTATTGAAAATTGCAATACGCTGTTGATCTGTGAAAGATCTGTTGGGGTCTTTTGTTGTTAAATCAGGATTATCTTTAATTATGAATTCCAATAAAGTTCTATACCTATATTCCTGCTGAGCTGGACTATCACCCCTTGCTGCATCAGTAAACCCACTAAAGTTTGAATCTTGCAAACTTTCATCAAGCTCTTCATTTTCTGCTCTTAATTGCTCAAATTTCAAATATGAGTTAGCAATTGCAGCTTTAAAATCAACAATAGAATATGTCTCTGATAAATGATAAAAAACTTCAGCAAGAGTTAAAATTGCATATTTTTTTAAACGTGGAGTAGGATTATTACTCAATTCAAATGCCTTAAGCATTAAATTCAATATTTGCTTTACGCTTTTAACATATGAATCAGAACTTGTTATTGTTCTGTTATTGATATAAGTTCGTTTTATTGCATCAGGAGTAATTGAGGTAAAATTTCCAAAAATCCTAACATGTAAAATTTTAGCTACAGCATCCTCATAGGCATTTCGAATGTTACTAAAGTTGCATTTCTCAAAAATTTTATGAGCAGACAACTCTTGAACTATATTTTTAAAGTTACCAGGGACTGCTTTTCTTTTTTCAGCCGCATTGAGCGGTTCTCCATTTTGATATCTTAAGAACATATCTTCGATATCATATGTATTGTATTCAGAATTCAATACTACTACATCCAAGTTGATACCTTGAAAATCCATTTGTAAATCAAGTGGCAGTTCGTTGAAATACTTATTTGCAATTTCAATATTATTCACTGGGTCAGAATCAACTGGTAATTTCAACCGATTCATAACAAAATCATAAATAGTCCTTAGTCGTTGTTGCCCATCAACTACATCAAATATTTTATCTCCCACACGGTTTTCATGAAAATATATTTTAGGCAGATCATAACCTAAAAATAAAGAATCTATTAACAGCTCTTTTTGTGTTTTTTTCCAAACATAACTTCTTTGATAAGATGGTTCGAAATTGATCTTCCCTTGATCTATTAAGAACTTTATACCAAGTATAGTGTATGAAACGGTCTTTTTATCTTTTGCCATAACGGAATTTATGTCTAAGTTAAAGAAAATAAATCCCTTTTGAATCCACTAATTACGTTTCTAATTTAACAAATAATCAACTTTCGTCAATTATGTATCAGAATGTAGCCAATGATTGTCAGTATACGGGGAGTTTTTATGGTAGTACCTTACTTTTTTATACACTAGAGATCTAATTAAAAAGTTATTTTCCTTCGAATGATGTATCGACCCCTTAATTCTTGGACAAAATCTGTTTTGAATCAAAGGGATAATAACCCCATCCTACAAATATTTAGAGGATGGGCTTACGATTTACAGAACACCATTTTTATGTATTCCAGAGTTTATAAGTTCTTCCTTATCATCGTTCAACCTGTTAATTACAAGCTCTCGCTTTCTCTGTTCAAACTCAAGTTTTAATGCTCCATGGAATTGAGGGAACATTTTGTACAACGTTAGCAACTCTTCAATTGATTTACATTCACCAATGCGCCCAGTGATGTGGTCAGCATTGATGTCTATTCCCGATTGGCACCAATTGAGAATCATTTTGCCTGTTTCTGGGGTGATGATAAACTCAGGGAGATTAACAAACAAGCCTGTTCTGTCTTTGCTAGCCCTAGCCATGTGCTTATCATTGATGATTTCAAAAGCAAGGGTCATTTCATACTCATACCCATCCCTGATTTCATCATCAAGACCAGCTTTCTCCACCTTTGTCTTGTTGCCCTCTGTTATCATGTTATACCCCTGTTTCTTTCTGTTGGTGGTGATGATGTGGCAAT
>JAURIR010000082.1 GCA_030832645.1 Chitinophagales bacterium | reverse complement strand
GGTCTGCCAACAACCGTAAAAGGCCAAATTGCATTTTTTTTAGCGTACACTTTGTGGACCCTCATCAAAGGAAAAGAATGTTGTAAGCTATAGTATCCCAGGTGGTCTCCAAATGGACCTTCGGGCTTGTTTTCTTCCGGATATACTTCGCCGGTTATAACGAAATCTGCATCTGTGCTGATACAAAAACCATCGCGATATGTATACCTGAATCTCCTTCCTCCTAAGATTCCTGCAAAATTAATTTCACTCATTCCTTCAGGAAGAGGCATTACTGCCGCAACGGTGTGTGCAGGAGGACCACCAACAAAAACACTCACTTTTAGAGGTTTATTTTGCTTATTTGATTTTGTTTGGTGTACACCTATGCCTCTGTGCAATTGATAATGAAGTCCAATCTCCTTGTTTAGCAGATAATCATTACCGCTTAACTGAATACGGTACATACCTAAATTAGAACTACCAATGCCAGGCCTGTCTGCATCTTCTGTATATACTTGTGGTAGCGTTACAAAGGCGCCACCATCCATGGGCCAATGATGAATCAATGGGATCTCATCGATGCTAATTTCTTTGTAGAGGACAGGTTTTGCTATAGGATTTTTTAATGGCAATGCATGAATTGCATGTGCAGCGGCAGAAAGATGTTGAAAGGGTTTCTTTAAGGCATTCAGTGGATTTTGCTTCAGACGAATCAACTGCTGAACATGATCCAGCGTATCTCTGAATATGTACTTGCTTCTTTCTAGCGAGCCAAATATGTTGGAGGCTGCTCTGTATGAACTCCCTTTCACATTTTCAAATAAAAGGGCAGGACCACCGGCTTCGTATACACGATGGTGAATGGTGGCCATTTCAAGAAAAGGGTCAACTTCTTCCTTGACCCGTTTTAAATGTCCATTTCTTTCAAGATCATCTAGGCATTGTTCTAAAGAGGAATATGCCATGTAAAGGGGAATTAAATTCTTTCGAAAGCTGAAAAGAAGAAATTGCCTTCAATTGCAGCGTTTTCGTCGCTGTCGCTACCATGAACTGCATTTTCGCCAACACTTTTTGCATATAATTTACGAATAGTGCCTTCAGCTGCTTGTGCAGGATTGGTTGCACCGATCAACGTTCTAAAATCTGCGACAGCATTGTCTTTTTCCAAGATTGCAGCAACGATCGGACCACTGCTCATGAACTCCACTAATTCTCCGTAGAAAGGTCGCTCTTTGTGGACAGCATAAAATTCACCTGCTTTTTCTGCAGTTAATTTGGTCAATTTCATGGCCTTGATTTTAAAACCTGCGTTTTCAATGTGTTTTAAAATAGATCCTGCATGTCCTGCTCCAAATGCATCTGGCTTAATCATGGTAAAAGTTCTGTTGCTCATATTCTTTTCTATTTTGGACCGCAAAGTTAATTCTTCGGAATACACCCTCCAAGAAAAGCTAAAAACCAGTTTTTGACCCCGAGGATGTACCTTTGACCCGCTCATGAAGGAAATCAACGAAGTTTTTCAATCCCTTTCACCTGCTGACAGCATCGTAATTACCATGCACCAGAAACCAGATCCTGATGCTATGGGTTCTGCACTGGCACTTTATCTTTTTCTCCGCCAAGCAGGGTTTAATTGTCGGGTAATTTCCCCAACCAATTGGGCAGACTTTTTAGAATGGATGCCCGGCATCCAGGAAGTAGTAGATTATGAACACTCGAAAGATCAAGCGAATCAACTTATTCAATTCGCCAATTGGATATTCTGCCTTGATTTCAATAATATGTCACGTACCAGATTTATGGAAGAACCTCTTTTGCAGTCACCTGCAAAAAAGGTTTTAATAGATCATCATAGAGAGCCTCAATTAGAGGTCTTTCATTACGGAATCAGCGATATCAGTAAAAGTTCAACCTGTGAAATGGTATATGACTTTATCATTTCATCTGGGAAAGAACAGCTCATGAACAAAGAAATTGCAACCTGTCTGTATGCAGGAGTAATGGCCGATACCGGGTCGTTTCGTTTTGCATCCACAACAGCCAGTGTTCATCATATGGTAGCATACCTTAAAGGGTTTGATATTCAACATGCAAAAATTCACTCTGCCATCTACGATAACTTTCAAGAAAATAGGTTGAGGTTTATCGGACATGTATTGACTTTCCGAATGGAAATTCTATATGAATTCAATACGGCACTTATTGCCATCCCCAAATCCGATACCCAAAAATTTCACATCAAAACTGGGGATACGGAGGGCTTGGTAAACTATCCTCTTTCTATTCAAGGTATAGAAATGGCCGCCTTACTGATCGACCGCGACGAAGAACGAAAATGGTCTTTTAGAAGCAAAGAACATTTCGATTGTAACACCTTTGCCAGAAAATATTTCAACGGCGGGGGTCATTATAATGCATCTGGCGGAAGAAGTTTGGACAGCCTAGAAGAAAATGTCGCCAAATTCAAAATGGTATTGAAAGAATTCTCATCTTTACAACAACAATCATAAAATGAAACATTCAAATCTGTTAATTGCTGCAATTGCAGCTTTATTTATTAGTTCTTGCGGACAGATGGGGTTTGAAAAAACCAAATCTGGTCTTCAATACAAAATCGTTAAATCCGGTGAAGGCGAAAAGCTACAACAAGGTGATTTTGTAAAATTTCAGTACAAGCTCACGTATAAAGACTCTGTAGTAATGAGTACTTATGGAGTACTTCCTGCATTTGATCAGGTTGATAGTGTTGGAAGATTTCATGATTTTTCTGAGATCTTAACAAAGCTAAAAGTTGGAGACAGTGTTGTTACATTCCAGTTTTACGATTCTATGCAAAAAACATCACAATTTGGAATGCCTCCATATTTGAAGAAAGGCGAAAAGCAACAAGCCACGTTGAAAATATTAAAAGTGTACAAAAACAATGCTACTCAGGCAGGACGTGAAGCAGCATTTGCTGATTACCAAAATGAATTGAATCTATTCAAAGAAAGAGAATTGAATGTGATCCAAAAGTATTTGGATGCAAATAAGATTGCTGCAAAAAAATTAAATAACAGTGTTTACGTCGTAATGGAAAAAGAAGGTACAGGTAGGAGTGCAGATTCAGGGTTGATGGTTGGTGTTAAGTACTCCGGAAAAAGTTTTGAAGGCAAGTACTTTGATTCGAACGTAGATTCTACCAAACAAACTATGGCTCATCCCTTAGAGACATTCTATTTTGTTTCAAAGAAAGAAGGTGCTATTCAAGGAATGTTGGATGCAATTACAGCCTTCAAAGTTGGAAGCAAAGGAACGTTGTATGTTCCATCTTCACTCGCATACGGACCTCAGGGTAGTCCTCCTGTAATCAAGCCTTACGAGAATTTAATTTTTGAAATAGAAGTAGTGGAAGTAAAAGAAGCTCCCGCAAATCAAAATCCAGGAATGCCTCCAGGTGGCGGCAACTAATAGTATCGAAAAGGAGCGACAATTGTTGCTCCTTTTTTTATGAAATAGTTTTGTAAAACAAATCCACTGTTTGTTTTGCTTCTTTTACATCATGAACGCGTAAGATCGATGCTCCTTTCGTCAATGCGATAGTGTTTAAAACAGTTGTTGCGTTCAGCGATTCTTCCGGACTAATTTGAAGGAATTTGTAAATCATAGACTTTCTGGAGAAACCAGCTAAAACAGGACGTTGTAAAGTATTAAAACGTTCGAAATGATGGAGCAATGTATAATTATGCTCCAATGTTTTTCCAAAGCCAAATCCAGGATCGATAATACAATCTGAAACACCCACTTCCTCCAAGGTTTTAATTTTTTGCTGAAAGAATTCGATGATCTCTGAAACCACATCTTGATACGTGGGGTTTATTTGCATGTTGGATGGAGTCCCTTGCATATGCATACATATATAAGGCACCTTTAAGGATGCAACAGTGTGTAACATTTCTTTGTCCATTTCTCCGCCACTAATATCATTTACTATTTTGCACCCAGCTTCGATTGCAAATTTTGCAACCTCAGCTTGTGTAGTATCAATCGAAATCCATTTTTCGGGATAGGAGGTTGTTATATATCGAACCGTGTCCTTTACGCGATTGATTTCTTCAGCGGCAGAAATTTCTATGCTACCCGGTTTTGAACTACTTCCACCAATATCTATGATGTCTGCGCCATCAAGAATCATTTGATCGGCTAATTCTTTGGCTTTCTCCAATGAGGTAGCGCGACTAGATGAATAGAAGGAATCAGGCGTACAATTGATCACGCCCATAACCAATGGTTTATCTACTTTCAAAATACTACCTCCCGAATGAAGCTGGTACATGTTGATTCCTTTATTACATTTGCATCTAGACTGCAATTTCGATGAATTCTACAACAAATCAACAATACGACAAGGCTGTTCAATCCTGCAAAGACATTTTCATTAAAAAAACCAAAGATTATGGAACATCTTGGCGTTGTTTAAGAATTATCTCTATCACGGATCAAATTTTTATCAAAGCGATGAGAGTCAGAACCATCCAGGAAAAGAGGGTTCAAAAAGTAGGGGATGATATCAACGCAGAATTCAAAGGCATTGTAAACTATGGTATCATCGGACTCATCCAACTGTCTATGGATGATACCCAACCACAGGAATTGACCCCTGAGTCGGTATCCTCTTTATACGACAAACATGTCGCCCTTGCACGAACTACCATGTTGGATAAAAATCATGATTATGGAGAAGCCTGGCGTGATATGAGTCAGGAGAGTTATATTGATCTTATTTTAATGAAATTGAGCAGAATCAGGCAGATTCTTTCCAACGATGGAAAAACTATCATCAGCGAAGGTATCGATGCGAATTTTGTTGACATTATCAATTATGCCTTGTTTGGCTTGATACTGATCGAAGAAGGGAAGCCCGGGCATACAGCGTAAAGAAAAATGAAAATAATACTACATATCATTCGCTTTGTTGTTGGTGTTTTGTTCATTTTCAGTGGACTCATTAAGGCAAATGATCCTCTGGGATTGAGCTATAAAATGCAGGAGTTTTTTGAAGTATGGAACATGACTATTTTCAACGATGCAACATTGGTCTTTTCCATATTAATGATTGCCTTTGAAATCATTGCAGGTGTAGCCGTTTTATTGGGTTGGAATTTCAAACTTTTTAGCTGGTTGTTGTTTTTATTGATTGTTTTCTTCACTTTCCTTACTGGTTATGCAGTTTTATCAGGAAAAATCAGGGAATGTGGTTGCTTCGGTGATTGTATAAAGCTAACAGCTGAGCAGTCCTTTGCAAAAGATTTGGTTTTGTTTGTATTGATAAGTTTCCTTCTTATAAAGAGAAAATCCATTCGTCCAATTTTTAGCAATAGCATATCTATTTTCTTTTTGGTATTGGTAACCACTGGCAGCTTTGCCATGCAGGTATATGTTTTGGGACATCTTCCTTATGTGGACTGTCTTCCTTATAAAAAAGGTAGTGATATTCAAGAAGGAATGAAAGCTCCAATAGGTTCGATACCGGACAGTACCGTTATCAAGTTTATATATACAAAAGAAGGTAAAGAGGTTGAATTCGACGCAGAACATTTCCCTGCAGATTTTAATGACACCACGTACACCTTTGTAAAAAGGTATGATAAGTTGATTAGAGAGGGTAATGCAAAGCCTCCCATCAAAGATTTTGTGATTCTTTCTCCGACTGGAAATGATACCACTCAAGCTATTTTGAGTGACCCAAGAGAACAGTATGTTCTTTTCATTAAAAATATGGATGCAAACCTCACATGGGTGAAAGATTTCAGAGAGGTTGTGAACATGGCAGCTAAGAAAGAGATCCCACTTTCAATCATCACTTCGGACTATGACAAAGTTGTAAATTTTCTTCATGATGAGAATCTGGTAGTTACAGTTTACAAAGGGGATGTTGTTGCTATCAAAACAGCTGCAAGATCTACGCCAACATTGTATCTGCTTCAGCAGGGTGTTATTCTCAATAAATGGGGCAGGCTGGATTTGAAAAAGGCAGTTAGCAACTACTACTGATTGATTTTATACAATTACAACTTCTTTTACCATTTCTTCTCCCATGCTCTCGTTGATGCGTTGAACAATGAGGTCTTTCTGGAAGACCAATTCGTTTTTTAGAGGGGCTACTGTTGTATAAATAAAAAGAGTTCCTTTTCGTATTTCAATTTTATCGGTGTATTTACTGATGGTAGGCCCCATTAATTTTTCCCAATGATCCTCTATTTGCAGGGATTGAATAGAATACTTGATCCTGCTTTGATTCAGGTACATTTTAAGTGCATCACCAAGAGACATTGAATCCGACATGATCAAAGTTTAACCGACTGGAAAGGTAGCGAAATATCTTCTATCAATTTGTTCATGCGTTCTGGGTGTGTGTCCGTCATGAAAACTTGACCATTGTGTTGAACACAGACCCACTCCAACAATTTCTTCAATCGGTATTCATCCAATTTTTCAAATATGTCATCTAATAAAAGAACAGGGTCAAATCCCTTGTGTTTTTTTAATAATTCAAAAGCAGCCAATTTCATTGCAAACAACATGCTTTTCTTTTGTCCTTGTGATGCAATCTGCTTAAACGGTAATTCATTCATTTCGATCTCAATGTCATCTTTGTGCACCCCTATGGAAGTTCGCTGTAGAATGATATCTTTTTCACGGCTATTTTTTAATTGCTCGAGATAAGAGTCAACTTTAGTAGATTGTATATAGGTGAGTTGTGGATTTTCTTGTTGATCACTCAAGAAGGAAAAAACATTCTCAATCATTGGAAAAATCTCATGTGTAAAAGAGATTCTTTTTTCTACTATGAAAGTTCCATAGCGGCACAGTTGCTCATCAAATGAATCCAGTAATTCAATATCGTATGAAGGAGAGGATATGCTTTTGAGAAATCTGTTTCTCTCCTGCATTGTTTTATTGTATTTAATCAAGTTGATTAAATAGTCGTGATCCCACTGGGAAATCAACGTATCGAGAAAATTTCTTCTTTCTTCACTCGTTCCTGTTATCAACTTGATGTCGTCTGGTGCTACAAATAAGATGGGAATGCTGCCTATATGATCCGAGAATCTACCAATTGGCTCATGATCTACCGAGAGTTCTTTTTTGCCGCTTTCTCTCAAAACAACAGAGACTTCCTTGGAAGTATTGTTGTGAGTAAAAACACCAGCAATTCTGAATCCGGTTTCTCCTTTTTCAATTGATATGGCATCTGTTTTACTGAAGTAGCTTTTTGTAAAACTCAGGTAATAAATAGCATCCAACAAATTGGTTTTTCCTATTCCATTGGAACCGCAGATCGTTATAATTCGTTCAGTAAAATCGAATGATGATGAGGAATAATTCCTGAATTGGGTAAGGTCTATATGGTGAATCCTGAACAAAGTGTTGGAAGGGGGTAAAATTACATGCAAGATGCCTTTTTTTAGTGGGTAAATCGATTGATTTTCAGGCGAATTTTTGTCATTTTCGCACTATATTTGCAGATCTTAAAAAAGACCATCTATTTACTATGGCAGCAACCAAATTCACCAAGGAAACATACTTATACTGGTATGAATTGATGCTTCTTCTCAGAAAATTTGAAGAAAAAACTGGTCAGCTTTATGGAATGCAGAAAATCCGTGGGTTTTGTCATCTCTACATCGGACAGGAAGCACTTGCTGCAGGCTGCATGACAGCAACCCGACAGGAAGATCCTTACATCACAGCCTACCGCGATCATGGATTGGCATTGGCCAAGGGAATATCTGCCAATGCATGCATGGCTGAATTGTATGGTAAGGCTACAGGATGTTCTAAAGGAAAGGGTGGTAGCATGCACTTCTTTGGAAAGAAAGAATACTTTTTTGGGGGCCATGGAATTGTGGGTGCTCAAATTGGAACAGGCGCAGGTTTGGCATTTGCAGAACAATACAAAGGAACAGACAATGTTTGTTTAACATTCTTTGGTGATGGGGCAGCCCGTCAGGGTATGCTGCATGAAACGTTTAATCTTGCAATGCTCTGGAAGCTTCCTGTAATTTTTATTTGTGAAAACAATAATTACGCCATGGGTACTTCGATTGAGCGTACTAGTAATGTAACCGATATTTATAAATTAGCAGACGCATACGACATGCCTGCCGATGTTATTGATGGCATGATTCCTGAACTCG
>JAURIR010000081.1 GCA_030832645.1 Chitinophagales bacterium | reverse complement strand
AGGTATAGTTTTCAGCGATATGGATGGAATAGGAAACGGATTCCTGCGCATTGAAGGAAATTTAAAAGAACCTGATCTGGTTGGCGCAGTTAAAGTGAGTAATGCAAAAGTAACAGTAGATTACACTAAATGTACCTATACCCTTTTAGACCCCACCATTACTTTTTCACCGGATAAAATCGATTTCGGAACCATTCAATTAAAAGATGCCTACGGAAATAACGCTACATTTAAAGGAGATCTTGAACATCATTTCTTTAATAAATTCAGCTACAATCTCAGCGCCAGTTCCAGAAAATTACTCGTTTTAAATACCGGCCGGAACGACAACAGACTCTTTTATGGCAAAGCGCTGGCTCGGTTCAACTTTTCAATTTCTGGTCCCGACGAATCCATGAAAATGTACATGAGCGGCACTTCGGTTGACAGCTCAACAATTAATATTCTTACATCGACCAATAGTAAGCAATCGGCAGATGTCGACTTTGTAGTTTGGAAAACTTACGGAACTGAAATGAAATCTTCTTCGCAGAGTTCTTCCAGCAACTTTACCATCGATATGGATTTGGTAGCCAATCCACTGTTAAAGATGAATGTTGTGTTAGATGAACTGACTGGGGATATTATATCTGGACAAGGAACTGGTAATTTGAAAATTCACACGGGTACCAAGGAAAACCTGACCATGATTGGACGTTACAATATCGAAAGCGGAAACTACAATTTCAACTTTCAGGATGTATTTAAAAAACCATTCAAATTATTAGGAGGCGGCAATAGCTATATTAGTTGGACAGGTGACCCCTACGATGCTGAAATCAATATCAACGCCTTGTACACTGCTGAAAAGGTTCGAATGAGCACTTTGTTTACTGACCCTACCAACAGCAGTATTTCAGGAGTAAGTTCAGATGTGCTTAGGGAAATCAGCGATGTTGAGGTGCGTTGTAACCTAACCGGAACCCTCAATAAACCAAATCCAAGTTTTCAAATCCTCATCCCGCAAGGAAGCACTGTAAAGAACAACGCAACTATAGAAAATAAATTAAAGACCATCAACAGAGATGCGTTGGAAGTAAGTAAACAAGCAACCTACTTGATTGTGTTCAAAAGTTTCGCACCGCAAGCAGCCGTGGTGGCAAGCGACTTGAACTATGAATTATTGAACAGTACTATATCGGGTGTAATCAACGGGATTCTGTCAAACAGCATACAGAATTTTTTTACAAAGATGCTGGGCTCGTCCGTGGATGTGAATTTCAATTACTCCAGAACCATGACTACATTGGGAGGAACTGCTGGGGCAAATAGAACGGGGCCAAATAATTTCAGAGAAAATGTAAGCCTTCAGTTTATCAAAACCATGTTGAACGATAAATTAGTTATTACATTCGGAAGCGATTTCAACTTTGCTGCTGGAGCAGCATCAATGGCAGCCAGTTCTCAGAATTTTTTGTTTCTCCCTGATGTGAATGTAGAATACAAAATTACTCCTGATGGAAAATTCAGGACCTCCTTTTTCTATCGAAGCAGCTTTGATCTGCTCTCTTCTTCTGGAAGAAGAGATAGAACCGGTGGCAACGTATCCTTTAGAACCGAGTTTGATCGATTTTTTGAGAAGAAGAAAAAACTTACTGCAACAACTGAAAAAGAATAATTCTATTTGCCTTTTAGCAAATTGATTTCCTCAATAAAGGATTCAATAGAATGTGCATCGTCTACTTTAAAAGATCCAATCCTGGTTCTTCGAAGACTTGATAAATGACCTCCGCATCCGATTGCCGCACCAAAATCATTCGCTAAACTTCTAATATAGGTGCCGGTAGAGCAAACTACTTTAAAATAAACCAAGGGCAATTCGATCTTGGTAATTTCAAAAGAAGAAATGGTAATTGAACGAGGTTCCATTTTAACTTCTTTCCCTTTTCGTGCCAAAATATATGCAGGAGTTCCATTTTTTTTGATGGCAGAATGTGCAGGAGGAACTTGCATTATTTGTCCTGTGAATTGTTTAGTCGTCTCAAGAATAATTTCTTCGGAAATATCTGCTGTACTCCCTACGAATACTGGTTCTGATTCCAAATCATAAGTGGGAGTTGAAGCTCCTAATGTAATGCTTCCGGTGTATTCTTTTTCGGCAGCCATGTACTCGTTGATTTGCTTCGTGAACTTACCCGTACAAATGATCAACAGGCCAGTTGCAAGCGGATCAAGGGTACCTGCATGCCCCACTTTGCTGACTCCTGTGGCTATACGTATTTTTTTTACTGCATCAAAGGATGTCCAGGTCAAAGGCTTATCTATTAGTATTACTTTACCATTTAGATAGGGTTCTTTCCAATGTTCACTCTGCGTATTGTACATTTGTCAAAGTTACCACTCAAAAAATAAAAGCAGAGAGATAAATACCTTATGTCGTTTGCACACCATACCGATCATAAAATAAGATTTCAGCAGCAATATCAGAATGCAAAAAAATACCTGATTCCTTTTATTGCAGATACCATGCAATTGGATCAGCAAACAACCATTTTAGATATTGGATGTGGGGATGGAGGGGTGATGAGTGCATTCTTAGAAATCGGATGCGAAGTAACAGGCATAGAATTAAACGAATATAAATTTGCCTTTTCGAAGGAAAACCTATCGAATTATCTCTCTACGAAACAGGCATGTTTAATAAAATGCAATATTTACGAAGAACAGGCATTAACAGATTTAAAAAATAGATTTGATCTCATCATCTTAAAAGATGTAATTGAACACATCCCAGATCAGGAACGATTCATCCCATATCTTAAGAAATTTCTAAAACCAGGCGGCAGGGTTTTTTTCGGATTTCCTCCTTGGTATATGCCCCACGGAGGTCATCAGCAAATGTGCCAAAACAAGCTACTGGCTTCACTTCCCTATTACCACATTCTTCCTAAACCAATCTACATTGGGATACTTAAGTTGTTCGGAGAAGGCAAAGGAGTGATCACCGAGTTGTCTGAAATAAAAGATACCGGAATTTCAATTGAACGATTTGAAAAAATCGTTAGAACCAATGAATACGAAATTGAAAAAAATACTGCTTACCTCATCAATCCAATATATGAGGATAAATTCGGATGGAAACCCAGAAAGCAACTGAATCTCATCAACCATATTCCTTTTTTCAGGAACTTTATCACTACCTGTGTTTATTATGTCATTCGTAAGAATTAATATGAGATACAATCACTTTACTTCGGCAATATATTTTCTATTCTTCTTCATCTTGTATGCATGCAACAGTACAGAGGAAACAGCCGTTTCAAATGAAACAGAGAGCAATATTCCGGCAGCACAAAATATTTCTTACACCCTCATTCAATCATTCCCTCATGATACAGCTGCATTTACACAAGGTTTGGAGGTTTACCAAGGCAAGCTATTAGAGAGCACTGGCTTGTATGGCAAGTCCAGTTTACGACTAATCGATATCAAATCGGGGAAGCCCATCAAACAAATTTCCAATACCAAAGAAATCTTTGCAGAAGGAATCACTGTAATGAATGATACACTGTATCAATTGAGCTGGGAGAATCACCTAATTTTTTTGTACGACGCAAAAAGCCTCAAGCCCCTAGGCTCAAGGGATTGGAATTATCAAGGCTGGGGCATAACACATGATAACAAATCCCTCATCATCAGCGACGGTACCGATAAATTGTATTTTACTGATCCCGCTACATTGAAAGTAAAAAACATACTGAGTATAAAAGACAATATGGGGCCAGTCAATAATCTCAATGAACTTGAAATGATAGACGAATTCATTTTCGCTAACAGATGGCAGTACGATTATATTGTAAAAATTGATCCCACCAATGGTGTCGTTATAGGCACCTTAAATTTTGCCGATTTTCTGCAAAAGAACAGCAAGGCAGATCTCTCCTATCTTTCAAAAAATAATTCTAGTGCACAAATCAACGGTGCTGTATTGAATGGTATAGCATACGACAGTACTAAAAAGTCCATATACATAACAGGCAAACTCTGGCCGGAAGTATATGAAATCAAGCTTCAGTAAACCGGCAATCTTTTATAAATAATTAAGTAACTTTAGAGCTCAATTTGGTCCAATGATTGCCACATTCGAGAAGATCCCCATTGTTATCCACAACGACAACAAATCTGCATCCAAACTTATTGCATCAGAGATCGCTCAACTGATAAAGGAAAAAGCCGCCAAAAAGCAACACTGTGTTTTAGGAATGGCTACGGGTTCTACCCCAAAAACGCTCTATGCAGAGTTGGTGAGACTGCACAAAGAAGAAGGATTGAGCTTTAAAAATGTAATTACTTTCAATCTCGACGAATACTATCCCATGAAACCAGATGCTCCTCAGAGCTATCATACGTTCATGAAAAAACATTTGTTTGATCATATTGATATAGATCCGAAAAACATACATATCCCTGATGGCACTATTGAAAAATCTACCATGCACTCTTACGGAAGTGCATTCGAAAAGGCGATTGAAGAAGCCGGTGGCATAGATTTACAGATTTTAGGTATAGGGTTGAATGGACATATCGGCTTCAATGAACCAGGTGCAAGCAGAAACTCCATCACAAGAATTGCAGCACTTGACAACAATACGCGTTTGGCAAATGCGTATGAATTCAGTTCGATTTCTGAGGTTCCTCGATTGGCATTGACAATGGGAATTTCCACCATCTTAAAGTCTAAGAAGATCGTGCTATTGGCCTTTGGGGCAAGCAAAGCACCGATCATCAAAGCAGCAGTTGAAGACAAGATCACTGAGCGAGTGCCTGCCAGTATTTTACAAGAGCACCAAGATTGTATATTTCACTTAGATCAAGCTTCTGCTGCAGAACTCACCCGATTTGAAGCTCCTTGGTTAACAGGACAAATAAAATGGACGGAAAAACTGATCCGCAAAGCAGTTTGTACTTTGGCTATGCAACTCAATAAGCCCTTGCTGATGTTGTCTAAAGAAGACTACTTAAACGAAGGATTGGCTGACTTGATGGAAAAGCATGGTCCGGTTGGTACTATCAACTTAAGAGTTTTCAATGGATTGAGAGACACGATCACCGGATGGCCAGGAGGCAAACCAACAGAGGATGTTCCAAGACATCCCGAAAGAAAAAATCCAGCTAAAAAAAGAGTACTCATCTTTTCACCGCACCCTGACGATGATATTATCTCCATGGGTGGAACTTTTTTAAGACTGGTTCAGCAGGAACACGATGTACATGTAGGCTATCAAACTTCAGGAAATATTGCTGTAAGCGACGAATTTGTAATGCGTCAGATTGATTTTGCTGTAGAATTTGATGGGAATTTTTCCATTGATAACAGCAGAGCCAGTAAGATTTGGAACGATGCTGCAGATTTTATCAAAACCAAGAAAAAGCACGACAAGGATACTTCTGAAATCAGAAATATCAAGGGCATGATCAGAAGAACAGAGGCAAGAGCTACTTGTCGGTATGTTGGAGTGAAAGACGAGAACATCCATTTCATGAATGCACCTTTCTATGAAACGGGGTTGATCACAAAAAATCCTCCCACCGAAGAAGACGTGAAAATTCACATGGAATTGATTCAAAAAATCAAACCTCATCAAATTTTTGCTGCCGGTGATTTTGCGGATCCACATGGAACACATAAAGTGTGTTTCGATGTAATGTTTGAAGCATTAAAAAAATTAAAAGCACAGAATGATCCTGCTGTTGCAGATTGCAGGCTCTGGTTGTACAGGGGCGCATGGGCAGAGTGGGATATTTGGGACATTGACATGGCTATTCCGATGAGTCCAGATCAAGTGCTTGAGAAACGGAATGGCATCTTCATACATCAATCCCAAAAAGATGGTGTAGTATTTCAAGGGAACGACAGCAGAGAGTTTTGGCAAAGGGCAGAAGACAGAAATGCAGGAACGGCACAACTCTTTGATCGGCTAGGGCTGCCACAATACGCTGCACTGGAGGCTTTCATGCGTTTCGAGTATTAACATACTTGCCTAAAAGGGTCAATATGCAAATTTTCATTAAATTTGCACCCCTGGCCCCGTAGCTCAATTGAATAGAGCATTTGACTACGGATCAAAAGGTTTCAGGTTTGAATCCTGACGGGGTCACGAAAACCACTTGTTCATCGCAAGTGGTTTTTTCATTAGATATACAAATCATTAACAATTCAATTGTCGTTCCATTTTTTTGTAATTAACAAGTAGACTAACTTTCGGATATATACTTTGAAAATGAGGCTATTTCAAAAAATTCTATTCCTTAGCATTTCGCTGTTTGTTATTCGTCATCATGCTGTCGCCCAGAAAATCGACTCCATGATGAATATTTATTTCAATAATTTTCCAAAGGAACGCTTCCATGTTCACTTCGATAAAAATTCCTATAACAAGGAAGAAACCATCTGGTACAAGGTTTATATCATGGACGACGAGGGACTCACTCAACTGAGCAAAAGCGTTTATGTAGAATGGTACGATACAACCGGTAAAATCATTCACCAGTCGGCCGCTCCCACTCTTCCAATCTACCGCAAAAGGAGCATTCGAATTACCAGCCGATTATACCGGCAACTTCATCAGGATGAAAGTATTTACAAAATGGTCATTAAACGACGACCCTACTTTTCAATATACCAGAGATGTGGTCATCAATAATGACAATTTTTCTACCAATACACTGCCGAAACCTAAGACCTTTGTGGATGTTTTTCCAGAGGGAGGAGACTTGATAACAGGCATTGTTTCTAAAGTGGCGTTCAAGGCGTACAATAACTATGGGAAACCTGTTGCGATCAAAGGTTTTCTAATGAATGATAAGAATAAAATACTGGATACGTTAAAAATCGCTCACAACGGAATGGGAAGCTTTTATTTTTCACCCAAACCATCAGAAAAATATTATTTAAAATGGACCGACCCGGGTGCAACCTCATCCACTACTAATTTACCTCCTGCTAAAAACCAAGGAGTAGCTATTTCGCTGAGATCCAATAACGAATCAGCCTTGGTGAAAGTAGAGCGAACAACCACTATCCCAGAAAATTTTAAACAGATGACATTGCTGGTTCACATGAACCAATTGCTGCTTTACAGTGTGAGTATCAATACGGCTGAGAAGCCCGTCACGCAGGTAAGCCTACCGATTGCAGAATTGAACACAGGCGTCCTACAATTCAGTTTGTTTACAAGCGATTGGATCCCTGTTGCAGAAAGGATCATGTATGTAAACAACCGCACCCATGAATTTGGAGCAAAAATTATTCCACAACTAACCTCCTTGAACAGAAGAGGAAAGAATGTGTTTGACGTCTATGTTTCCGATACAACCGAAACCAATATGTCCGTTGCCGTGGTGGATGCCTCAGTAGATACAGCTCTTTCTTACACCACAATTTACTCTGACCTGCTCCTAAGCAATGAAATAAAAGGAAGAATCTACAATCCAGGTTATTATCTTTCCAGTGATGCAGACACTGTGATGGCGCATCTCGATTTGGTTATGCTCACCCATGGCTGGAGAAGAATCGATTGGGAAAAAATGAAGGCCGGTACACCCCCATCGCTGAATTATTTACCAGAAATGGAGCGAATGAAAATTTCCGGAAAGGTATACGGATTGAAAATGACGAATACTGCGGATAATATGATGTTGAATATGATTATTCAGTACAAAGACAGCAGTAAGAATTTTATATTCCAACCGATTTCAAAAGATGGATACTTTGAAAACCGCGATCTCTTCTTTTATGATACTGCGAGAATTTATTACAGCTTCAATCAAAACCAGAAATTAAACGAGATAGCAACCATACAATTTGATAACGGATTGGTGAGATCAAATAATAAAACTTCTGTCATCACCGATCAGGAGAAATTATATACCTGGAGTGACAGCCTTGCAAAATCGCGCATGGCCTATTTCCTAAAACTACAAGAAGACTGGAAAAAAAGATCCCAATACAAAACATTGCAAGAAGTACTCGTGAAAACCAGGACGAAACCCAAAGAAGACGTTATTGATAAGCAATATGCAACAGGATTATTTTCGGGTGGAGATGCTTTTGTGTTCGATGTTTTGAATGATCCGGCAGCACAAACAGGTTTTGATGTTTTCACTTACCTGCAAAGCAGGGTGCCCGGACTACAAATATCAAGAAACGGCGCCAATGTATCATTGAATTGGAGAGGTGCAAGCCCCGATCTATTTCTCGATCAAAT
>JAURIR010000080.1 GCA_030832645.1 Chitinophagales bacterium | reverse complement strand
CACTTCTGCTTTTGGTTTCGAAACAATTGCGGGAGCCTCTTTATCGGCATCGTTGGTGGCTATATTTTTTTCCGCTACAGGTAGTGGTGAAGTTTCAGGTTGGGGCTCAGAGGTTACCGATGAAGCTCCTGCGCTTTCACTGCCTGCTCCCTCTGGAGCATCGCCCAGTTCAACTTCAATGTCTTCCATCTTTTGAGGTGGTGGTGGAAGTGGACGCGTCCAAGACACAAAAAAGAAAAGCAAAAAAAGAGCTGCCAACACGAGGATCGTGTAGGATGCTGCTTGTATGTTTTTATTTTTTGATGAGGACATCTGGTATGAAAGTTGACGGTTAACGGTTGACAGTTAAATGTCAACCGTTTCGTAATTTATGAAAATTCTCATTTTTTAAAATAACTTGCACTCTCATTTAACAAATTAAAACAATCACAAGTTAACCGTCAACTGTTAACTGTCAATTGATTACAATTCAAATCGTGAAATCATCCCCATACCTCCTCTACTCCGATGGCAAAGGAAATATCTTTGAAGATCAATCGCTTTATGCAGTTGGTAGAGCTGGATGGGATGCCATGCCCGTTGAGATGGATGAATGGATAGTGCTTCCAGATGGAGGTTCCCTCTATGAACTTCCGGGCAGAAAGGGAATTGGTCTTGATGTAAATACCGGCGAGATGCGACTTTGCGAAAAGGGATGGGCTGTTGCAGCTTTTATTCCTCCTGCACATACTGGAACCTTCCTTGCAGCATTTGAAACTTCTTCGGATGCTCCAACTCTTCCTTTGTTTTGCTACACTGCTGCCGGTTGGTACAACGATCAATTTTATGTTACGGCGTTAAGGATTGAGAAAGATATCCGTCAGGAATGCAGTGGATACGATGCTGTGAAAATTGAAAAGGGGGTTGAAGACTTTTTAAAGAACTATCCCGCTAATCGATTGGTCAATCACCTCGCTGAAAAATGTTGCAGAACCTATACTTGTCCCGCTGCACGTAATATGTTTTTATCCCGTTGGGAATGTCCTGTTCCAACCTCACCGGCATGCAATGCAAATTGTGTGGGATGCATTTCTTTCCAACCAGAAGAGGAGAGTATTCCTTCAACCCAAGATCGATTGACATTCAAACCCACTGCCGAGGAAATTGTTGAATTCACGGTCCCTCATCTAATGAACACACCTTTTCCGATTGTAAGCTTCGGACAAGGATGCGAGGGCGAGCCTTTGTTGATGTGGGAAACAATTCGTGAGGCAATCATTGAAATCAGAAAACATACAAATAGAGGAAGCATCAATATCAACACAAATGGCTCGATGCCTAAATCAGTGAAAGCGCTCTGTGAGGCTGGACTCGACTCTATCCGCGTAAGTACCAACTCTGCACAAAAATCATGGTATGAGAAATACTATCGTCCCAATAATTACCAGTTTGAAGATATCATCGAAAGCTTGAAAATAGTCGATGGATATGGGCGATGGAGTTCGATCAACTATTTTGTTTTTCCGGGTATGACCGATACAGAAGTTGAATACGAAGCACTGAGAAAATTAATTCAGTCGACGAATTTGAAAATGATTCAATGGAGAAATTTCAATATTGATCCTGATTGGTATTTAGGAAGAATGGGTATTGTAGAGGAATCCGAAAAAATAGGCATCCGCCAAATGATGCAGTTACTTCGAGATGAATTCCCCCAATTGAAGTTTGGTTATTTCAATCCCCCGATGGAAAGAATAAAGGGTGATTTTGAGAACGATGTAGCAGGTGTAGGTTGACAGTTGACTGTTAACAGTCATCGGGCAACGGTTAACTGCCTTTTGCAGTATTGATTAAACTCCTCATCAACCACATCGTACTCCTCGTCTTCCTCATCGTCTGTATATGCTTGAAGGAGTGTATTGTTCTTAAAGTCCATGGTCAATAAATCGTCTTTTATTACCACGTTATTTAATTCGCTCCAACTGTATTTTTTATTGACCCATCCTGTTTTTACGATAGTATTTTCTGAAAATCCTATTTCAACATTAGCTGCTAAAAATTTTTCGCTGATACCTGCAATCACATAAAGCATTCCCAAAATAAAATTTCCTGCTATCGAAATCAATCCAATGCCAATGCAAATGAGGAGGGATAAAAAGCGAACTTTCTTTTTCTTTTTTTTATCGATAAACAAGCTGATAAGAATCGATGAAACAACAAAGAGAAGTAAATAGTGTATAAACGAACGGGGGTCCTGGTAAAAAGATATGCCAATGGGCAGGAAGGAGAGAATGGAAAGAAGCCAACCTGTTTTTTCAATAACAATTTTGTTGTTGTTTTTTAAGACAACCACGTAATCGTACACAATCCCCTTTGACATTTGACTAATTTTGGCTGAGCATTAAGTTACACAACTTAAACAAAACCCTTGCGCCCACATTCTCATCCCATCCGTCCTTGCTTACGCCTGTTTCGCTTAAATCAAATCCAATTATTTTTCTTCCGCTGTTTAGGATTTTCTTGAATAAATAACTGAGCTGCTCCATTTCAAAGCCACCTGGAACGGGTGTGCCGGTGTGTGGACAGAGTTTTGGATCCAATCCATCGATATCGTAACTGATGTATACTTGTTGAGGCAGTTGATTTATTATTTCATCACTAATAGCCGACCAGGTTTGACCTTCGAACTGTCGCTCTTTCATTTCTTTTTCAAAGTAGGTGACCACCCTGTACTCGCTGTCGCATATACATTGCCACTCTGCTTCACAGTAGTCTCGGATGCCCAGTTGAATCAATTTCTTCACCTGTTGAATATCGTTCAACACATTGTACATGATCGATCCGTGCGAATAATGAAGGCCTTCAAAGTCTTTTCTCAGATCGCAGTGAGCATCTATTTGCAAAATGCCAAAATCTCCAACATGTTCAGACAATGCTTTGATAAGCCCATAGGCCACACTGTGGTCGCCTCCCAGCAATCCAACCTTTTTTCCTTTCGCAAGTTGGGTTTTTGCCTGTTCGTACACCCACTCATTCATGAATGTGCAACCCTCGTTTACCTCTTTGAGTGTTTTACACATGAATTTGTTGGTTTCTACTTTATCGCCCGAGTTGATGAAATTCAAGTATAACTCGTTTTCCTTACGGAGGTAGTCGTTCTTTAAGAGGATTTTTTTATCGACTGGTTGCATGTAGACGCCCTTTTTCCAGCTGTTCTGAAATTGGCTGTCATAAAGGTCTACTTGTAAACTTGCCTTGAGAATATTATCTGGAGACCTGGCTGTTCCGGATTTGAAACTTACGGTTACCTCCCATGGAACGGGAATGATAATAAGGGAGGCATTTTCTTCTGTAAATGGCAGTCCAAAAACATTGTTATTTGCAATGCTTACGCCATTGGGGTCGAATCTGGAGAGGTCGGCGATCATCTGATCATGGGTGATTTCGGCACGCAAGTTAATGAAAAACTAAAGTCGAGTACTTCTATTTTGAGGATTAATTTAATGTAATTTTGCGCATCAGAATTTTATGAAGAAAATACATATTGTTGGGCTCGTTTTAGTGGCATTGGCCATAGCAGCTTTGATCAGTTTGATGGGTGATATGAGCACGTACGATTCAATTGGATCTGCCCGAAACAAAGAGGGCAAGTTTGTGCATATCATCGCAAAAGTAGATACAACAAAGCCTGTTGTATACGATCCTGTAAAAGACCCAAATTATTTATCATTTACTGCAGTAGATTCTCTCGGTGCATTTACACAGGTTGTTTACAAGAATGCAAAACCGACTGATTTTGAAAAGAGCAGTAGGGTGGTGATGAAAGGTGCAATGCAGAATGGAACGTTTGAATGCAAAGAGATTGTGCTTAAATGTCCCTCTAAGTACAAGGACGAAAAGAGTAATCAATTATGATCAAATACACGGATGAGCATTTGCTGATTGGTCAAATCGGCATTTTCTTTACACTGCTCGCATTTGCTGCTGCCTTGGTATCGTTTTATGCATACTATAAGTCAACTGTATTATCTGATACGCTGAATGAGAAGTCGTGGAAGGTTTTATCAAGATCTGCATTCATTGTGAATGCTGTTTCTGTGATTGCGGTTTTTTTCACTCTTTACTTAATTATTTACAACCATTACTTTGAATACAAGTATGCGCACCAACATTCTAAACGAAGTTTGGATGTTCAATACTTATTAAGTTGTTTTTGGGAAGGCCAAGAAGGAAGTTTTATGTTATGGGGCTTTTGGAATGCAGTGCTTGGATTGGTATTACTGAAGGTTGCTAAAAAATGGGAAGCTCCGGTAATGACTGTGATAAGTTTAGTGCAAGTTTTTCTTGCGAGCTTTTTGATTGGAATTTATTTTTTTGATGTGCGTATCGGATCAAACCCTTTTGTATTGATGCGCAACGAATTCCCGGATGCTCCAATATTTCAGGATCCTGATTATCTTTCTAAGTATCTCACCGATGGAAATGGTTTGAACGTATTGCTCCAAAACTATTGGATGGTTATTCATCCTCCCATTTTGTTTTTGGGATTTTCCTCTTCTGTTGTTCCCTACGCATTCGCAGTTGCTGGTCTATGGAAAAAAGATCATAAAGGCTGGTTGCGTCCTGCTATGCCTTGGGCGTTGTTTTGTGCAGGAATTTTAGGGTTGGGAATTATGATGGGTGCTGCTTGGGCCTATGAGTCACTCACCTTTGGTGGATATTGGGCCTGGGATCCTGTGGAGAACGCATCCATGGTTCCTTGGTTGTTATTGGTAGCGGGTATTCATACGATGCTGATATTTCAAAGCACAGGACATTCTTTGAAAGCGAGCTATTTATTCATAGTGCTCTCTTTTCTCTTTGTACTCTATTCAACTTTTTTAACTCGTACAGGTGTCTTGGGAGATACCTCTGTGCACTCATTTACAGGTGAGGGAAGTACGTTGTATTGGCACTTACTTGCTATGATTCTGGCTTTTGTTTCCGCACCATTGATATTTTACATCAAGGATCGAAAAAATATTCCTGTTGAAGTTAAAGAGGAAAACCTCGATAGTAGAGAGTTCTGGATGTTTGTTGGTTCATTGATGCTGATAATAGCGGGACTCTACATCATCGTACTTACATCTCTTCCGTTTTTCAACAAATTATTTGGAACAAAATGGGCCATTGGAGAAGATGTAGAGTTTGTTTATAACCGCATCATGATTTTAGTTGCCATTCTTCTTGGAATGTTAACAGCAGTTACACAGTATTTAAAATACAAAAGCACTGCACAAAAATATCTTTGGTCAAAACTTTGGATTCCAACAGTAATGGCTGTGCTTGTATCAGGTTGCATCAGCTACTTTGGAAATATCCACTACGATAAATACGGCATGGGTTATTTGGTGGCCATCCATCTCGCTATGTTTTCTTCCGTGTACACGATAATTGCCAATGCGAATTACATGGCTTTCGTTATCAAATGGAAAATGAAAGCAGCAGGGTCATCCTTTGCACATATTGGATTTGGACTGATGCTCGTGGGTATTTTACTCTCCTCTGCAAAAAAGGAGTTGATTTCAGAGAACAATACTGGCATTGCAGTAAGTGGGTTGAAAGATGCGAAGGGTAGAGACGAAGACCCTCGCGAGAACGTTACACTGATTTATAATATACCCACACCAATGGGTAAATATACCGTCACTTACTTAGGTGATTCTTCTGTTGATAAAGACGACAGGGTCTATTTTAAAATCAAATTTATCAAAACCGACACCTCAGACAATTCTATTGTGGAGCAGTTCGATGTTCGTCCAAATGCATTTCTAATGAAATCCGGAGAAGGAACGCAATTGTCTTCCAATCCTGGTTCTCGTCATTATCTATCGAACGATGTCTTTGTATACATCACATCGTGGTTGAATCCCGATAACATCAAAGACACTGCAAGCTTCCGTTACCAAACCGTGAATACAGGTGATACTGTTTTTTATTCTAACGGATTTATTGTAGTCGATCGATTGTTGGCAGCAAATAAAAACGACAACAAGGATTTGCCTGTTGTAGACAGTGCATGGTTGTCTGAACTATCTGTATTTGCGAAGGATGGACGAAAATTCAGCTCAACACCTGCTTACTTTGTAAAGGATGGGGGAAGTTCTGTAAAGACAGATACCATTATGGAGCAGAGCCTGATTTTTTCCTTAGAACGAAAAGGTAAAGCTGTTAGTTTGGGAGTAAAAGAGTCCGATGCTGTTATGCGATATATCACACTCAAAGCATATCGGTTTCCCTGGATAAATCTGCTTTGGTTAGGAACCATCATTATGGTGTTTGGCTTTTTATTAAGCATGTGGAATAGGCTGAAGTCCAAATTATACGTAGTTTAGAGATATGCGAAAACTGTTTATCATACTGTTGATAAGCATAGTGCACCGTGCAGATGCACAATGGAAGGCAGGTCAGAACGACACGCTTTGGGTCCCTTTTATCGTTTACGAAGGAGATACCATGACCTTCAAGGTAATGGACATGGTCAATGTACTAGGTAAAATGTCGGATGAACAACGTGAGTACATGAAAAAGTGGACTCGCCTGAGAAATGCTGTGTATGTTGCCTATCCCTACGCAAAAAAGGCAAGTTTTATCATCAACGACGTCATTCTGCATCTCGATAAAATACCAGATGAGCATCAGCGAAAAAAATACTTGAGTACCAGGGAGAAGGAACTGAAAAAAGAATTCACGGAGCCACTCACAGCTTTATCTGTATACCAGGGTAAGATTCTCATGAAATTGATTAACCGTGAAACACACAATAATTGCTATGACCTTATCAAGGAATACCGCGGAGGATTCACGGCCAGATTTTGGCAAACCGTAGCTTGGGTATTCGGAAGCAGTTTGAAGCAGGACTACGATCCCAAAGGGGCTGATGCAGAAATGGAAAGCATCGTTTTAGAAGTGGCCAGAATGTATGGACACGCCTAGTCGGGTAAGAGTACTTCCTCATCATCCAAAAATGTATCTTTGCGTTTCAATTTCACCTCATGAAACTATTTGTACTTGGCATTGGTGTTCACCCAGACGATGTGGAGCTGAGTTGTTCTGGCACCTTGATAAATGAGGTGAAAAAGGGCAATGCCGCAGGTGTGATTGATTTAACAAGAGGAGAGCTGGGAACCAGGGGTACAGCAGAAACCCGCGATGAAGAAGCAAAAAATGCCGCTGCTATCATGGGTTTGTCTGTGAGAGAAAATCTTGGCATGCGGGATGGCTTCTTTAAAAATGATGAAGCACATCAATTGCAATTGATTCGAGCCATTCGAAAATACCAGCCCGAAGTAATCCTTGCCAATATTCTGGAAGACAGGCATCCGGATCATGGACGTGCCGGAAAATTGATTGCAGAGTCAGCTTTTTTAGCCGGACTCTCAAAAATTGAAACCTTGGATGATGAAGGAAAGCCACAGCAGCGATGGAGGCCGAAACAGGTGCTACATTATATTCAGGATCGATTTCATGAGCCAAATCTCATTGTGGATATTTCCGATGTGTTTGAGCAACGCATGGAATCTATCAAAGCCTATACCACACAATTCCATACGAATCCAGATGGTTCGAAGGGAACACAGACCTATATTTCTTCCCCAGACTTTTTAGATGCAATTATTTCCAGAGCACGTTTGATGGGAAAGAGAATTGGGGTGAAATATGCAGAGGGGTTTGTATCACAAAAAAATATTGGAATCAGCAGTTTGGAAAACCTGGTTCTTAATGAAACATAAAACAATTGTATGTCTCGTTTTAAAGTAGGCCTCGTTCAGATGTCTTGTTCCTCTGATGTCAAGCAAAATATTGAAAAGGCTGTTAAAGGAATCAGGGAAGCGGCTTCAAAAGGGGCCAACGTAGTTTGTTTGCAGGAGTTGTTTGCCTCACTCTATTTTTGTGATGTAGAGGACTACGAGCATTTTAAATTGGCAGAAGCAATTCCAGGTGCCACAACAGATCATTTGTCATTGCTTGCGAAGGAATTGGGTGTAGTGATCATTGCTTCCTTGTTTGAAAAGAGAACACAAGGTATTTATCACAATACAACTGCCGTCATTGATGCAGATGGAACATATCTAGGAAAGTATCGTAAGATGCATATTCCGGATGATCCTGCTTATTACGAGAAATTTTATTTCACGCCAGGAGATCTTGGATACAAAGTTTTTCAAACCAAGTTTGCAAAAATTGGAGTGCTGATCTGCTGGGATCAATGGTATCCTGAAGCAGCGCGTCTTACATCGCTTATGGGTGCAGAGGTATTGTTTTATCCAACTGCAATTGGTTGGGCAACATCACAGGATGCAGCAACCAACGATGAGCAATTCAAAGCATGGCAAACTATCCAAAGAAGTCATGCTATAGCAAATGGTGTGCACGTGGTAAGTGTAAACAGGGTGGGCTTCGAACAGAACGGCGCCATGAAGTTCTGGGGTGGATCATTCGTATCAAACCCTTTTGGTAATTTATTAGCAAAAGCATCTCATGATAACGAGGAAGTAGTAGTAGTTGAAATTGATACGCAGAAAACCGATAGTTATCGCACCCATTGGCCCTTTATGCGTGATCGTCGGATTGATTCGTATGGAGATATTGTAAAGCGATTTATTGATTAAATAGAGGGAAAAGGGCGAAGAGAGAAGGGACAAGGGGAACAGCCAAACTTTGATA
>JAURIR010000007.1 GCA_030832645.1 Chitinophagales bacterium | reverse complement strand
TGCGCCGTTAGGGCCGAGCAAACCAACGATTTCCCCTTGATTTACCTCTACAGATACCTGGTTCACCACCGTTCTGTTGTGGTATCTCTTGATAAGGTTTTGGGTTCTGATTGTGAGGTTCATGGTAGAACAAATGTATCAAATTTAAACAGCATATAATCCTTACTTTTGCAATCCCACAAAACACCCAAGGGCATGAAAGTTATCGATCATATCAATCAGGCGAAAGAAACACTGGTCTCATTTGAAGTGCTTCCCCCATTGAAAGGGAAGAACATTGCTTCTTTGTACCAACACCTCGATCCTTTGATGGAGTTTAAGCCCTCTTTCATCAATGTAACCTACCATCGAAGCGAGCATATTTTCAAGAAAAAGCAAGACGGCAATTTTGAAAAAGTTGAAGTGAGGAAACGTCCGGGTACTGTCGGTATTTGTGCCGCCATCATGAACCATTACCAAATTGATGCAGTTCCGCATTTGATATGTGGTGGGTTTACCAAAAGGGAAACCGAAGATGCGCTGATCGATTTGAATTTTTTGGGTATCGACAATGTGTTGGTGTTGAGAGGAGATGCTACCAAGAACGAAGCAAGTTTCGAACCAGAACCCAACGGCAACAAGTATGCAATTGATTTGTTGGAGCAAGTTGGTCGGTTGAACAACGGCATTTATTTAGAAGAAGATATTCGCGAGGGATTTCGTACCAATTTCTGCATGGGTGTTGCCGGATATCCTGAAAAACATTTCGAGGCTCCCAATATGGATAGCGATATGCGCTATCTAAAGGCAAAGGTGGATGCAGGTGCTGAATATATTGTTACCCAAATGTTTTTCGACAATTCAAAGTATTTTGAATTTGTAGAAAAGTGCAGAGCCAACGATATTCATATTCCAATCATTCCTGGTTTGAAGCCACTGACAAGCAAAAAACAATTGACAGTTATTCCAAGGATATTTCATGTTGATCTTCCAACCGATCTTATAAATGACATGAACAAATCCAAAACCGATGCGGAAAGTGAACAGGTGGGAATGAATTGGCTCATCCACCAATCAAAGGAATTGAAAAAAGCCGGCGTACCTGTTTTGCATTATTATACGCTCGGAAAACCGTTGATCATCCGCGATGCAGTTGCACAGGTGTTCTAATCTTATTTCTGCTGAGATTTTTTCTTGGCTTCCATGAAGTCGTCCAATTGCAAGTAGCTGAGTTTTTTTGCAATGATGTTTTTGTTGTTGTCTAACAGATACACCATGGGGGTTTGATATACATCGTACAATTGACGGAATCCGGGGTTACCTGCTTTATAAATTTTATCTTTTGTTTCGTCTGTTTGATAGATATGTGTCCAGCCAACCAGGTTATGTTCTTTGATGAACTTCAACCAGTTTTGTTTACCGCCATCCACCATGACGCCAATTAATTTTACTCCGTTTTTTCTCCATTTAGCTTGGAAGATAGAATCCATTTTTGGAACCTCCTCTTTGCAGTGCCCACATGTAGGATCCCAAAAACAGATCACTGTAAAGGGTGCCTGAACAGCACTCAAAAGGAAGGGCCTTCCCAATGTATCTACCATTTGCAATTCTGATGCTTTCAAGCCAATTCGGTTGGACATCAACGAGTATCCACGGTCGAATACAAATTTTTTATATTGCTCGTTCATCCAAGTATCAGCTTGTCCGGTTAAAAAATATTTCTCAAACAGGTGAACGAATACTGCATCTTGCCCCATGTACTTGGGATTCACATATTTATCGGTAAGACTCGATAAAAAGAACTTGAACATTTCTTCGTTTGCTTTTGAAGCCTGCAGCATTTTATCTGCATATGTTATCAGTGAATCAGGAATTTGGGGCAACACTTCATCGTAGTACCTGTCGAATTTTCCCTGTAGTACAGGTGTTCTAATTAAGCGTTCGTCGGTAAAACTGATACCATCCCAAAAATGATTTTTGTAATAGTTGTATGCGTATACGCTATCGTATTTTCCTTTCGGGTGCTGTGAGGCCGGTGGAATTTCAGGATCTTTCAAGAGGTAGAAAATGGCAGTAAGTAAACTGTTTGGATATTTTTTCTGCAAGTTATTTCTGTAGTCTTGCATGGATTGACCCATTTTTTTGATTTGATTATTCACCGAATCGTATCCGGGGTCACCTGCTTTACCTGTCATTGTTTTCCGCAACTCGTTCATCTTTGTTCCGATCTCAAAAGATGTTTGTTGGTATTCGGTGAAGACGGTATTGTCGACAGAGTTTTCAAATCGAAGAGATTGGAGAAGATTGCTGGTATCTGCTTTTAGTGAAAATTTCAACTCTTTGTCGACCATGCATTCTACCCAACCATTTTTCTCCGGGAAAACAACCAGGTAAACACCCCCTTGTAATTTTTTAGTTCCGCTGAAGACCGCATCGCCAGAGGGTTCAATCTTAGCTGAATCGATCAGGTATTGTTTGTTCCCAAAATGATAGGCCAAGTAGAGATACCCTTTATTGAAAGGTTTGATATTCGCTTTTATTTCGTAGCTGGATTGCGCAAAACCGATGCAACTGCTTAGGATGTATGCTATACAAAATACAACTGATCTCATGTAGACTACTTTCCGCTAAATTATTCAATAACTTTATAAATCAATGGTAAATATGAGAAGGAAAAAGCTCCCTGTGATGTTCGAATTGGAAGTAGTTGCGTATGCCGCAGGTGGGAAATCCATTGCCAAAAAAGATGGAAAAGTAATTTTTATCGAAGGGGCTGTACCTGGAGACGTGGTGGATGTGAAAATTATCAAAAACAAAAAAGATTGGGCCGAAGGCATCGTGCAGCATCTTCATCGGCCTTCACAAGACAGAGTTGTCCCATTTTGCAAACATTTCGGAGTGTGCGGCGGGTGTAAATGGCAAATGCTTCCGTATGAGAAACAAGCAATGTACAAACAGGAAGAAGTTGAGCAACACCTCAAGCGCATTGGTAAGCTAGCCATTCCGCCCATCCAAGAAATCGCATCTGCAAGTGAAACCAGGTTCTACAGGAATAAACTCGAATTTACATTCAGTTCAAAAAAATATTTCACCACCGAAGAAATAGTTGCTCTTCAACTGCCGGAAGGAGAGAGGCTGGGGTTGCCTTCCATTCCTGCTCTGGGTTTTCATGTACCCGGTGCTTTTGATAAAGTGATTGACATCGATGAATGTTTTTTGCAACCAGCGCCCAGCAATGAAATCAGAAATGCATTGAGAAAGTTTGTTCTACAAAAAGGGTTCTCTTATTATGATATCCGAAACCATGTTGGTTTGATGCGCAATCTCATGATACGCAGTTGTACTGCAGGAGACCTCATGGTGAATGTAGTTTTTGGAGAAGAAGAAATGTCGTCTATCAATGAAGTGATGGAATTTTTGAAAACTACTTTTCCTCAGATTACATCTCTCTATTATACCATCAATAAAAAATTCAACGATAGTATTTTTGACCAAACTCCCATTTTGTACAATGGCAATGCGTATGCAATTGAAAAATTAGGCGCCCTGAAATTTAAAATTAGTCCCAAATCATTTTTTCAAACCAATACCAAGCAAGCGGAAACACTTTATCAGATTACAAAAGATTTTGCCGCATTAACAGGCAATGAAGTAGTGTACGATTTATACTGTGGTACTGGTAGTATTGGAATATTTGTTAGTGATAAAGCAAAAAAAGTAATCGGCGTTGAATTGATAGACGAGGCAATACAAGATGCAAACGAAAATGTTGCATTGAATGGTATTTCGAACGCCCTCTTTTATGCAGGAGATGTTTCCAGTGTTTGTAACGACGATTTTTTTATACAACACGGTCGTCCGGATGTAATTATTACTGATCCGCCCAGGGCTGGGATGCACGAAAAATTGATCGATCAGATTCTTCGTATGGAAGCACCGTTGGTGGTGTATGTCAGCTGTAACCCCGCTACGCAGGCACGCGATTTGAACCTACTTGCTGAGAAATACGAGGTAACTGCAGTAAAACCTGTAGATATGTTCCCTCATACGCACCATATAGAGAATGTAGTTCAAATGAAGTTGAAGATACATTGAGTCAGGTTCGTTAATTTTGTGGATCAATCAATCATATGGATTCAGACATCAGGCCGGGTAGGTTTCAGGTTTTACCAGTAGTAATAAAGAATCTCATCATTATCAATGGACTGGTCTGGTTGGCACAAATCACCATTGGGCAAGACTTGATTTCCATCGAAGACCTTTTTGCATTGCATCATTTTAGTTCGCAATTTTATCATCCTTGGCAGTTCATTACCTATATGTTTTTGCATTCTTCCGAGTCGTTTTTTCATATCCTATTCAATATGTTCGCGCTTTGGATGTTTGGTTCTACCCTTGAAAATTTATGGGGACCGGGTCGTTTCCTGATTTTTTATCTGGTATGTGGGTTGGGAGCAGGAATTACCCAGGCATTTGCACTTACGTATGATATCTCGCAGTACACCGCACTGTTTAATGCAGGAAAAATTTCTGCAGAAGAACTTTACCTCATGGCGAATATTCCTACGTTGGGAGCTTCCGGTGCTGTGATGGGCATTTTCGCAGCCTTCGCTTACACATTTCCTAACAGTCAAATGATCATCTTGCCCATCCCGTTTCCAATCAAAGCCAAATGGGCATTATTGGGATTGGCTGTGTTAGACTTAATGGGTGGCGTTTCCAGTCAGTCAACCGGCATTGCTCATTTTGCACACTTGGGAGGTGCTGCTGTAGGAATATTGATTGTAATGATCTGGAACAGAAACAACAGAAGACACTTCTATTAATATGACAGGCTCCAACAGATATTACGGCGCATCAACAAAATGGGATACCAACAATCCATTGTTGATGTTGATCATTGTTCAGGCAATGTTTTTTGTGGGACTCAATTTCATCAAGAGTATCTATACTTTTTCGAGAATGGACCCCGAATCGTTTTACCGCAACATTTATTACTGGTCTATTCTATCTGCAGATCCTGAAAAATTTCTTACCAGACCCTGGACCTTTATCACTATGCAATTTTCCGAAGTCAGATTGATCATGGTGATCAGTAATTTGATTTGGACGTGGATGTTTGGTTTCTTGATTCAAGATTTGGTGGGAGGTGAGAAGATTTTTCCGGTCTATGTCTATAGCAGTTTTTTTGCAGGGTTCGTTTTTATATTGTCAACGAATATTTTTCAGCGTGATGTTGTTGGCATTTCTTATTTCAATGGCATCATTCCGGGTATTTTGGGAATGGCAGCAGCAGCTACTACCATTGCCCCGAAATATAAAATCTTTCCGATGATTGGAGGCGGTATACCATTGTGGATTATTTCCGTTGTATATCTCTTTCTGAACCTGGGCACAAGTGGCGGAGCTATATCCCTTATTCCACAAGCGGTAGGTATCGTAACAGGATTTCTTTATGTACGCATCATGCAGAGTGGGGTTGATCCTGGTGCCTGGATGATTACTCTCTATAATCGGGTAGTACATTTTCTTACACCCGGAAAAAAGAAGGTAAGGACGACGAAGCAACATTCTTTTTATGACCAGGGTAATAAAAAACCTTTTGTAAAAAAGCCCAATCTTACGCAGAAGAGAGTCGATGAATTATTAGATAAAATCAATCAATTCGGGTACGATAAATTGACAGAGGAAGAGAAGGACTTTTTAAAACAAGCAAGTAAAAAAGATCTATAAACGATCATGAGGTCCAAGTCCAACAGCATTTTTACTATACTGATGAAGCTCCTAACATCGGCGATTGTTTTCGTACTGCTGATCTGTGCTTGTTCTCCGTTTATACATCCCAAACAATTTTGGTTCATTGGGTTCATGAGTTTGCTTTTCCCTTATCTTTTCTTTGTTGTATTGGTGTTATTTTTTTACTGGCTTTTTAGATGGTCAAGTTTTCTATTGGTTCCATTGTTTTCGCTTCTCCTATCAGTATATACATTTCATTTCAATTTTTCATTTCATACTTCTGCTGGTTTTAACACGACTAAGTCGTCTGGTGCATTGCGATTGATGAGTTGGAACGTTCGGCATTTTATTCCCTTCAACGAAAATAATTTCAGGCCTGCAAGTAAGGCCCAGATCAAAAAAGTATTCAAGGAAATTGAGCTGTATCAACCTGATGTAATTTGTTTTCAGGAGTTCATTTCGCTTCCAGACGAGAAGAAAAGTAATCCCTTTACCGTATTGAAAGATCAGTATGGGTATGCACACCATCAGTTTGATGGATCGGATATATTTCACAGCAATCAGTACAGCGGAACAGCTATCTTTTCTAAATACCCCATTTTAAAAGGGGGCATTATCCCATTTCCTCATTCAAACGCAGATAATACGGAGGCAACTGTTTATGCAGATATTATCAAAGATGGAGATACCATTAGGGTTTATTCCATCCATCTACAATCATTTGGATTTGGAAGCCGCGAGTACAAAACACTGGGCAGAGTGAAGAACCCTATAGATGAAAACGTTGACGAGTCGAAACACCTCATTAAAAAGATGAAGAATACGTTTGATGTACATGGGGCACAAGCAGATTTCCTTACACAAATTTTAGACGAATCGCCTTATCCATATCTTCTGGCGGGTGATCTAAACGACGTTCCAGGATCGTATGCGTACATGTCTGTTCGCGGAGAGCATAAAGATGCATTTTTAGAAAAGGGGTCCTATTTGGGGTCCACCTTTACCAGCTCTTTCTCTTTTTTGCTAAAAACTATTCCAACACTGCGAATTGATTATGTTTTTCATCCTGCTGATTTTACTACCATCCAGTACAAACGAGGTGGAGTAGGCATTTCAGATCATTTCTTTCTGCTGGCTGATATTGCTCTTCCATAGCAAATACAGAAGTAGATGGTGTGATGGCCAATCTTTATCTTTGCAGGTATATACATGAATATGTCTTCTTTGCAATTTTATAATTCGCTGACAAGAGAAAAGGAAGTTTTCACATCTATTATTCCTGGTAAAGTTGGTATGTATGTATGCGGACCTACCGTAAGTGGTGAAAGTCATCTTGGCCATGCACGTCCATTTATCACCTTTGATATTGTATTTCGCTATCTCAAGCATCTTGGATACCAAGTGAGGTATGTGCGTAATATAACAGACGCCGGGCATTTCGAAGAGGAGGGAAGGGAGAGCGAGGATAAAATTTCAAAAAAGGCAGTGCTCGAGAAAATGGAACCCATGGAGTTGGTTCAAAAGTATACCAACTTGTTTCATTGGGCTATGCGTGCGTTCAATAATCTTGAGCCAAGCATTGAGCCAACGGCAACCGGCCATATTGTTGAGCAGATTGTGATGATTGAGAAAATCATTCAAGATGGATATGCTTATGTAGTGAACGGGTCTGTATATTTTGATGTTGACAAATACCACAACCATTTTGGAAAGAACGGAATGCCCTACGGCATCTTGAGTGGACGTGTCTTGGATGAGCAATTGGAAACTACGAGAGAATTGGAATCTCAAGACGAGAAAAGGAATAAAACAGATTTTGCACTTTGGAAAAATGCAGCGCCCGAACACATCATGCGCTGGCAAAGCCCTTGGGGTATTGGATTTCCGGGATGGCACATCGAATGCTCTGCAATGAGTACGAAGTATTTGGGAGAAGAATTTGATATTCATGGAGGCGGTATGGACTTACAATTTCCTCACCACGAATGCGAGATCGCTCAAAGTGCAGTTTGCAATCATAAAATACCTGCCAGGTACTGGTTGCATAATAATATGATTACCATCAATGGCAAGAAGATGGGCAAGAGCTATAACAATGTCATCAAACTGAGCGAACTATTTTCTGGTACACACGAAATTTTGACACAAGGGTTTTCGCCGATGACGGTTCGCTTTTTCATACTTCAAACACATTATAGAAGCACCCTCGATTTCAGTAACGAAGCATTGCAGGCAGCAGAGAAAGGTTTGAAGCGTATCTGGGAAGCATATACGTATTTGAGAAAAGTTACTGTTGATATTGAAGTAAAGTCGGCAGGGGATGATGAGCTGGATAAGAAAGTCAATACTATCTTACATGCCTTACAGGCCGACATGAACGAAGATTTGAATACTGCAAAAGTATTGGCAGGATTATTTGAATTGGTGCCTGTCATCAATTCTATAAAAGACGGAAACATTAAAAAAGTAGCTCTTTCTGCAACTACATTTCAATTCCTAAAAGATCAATTCAAGCTTTACCTCGAAGACATATTTGGATTGACTGATGAAAACAAACAGGATACCGATAAGCTTTCTGCTGTACTGCAATTGATTGGAGAAATACGTAAAGATGCTCGTTCCAGAAAAGATTTCGCTACCTCGGATAAAATCAGGAATCAATTATTGAGCGCGGGTATACAGCTGAAGGATGAAAAAGACGGAAACATGAGTTGGGAACTGCTTTAGTGAGTAGACAATTCATGAATCATTGCTTTGATTTCCACATTATTAATCAATCGCTGATTCATTTTCTTAAGCGAAGAATCTGAAATCGACCAGTTCATAGGGAAGTAATTGGCTTCGTCTTTTTTATAGAGGTTAATGATTCGGAAGGTGGTATCTCCTTTGTATAATTCCATTAGATATTTATTGAGCCGCAGGTTATTGAAATCTGTTTGACTCGCATAGGAACCCATGATGGTTTTAATAGGAGCAGCCAGATCGTTTACCAATGGATGTATCTTCCTAAGTTGATCTTTTTTTTCAGTTTGGTTACTAATGTGTACTACATGGAAACGAATTTTTTTGAAAGGATGCAGAGAATTCGCTTTTAGGGTATCAGTAATCATCTGTTGCAGATCTAATATCATTTCATGTACGATGCCACTTCCAGAGTTATCAAAATATCCTCCGTCTACAAAGTATTGATCTTTTATTCTTCCAGCAGGACTGAAATAAGGAAACCTTGCTCCCAGAACCACAGCAGTAGAGATATGAATGGACTCGTCTTTTTCTAAGAGTCCAAGGATATCAATTCTTTTCCCGGAAACTTCATTTTCCAATCGAATATTGCTTATGACCCCTGGGGCTCCGTCTTGCATTCTGGTTGCATTGATTGCAATGATTGGATTGAAATCTCTATTGTTGCTGAAAACAATTTCTGAAATATCTTTCCTCATGAACCTGCTCAGCGAATCTTTCTTTCCGGTATTTTCCATTGATATTTCCAACGCCCTAGCCCTGTCTCCAGATCGGACACCTGGAATAAATGGAATGACCAAATCAGGCCCCAGTAGTCTGGCCAAAGGGAAACTTAAGAAATCACTCGACAAATACGATTGAATTTTTTCTGTTCGGTTTTCATTTATTCCGTAGAGGCTTCCGTAAAAAACCATGTTGCCAAAACTTCCACCCGATGCCCCCGATAAACAAAATAAGTGCTTGGAAAAATTTCCATTCGTTTCAGTTTCCAATGTAGAAAGTACAGATGCAGTCCAATACGCCGATCTGGAGGCACCTCCATCCGCAATTACAAAATATACCGGCAACGTATAGTTGGAGCTATCTCTCCATTCATTCCCTTTCGTATCCAACCACTGAACGAATTTATTTCTGAGCGTAGTGCGTTTAGAATAATCAATGAATGGAGACGACTTTCTATGAATTGCTACACCATGTGTTTCAACGAAGTATCCAGTGATGATCAATCCTGCAATGAAAAGAAAGTGAAAATTGATTTGAAGTTTTGTGGATAACAACGACAGGATATTTCCTGCTCCCAACAATACTCCAAATGAAAGTAAAATGATGGGTAGGGGACTTATAAATCGTGCAAAATGGATATTGAGCACTGCGTTTAGATAGATGATCAATGCAGAAATAGAAAATAGTAGAAACAAAGAAAATATGTTCTTTTCTGTTTGTATCACTACATCACTTTGAACGGGTTCTTTTCTACTGGCGGGATCTGTAAATATCCAAGTAATGAATTGCCTGTATTTATCTCTGGATGTTGTCAGCGCCCACCAGGAGGGGATTTTAGAGTGTTTGGTGCTGGATTCACTGATCTTTCTTCGGGTGATGACGAGGTATAAATAACCTGTTTGCAGAACCGGTAATAAGTAAATATAGGTTTGTACTTTATTTACTACAACCATAACGGCAATAATCAAAATGAATGCTACCCACGTTATTATTCTGAAGCGTATCAGTAATTCTCTTCGCTTTCTATTTTTTATAATTTCAAAAAAATGCTGAAGTACACCATACACTATCAGATTCAATACTAGAATACCTATATGAATATAAAAATTATCAAAGGCCGGGTAAAGAGCGGTAAACGAAAGTAAGATGACGGTAAAGCACAGATACCCTAAAATTCTCGGTGTATGATACAATCCTTTTTTAGCAATTAGGAAAAGTCTGTCATGATTGTACGCTATCAGTCTGGATGTATACCAGGTGATCAGCACCCAAAAAAGTAGCCCCACCAAAAAGAAAAAACTTGTTTGCCGAGATTGGAGTCCTGTTAGAATGATGTCTTTACCTTGTACAAAGTCTTTGAAAAAAGCATAGGCAATGGTCAAGAGTAGAATACTGGGGAAAAAAGTTCTACCCACCTGAATGATGATGGCCAATTGTTGAAGTAGCTTTTTGATCATAACCCTTTACTGGTTCAGGTTCTTCCAGAGCAAGTCTTTCAATTCACTCAGGCCTTGGTTGGAAACGGAAGAGATGAAGACATGCGGGATATTGGTGGGGAGTTCTCTTGCGATAGCCTGTTTCAATTCATCGTCTAACATATCACTCTTGCTGATAGCGATGATAAATTTCTTATCCAGAAGTTCCGGATTGTATTGTTCGAGTTCGTTGAGTAAAATATTCCATTCTTGTTTATGGTCTTTACTATCAGCAGGAATTAAAAAAAGTAGCACAGGGTTTCTTTCGATGTGTCGGAGAAATCGGTGCCCAAGTCCTCTTCCTTCTGCTGCACCCTCTATGATACCAGGTAGGTCTGCAATACAAAAGGATCTTCCTTCTCTGTATTCAACCATTCCAAGTTGAGGTGTGAGCGTAGTAAAGGCGTAGTCTGCAATTTTCGGTTTTGCTGCAGTAATACTGGACAGCAAGGTTGATTTTCCTGCATTGGGAAATCCTACCAATCCTACATCAGCGAGCACTTTCAATTCCAGCACTTTCCATCCCTCTGTTCCAGGCTCGCCGGGTTGCGCGTATTCCGGTGCTTGTCGGGTAGCGGTTGCAAAATTTTTATTTCCCAATCCTCCTCGTCCACCTTTTATCCAAATGAACTCCTGACCGTCTTCTAGTATTTCATATTCTTTTTTCCCGGTTTCTTCGTCTACTGCGATAGTACCCAACGGCACTTCGATGACAATATCCTTGCCATCTCTTCCCGTCATGTTGTTTTTATTTCCACCTTGTCCATCTTCTGCGATTACATTTTTATAGTAACGAAGATGTAAAAGGGTCCATAGATGTTTATTTCCTCTCAAAACGATGTGTCCGCCTCTTCCACCGTCACCGCCGTCAGGGCCCGCTTGTGCATTGAATTTGGTACGCATGAAGTGTTTACTGCCTGCTCCTCCGTGCCCACTTTTGCAAAACACTCTTATTTGATCGACGAAATTTGATTTTTCCATGAAGCTTTCATCATCTGTTGTGACGATGAGTACAAAGTTAACCCCATCGTAACTTGCCAGGGGTATTTTTGCTAATTTTGTTTTACAGGTATGAAAATTGTCAGATTTTTTAAAAATAAGTACATCCTCGTTGCCATCTTTTTCATTGTATGGATGTTGTTCTTCGATCACAACAATCTTTTCCTTCATTTTCAATACAGGAGCGAATTAAATGATCTGAAGAAAAAGAAGAAATACTACCAGGAGCAAATTGAACGGACGCGCAACGATGTCGAGATGATGAAAACCAATCCTGCCTGGAAAGAAAAAATTGCACGTGAGCAATATTTGATGAAAAAGGACAATGAAGACCTTTATCTTATCAAGGAAATAGATTCTGTCTCCAAACAATAAATTAGCTTTTACTGCGTTATAGTTACGTGTGAACGATTCGTCACATATTTCATAACATACTGATTATGAATGAATTAATGGCAAATGAGGCGTTGATGTACTTGTACAATGAAGTACCTGAGGAAGAGTGCGACGATTTTAAAATCTCAATGGAAAACAATCCAATCCTAATGAAGTTATACAACCAGTTCAAAGAAACCGCAGATCAAATTAATTCAGCAATTTTTCAACCCTCTCCATCGTCCATTCAAACAATAATGGACTACGCGCAGCAGTCGCATTGACCCTTCGCTTGCAATCAATTTCGTTGTAACTTTCTGGTTTCTTGTGTATGAGAATCAGAGAGCGTTATTCCATTGTCATCGATTATTTCAGCAAACAAATTCCGGTTGCGGAAACAGAGTTGCTCTACGACAATCCTTTTCAACTACTGGTGGCCGTAATACTTTCTGCGCAGTGTACAGATAAGAGGGTAAACCTTACAACACCTGCCATTTTTCGTCAATTCCCCGATCCTGCAAGCTTGGCAGCCACTGATTTTGAAACGCTCTTTCCACTCATTAAAAGCATTTCTTATCCCAATAACAAAACAAAACATTTGATAGGCATGGCGAAGATGTTGATGGAGCAATTCAACGGTGAAGTGCCCATGACTGTTGATGAATTGGTTCAATTGCCAGGCGTTGGAAGGAAGACAGCCAATGTAATTACTTCGGTAATCGACCAACAGCCCAATATGGCTGTTGATACGCATGTTTTCAGGGTATCTGCCCGTTTGGGATTGACAAAAAATGCAAAAACTCCGTTGGCAGCTGAGAAGCAGTTGGTAAAACACATACCAGATGAATTGGTGCACAAAGCACATCACTGGTTGATCCTGCATGGCAGGTATACATGCCTTGCACGAACACCCATTTGCTCGAAATGCGGATTGCAGGAAGTATGTAACTATAAAGGAGAGAAAAAATAGTTTTTTCAGTATCTTGAAGCACAAACTTGCGTATGAAATCAATTACTAAAATTCAACTTTCGTTGATGATGTTTATGCAGTTCTTCGTATGGGGAGCTTGGTATGGACAAATGAGTAAATACATGACTGATCAGTTGCATGCAACGGGTGACCAGGTTGGCAATGCATACGCAGCATTTTCTATCGCCATGATTGTTGCACCATTCTTTGTAGGCATGCTGGCTGACAGATTTTTCCAGGCACAGAAAAGTACTTGGTTTTTTAAACCTTGCAGGTGCAGCCATCTTGTTTATATTAATCAATATTAAAGATCCAGATAGTTTTTATTGGGTGATGCTTTTGTATTGCCTCACGTTTGCTCCTACCATTGCATTGACCAGCTCTATCTCTATGCGTCAGATGCAAAATCCCGAAAAGGAATTTCCTGCCATCAGGGTTTTTGGTACCATCGCTTGGATCGTTGTGGTTAATTTGGTTGGATTCATGGGTGTGGGAGATAAAGTAACCATCTTTCAAATATCAATGGTATCCGCAGCTATTCTAGGGGTGATGTCATTCCTCTTGCCTGCTACTCCTCCTACTGCAACTGGCCCCTCTACTTTTTCTCAGATCATTGGTAAAGATGCCTTTGTTCTTTTCAAAGACCGATCATTTCTAATTTTCTTTATTTCTTCGGTATTGATTTGTATTCCTTTGTCCTTTTATTACACATGGGCAAATCCGTCTTTGACCGATGGATATAAATTGGCTTTCCCAGGAATGGACCCCACTTCGTTCAAAGTAGAAAATAAAATGTCGTTGGGACAAGTTTCGGAGGTATTGTTCATGTTGTTATTGCCGCTTGCTTATGCTCGTTTAGGGGTGAAGAAAATTTTGATAGTTGGTTTAATCGCATGGATCATTCGCTTTGCATTCTTCGGATACGGAAATCCTGCTACCAGCGAATGGATGTTGTATGCAGCAATTTTGTTGCACGGAGTTTGTTATGATTTCTTTTTTGTAAGCGGGATGATCTATACAGATGCAAAAGCGGGAGAAAAAATCAAGTCACAGGCACAAGGCTTGATTACACTTGCTACGTATGGTATTGGAATGCTTATCGGATCTATTGCTGCAGGAAAAGTAAAAGATGCGTATACTGTCAACGAAGTGACCAACTGGTTGAATGTTTGGCTCGTACCTGCAGGAATTGCTGCAGTTATTTTAGTATTGTTCCTATTGTTTTTTAAAGACAATACACGGACTGCCAAATAAGCATATTTATAAAAATTTAAATTTCAATATATGGTGAAAATTGCAATGTTAGGTTCCGGATTCATCGGAAGGTTTTATGCGGATTCCATTCAGGGATTGAGAAGTAAAGACAGAATTGTTTCCATTTACTCTAGAAGAGAAGAACAGGCGAAAAAATTTGCGATCGACTATGGTTGCGATCACTATACGACTGTAATGGAAGAGTCCATTGCTCATCCGGATGTGAACATGGTATGTATTTCATTGCCGAACAATCTTCACGAGCAAGCAGTGAATCTTTGTATCAAACATAAAAAAGCTGTTATTACTACCAAGCCATTGGGTAGAAATGCCGTTGAAGCAAAACGCATGATGGATGCAGTTGAAAAAGCAGGCATCTTCAACGGATACTTGGAAGACTTAGTGTACACTCCAAAATTCATTAAAGCATACGAAAGCGTGAAGGCAGGTGCTTTGGGTAGAATTCTTTGGGCTAAATCGCGCGAAACACACCCTGGCCCCCACAGTGATTGGTTTTGGGATATTGAACAAGCAGGCGGTGGATGTATTCTCGATTTGGGATGTCATTGCGTAGAAATCACCAGAAGTTATATCGGAAAAGATATCAAACCGGTAGAGGTTATGTGTTGGGCCGATACACAAGTAAAACCAATTGATGCAGAGGATCATGCCATCGGATTGGTAAAATACGAGAACGGTGCTATCGCGCAATTCGAAGTTAGTTGGACTTTCCGTGGAGGATTGGATTTGAGAGACGAGGTAATGGGTACAGAAGGAACCATTTGGATCAATGGATTTTTAAGAACAGGATTTGATATGTTCACCACCGGAAAGGGTGCCGACTATGTAGCAGAGAAAGCGGAAAGCAACTCTGGTTGGTTATTTCCTGTTGGAGATGAATTGAATGAGTTGGGATACAACCATATGTTTTTCGATATGTTCAACGCATTTGAAAAGAATACAAGTCCGCGCGAAACATTTTATGATGGATACGTAGTAAATGCTGTACTGGATGCGGCATACAGAAGTGCAAAATCCAAACTATGGGAACCTGTGAAATTAGAAGAATGGAGAGGACGAGTAGGAGTTACCAAAGACTCTCATTTGATAGAGTTCGATAAAGACCACTATTTGGTGAAAGAGGAAATGACTCACTACGGAACAAAGAAATTGATCCTGAAAGAAAAGACGTCTGGTAAAATAGTTGAAAGAATTATCTGATCGGCAACCGATTTCAATCAACCGTCAACTGTTTACAGTTGACGGTTTTTTTATTTTATATACTTCCTTATTTCTTCTACCAACTCTGTTTTTGTAATCGGTGTTCCTTTTATTTTATTGTATCCTTTTGCATCAATAAAATACACATCCCTGATAATTTTGATCAGTTGACCGTTGTTGATTTCTGGAATAAGAACAGTTTCGAAATTAGATAAGATGTTTCCAAGGTTCTTAGGGAAAGGCCTCATGTACCTGATATGCGCATGGGATACAGCATGTCCTTCTTGTATCAATTCGTGTACAGCAGTTTTAATTGCACCGAATGTGCTACCCCAACCAAGTATCAATACTTTTCCTTTCTCTGCTCCGCTATCTATTTTTTGTTCAGGAATGTACTCTGCAATTTTATCCACCTTTGCTTGTCTTGTCTTCACCATGTGTTGGTGATTCTCAGGGTCATAACTTACATTACCTGTGATATCTTGTTTTTCAATTCCTCCAATTCGATGCTCTAAACCCTTCGTTCCTGGAATGGCCCAAGGACGTACTAACTTTTCATCTCTTTGATACGGCAGGAATTTTTCTTCACCCTCTGCCAATCCTTTTTTGAAACTGACTTTTATTTCAGGAAGGTCTTCTGCTTTTGGAAATTTCCAAGGTTCTGCACCATTGGCAATGTACCCATCACTCAAAAACATCACAGGAGTCATGTGCTGCACTGCAATACGTGTTGCTTCAAAGATTGCTTCGAAACAATCGCTCGGTGTAGATGCTGAAATCACAGGCATCGGACATTCGCCGTTTCTTCCATAATAGGCTTGCAATAAATCACTTTGCTCTGTTTTTGTCGGCAATCCTGTAGAGGGTCCACCTCTCTGCACATCTATGATCACCAATGGAATTTCCAGCATCACTGCCAATCCCATTGCTTCCCCTTTCAATGCAATACCCGGTCCGGATGTTGTAGTAATTCCAAGAGAGCCTCCATAGCTTGCTCCAATGGCAGCGGTAATACCTGCAATTTCATCTTCTGCCTGAAATGTTTTTACTCCAAAATTTTTCATCTTACTTAAATCATGTAAGATGTCGGATGCAGGAGTGATTGGATACGAACCAAGAAAAAGAGGGAGTCCGCTTTTTTCAGAAGCTGCAATCAAACCCATTGATAATGCCTGATTGCCCATGATGGAGCGGTAGGTACCTGGTTGCATTTTTGCCTTTTCTACTTTATAACGCGTAGTAAAGGTTTCTGTGGTATCGCCGTAATTGTATCCTGCTTGCAATGCTTTTATGTTTGCATTGAGGATTTCATCTTTCTTGCCGAATTTTTCTTTCAAGAAATTCAATGTGCTTTCCATGTCGCGACTGTACATCCAATAAAGGAATCCCAATACGAACATATTTTTTGCACGATCTTTTTCTTTTGTTCCCATTTGAATGTCCTTCAATGCCTCACGGGTCATCTTGGTAACATCCATTTTGATTACTTCAAATCCGCTCAATGAATCATCTTCCAATGGATGAGCACCTTCGGGATAATTCGCCAATCTCAAATTCTTTGCATCAAATCCATCCATGTTTGCGATGATCTTTCCGCCTTTTTTTATTGCCTTGAGATTTGTTTTCAATGCTGCTGCATTCATCGCAACCAATACATCACATAAATCACCTGGCGTATAAATGGCATCGCTGGAAAATCTTAGCTGGTAGCCGCTGACACCAGGCAAGGTGCCTTGAGGGGCCCTGATTTCGGCGGGAAAATCCGGAAAGGTGGCAAGGTCAATTCCCAAGAGGGCAGTATTATTGGTAAACTGACTGCCAGTCAGCTGCATTCCGTCGCCGCTGTCACCTGCAAACTTGATGACAATATCGCTAAGCAGTTCTTCTTTTCTCTGTGGCATGGTTTTTGTTTATACTTTAACAGGGCGGTATATTATATACTACACGCACTATTATGAAATTAATTAATTTAGACTACAAATTTACCCAATATGGCTCTATTCAATTCAAGCAATCCGACTCTTTCAGAAAAATCATTTGGACGTACTATCCACCTCCCAGGTTCGGGCAGTATGAGCTTTCGTGGAACCCTCAATAAGTTTGGATTTCTGTTTCTTATGGTGATGGCAACTGCGTTCTATGTATGGAACGAGGCCTCTGTTGGAAATAGCATCCAAGGGTACATGGTAGGCGGTGCCATTGGTGGTTTTGTACTTGCTTTGGTGTTGATGTTCAAGCCAGGAATGGCTCAGTACCTTGCTCCAGCCTATGCATTATTGGAGGGATTGGTAATCGGATCCATTTCGGCAATCTATAACAACGCCTTTGCAAAAGTTGCTCCTGGTATTGTAACGCAGGCTGTTGTTCTCACATTTGGTACAGCCATCGCAATGTATTTTCTATATACTTTCAGAATCATTCGCGTAACAGAACGTTTCAGATCGATCATGTTTGCTGCTATCGGTGGAATTGCTTTGTTCTACTTGATAACATTTATTTTATCTCTTTTCGGTGTGCATGTACAAGGTTTACAAGGCGGCAGCATGTTGAGCATTGGCATCTCTATTGCCATTACAGTAATTGCTGCATTGAGTTTGTTGATGGACTTTGACAGAATTGAACAAGGAGCTGCTGCAGGTGCACCCAAATACATGGAATGGTATTGTGCATTTGGCCTGTTGGTTACTATGGTTTGGTTGTATGTTGAAATTCTTCGTTTGTTGGGTAATCTTTACGGCAGAAGAGATTAATTAAAAGCTTTTGCATAAAAAATCCCACTCCGAAAAGAGTGGGATTTTTTTGTAAGTACCAGGATCAATATCCATCGCCGTCCAACATATTACCCAATCCACCAAGAATACTTCCTTCTTCTTTTCTATTAAATGTTCCGTACGACATGATTCTGCTGGCCAATCTGCTGATGGGCAATGTTTGAATCCATACTTTGCCCGGTCCTCTTAATGTTGCAAAGAACAATCCTTCTCCACCAAAAATGGTGTTCTTAATGCCTCCAACAAATTCTATATTGTAATCAACTGTTTGTGTAAAAGCCACTAAACATCCTGTATCAATCTTCAATGTTTCACCAGGTGTAAGATAGCGTTCAAATACGTGCCCACCGGCATGCACAAACGCCATTCCATCTCCTTCCAGTTTTTGCATGATGAAGCCTTCTCCACCAAACAAACCAGTTCCTAATCTTCTTTGAAAAGCAATACCAACGGATACTCCTTTAGCAGCGCACAAAAAAGCATCTTTCTGGCAAATGATTCTACTTTCCAGTTGTTGTAAATCGAGTGGAATGATTTTGCCAGGATAGGGCGATGCAAAAGAAACTTTTTTCTTTCCGCTTCCTACATTGGTAAAGGCAGTCATGAAAAGACTTTCCCCGGTTAAGATTCTTTTTCCCGCTGAAAAAAGTTTACCCAATACGCCTTGATTTGGAGCAGAACCATCTCCAAAGATAGTTTGCATTTGAATGCCTTCGTCCATCATCATAAAACTGCCTGCTTCCGCAACTGCCGTTTCTTCCGGATCAAGTTCTATTTCAACATACTGCATTTCTTCTCCAACGATTTTATAATCGATTTCGTGGTTTGAGCGACTTGAAGTAATCATAATTTTAATACTGTTTTTATTAAAGTTGACGGTTGACGATTAACCGTTGACTGTTTTCCCATTCCAAACAGGCTTTCTCTGAATTTTTCTTACCAAGTACATGATGGCAGTGAATACAAAGAAGAACGGCCCTGTCAATCCTAGAATTGAAATCCACTTTCCTTGGTAGAATTTATTCATAGGTCTCTTTAATCGTTCGGCGATCAAATACATAGCAGGCACAATCAACAATGTCATGAAGAAAGCAAACATCAATCCCCATATGATGGTGAGGGAAAGCGGTTTCCAGAATGCTACGTTGTCGCCACCAAAGAATATATGTGGATTCAGATCAGTGAACAGGGTTACAAAATTGATATTGAATCCAACTGCCAAAGGAATCAATGCAAGTATTGCTGCCAATGCTGTAAGCAATACAGGTACGATCCTGGTTTTACCCGCTTCGATCACTGCTTCCCTGGTTTTCATCCCTCTTGATCGTAATTCATCTGCGAATTCAATTACCAGGATTCCATTTTTCACAACGATACCCGATAGTCCAACAATACCGATACCACTGGTTACAGCAGCAAATGTAGAGCGGAAAATTCCGTATCCTAGCAGCACCCCGATCAAGCTGAACATGATTTCAGAGAGTACAATCATGGTTCTGCTGTAAGAGCCAAATTGTAAGATTAGAATCAGCAAGATGAAACCTACTGCAATGAAGAGTGCGCTGCTTAAAAAGCTGGCAGTTTCTCTCAATTGCTCTTCCTCACCAGCTTGCGCAACTGTAATGCCTTCTGCCTTGTCTTTGAATACATCGATGTATTTTTTGATGTCTGCATTCACGCTCTGCGGTGTATATCCTTGTGAGGTCAATACGTTGGAGTAAATAGTGATGATTCTTTTTTGTTCACTTCTCTTAATACTTCCGTAGGTATTATTAATGTCTGATTTTACGACAGAGCTGATTGGTACTTGTTTGATCATACCGGTGGTAAAATCTCTGTAGGTAATTTTCATGTTCAAAAGCTCAGACAATGTTTTCCTTTGGGTTGCATTGTTTCGTAAAGTGATTTTGTATTCTTCTTCACCAATTTTTAGTTTGGAGATTTCTTTTCCAAAAAGTGCTGTCCTGATTTCAACACCAACCTGTGCGGTAGAAATTCCTTGGATCAGTGCTCTTTCTCTATCAACCGTTAAACCAATTTCTGGGTTGTTGAAGTCGATATCAATTTTTAAGTCTTCTACACCAGGTATGTTTTTATCACTCAGGTAATTTCGAAGTTTGATTGCTGTATTCGTTAAGTCTTCAAAATTTTCTCCTGTAACCTCAATGCTAATGGGACTCTTTGTTTGAGGGCCATTGCTCTCTTGCGCCACACTAATTTCTGCAGAAGGAATTCCTTTGATGGTTTGGCGAATGGCATCTAGGTAAGGGAGTGTTGCTTTCCCATCTCTTTTTTCAAAGGGTACAAAATTCACCTGAATTCTTCCGAGCTCAGGACGTGTACTTCTATCTCCGCTGTTTGGATCGCTGGCACCAACAGCCACATTGGCGATCACACTCTCTACCAACGGGTTTTTCTTTTCGCCTTCCATTCCAAGTACTTTATTGATTTTTGATTCCAAGCTTTGAACCACGGAATCTGTGTACTTAACATCGGTGCCGGATGGCAATTTCATGTATACATAGATGGTATTTGGATCACCAGAGGGGAAGAGTACAATGGGAACATTTCTCATCCCAAAAAAGAAGAACGAGAAAATCAAAAGAGCAAATGTTCCTACTAACATTTTCACTGGTCTCCATCCTTGCGTTGTCCAACGCAACAATGTTTCGTATCTGGCCATCAATGCAGGCAATAACTTTTGTTGGAATGCTGCAATGGCGTCTGTAAGTACATATACATTCAACATCATCAACAGTGCAAAGAACAACAAGAGATTTCCAATGAATCGGAAAGAGGATTGGTCGCCGACGTATCCCGCAAGATCAAATAAAACACCCATGCTGACGAGTAACCAGAAGAATGGTTTCTTGAACAAATTTGATTTTGGTTTCTTTTCGTGTTCGTCGTGCACCATGAAATCTACTGCAAATACGGGATTCATTATATAGGCTACAATCAACGAAGCCGTAAGTGTAAAGATCAACATGGTTGGCAGGTAAATCATGAATTTTCCGATGATACCTGGCCAGAAAAGCAAGGGAACGAATGGAGCAAGAGTAGTCAGTGTTCCGGCCAAAACAGGAACAAACACTTCACCAGCTGCATATTTTGCGGCATCAACTGCCGAAATTTTTCCTTTGCCTTGGGAGAAAATTCGGTGGGTGTTTTCAATCACTACAATTGCATCGTCTACCACAATTCCCAGTCCAAATAACAATGCAAACAATACAATGAAGTTGAGTGTAACGTTCGACCCTACAATGAAGTCTGCAGTTGGTAAAAATATAAATGCCAAGAACATACTCAGCGGAACGGAGAGAGCCACAAAGAACGAATTCGTTACTCCCATGAAGAACATCAGGATGATCAACACAAGAATGAAACCTATAATGATGGAGTTCACCAATTCATCGAATGCTGCTGATGCTTTGATGCTGAGGTCGCCAGTAATATTTATTTTTAAATCTTTTGGAAAAACATCCTGTTGCATTTGTTTTACGGCAGCATTGATTTTCTCCGATGCGTTGATGAGGTTTTCTCCCGAACGTTTGATGATGCTCAACGTAACAACATTTTTCCCGTTCAAACGCGCATAACTTTCTTTTTCTTTAACCGTATCTACAATGCTGGCGAAATCTTTAAGATAAAATGCAGCACCATAAATATTCTTCACCACCATATTGTTCAAGTCGATTGCAGAATTGAACTGTCCGCTCAATCTCAATGCTCTTTTCTGATCTCCCACTTCAAGCAATCCTCCTGAGATATCAAGATTTTCTCTCTGTACAGCCTGTTCAATATCGGAGAAGCCAATTTTTGCCGCTTCCATTTTAAAACGATCTACATTGATTTGGATTTCTCTTTCCGGGGCTCCCACAAGATCAACGCGACTGATTTCAGTGAATTCCTCTATTTTATCTTTGAGCTGGTCTGCGAATTCTCCCAATTTTACCGCATCGTAATCTCCGCTCACATTCACAGCCATGATGGGCAATTCCGATAAGGAGATTTCCTGTACAACCGGCTCCTGTGTTAAGTCGGCAGGTAAATCTTTCTTTGCTTTGTCAACTGCATCCCTCATTTTTTGAAGGGCTATGTCTGTTTTTACAGAGGTGCTGAATTCAACAATGATGGCCGAGAAATCCTGTAAAGAGGTTGATTTGATGCTATTGATTTTTACACCTGTGATTCCCTTTAATTGTTTCTCAATAGGTCGGGTTACCAAGCTTTCAATTTCTTTCGGCGAATTTCCAACGTATACTGTTTGTACATAAATATTTGGAATCACTACATCCGGAAATTGTTCTTTCGGATAGGATAGAAACAACCCAATTCCCCAAATGGAAATGATTAACGTAAGTAAGTATACAGCTGTCTTGTTCTTGATAGCCCAATTGGTTGGTCCAAATGTCTTTGGATTTTGGATCAACTTGAATAGGGGGTTGTTGTTTGACAGATTGTCCATAATAAATTATTTATTGCTTTCGCTAACAGTTATTTTGTTGCCAATGTCAGTAATTGCCCTTCGTACAATCCCTGAAAGCCCTTGGTGATAAGCTTTTCATTGGTGGTAAGACCTGACTGCACTTCAATCATTTCGTCGTAGAACTCTCCAATGGTGATACTTTTTTTGCGGGCAACCATTTTTCCATTTTCTTCAGATATCACAAAAACATATTTTCCTTTCTCGTCTGTTTGCACTGTTTCAACCGGAATGACTATAGCATTTTTTGCCTGATGGTCTAGCATTTTAATGATTGCAACCTGGTTTGGTTTGATATTGGCTTTGGAGGGAAGCTTACTTTCTGCTATAAAACTTCTAGAAGTAAGGTTGATGGTTTCAGAAACTACGCTGATTTGAGAATTGAATGATTGGTTCAAGTCAGGGATAGTAATAATCACGGACATCCCTTTTCTGATTTTTGTAATGTAGTTCTCCGGAATATCAACTACTGCTTTTAAATTACCAGGGTTAACGATCACGATGGTTGCCAATGGATTACCCACGAATGTTTCCCCCACTTTGATGCTTACACTTTCAATTACTCCGCTAACTTCTGCTACCACATTGGTTGTGCTGAGTTGCTCTTTAACCAAGCCCAGTTGTTTTTCTAAGCTTTCAACATTGTTCTTTGCGGAGAGGTATTGAATTTCTGTACCGATACCGTCTTTCCATAGATTCTCTTGGCGCGAAAATATATTCTTCGCAAAGGCAAGTTGATTTTCAACTTGTTTGATATTCTGTTGTACAATACCGTCTTCTAATTTCATCAGCAACTGCCCTTTTTTCACTACATCACCCTGTTTTACAAAAACCTGCTTCACCTGTCCACCCATTCCTCTTGGCGTTACATAGGATACATTTTCAGTGGATACCTTGCCTTGCAGTTCTATATAATGGCTGAAATCTTGTGTAGTAAGTGCGGTGATGTCTACCAATTTTGTTTTTTCTGCACCTGTATTACCGGTCAAGGTGTTAAGCTCAGTTTGAAGTGCATTGATTTGATCATTCAACGCATCTCTTTGCTTGGTCAATGACTCAAGGCTGGCTTTTTTACTTGCTAGATCCTGGTTTTTTTCTTTGCTGCCACCACATGCTACCAAGGTGAGGATGGATACAATGACGAATAAATTTTTCATATTATTTAGTTGTGTATTGTTTAAAGTTTGCCCAAGGCTTTGGTAAATGAAATTTTAGCATTGACGGCATCGAACAATGCCTGAAAATAATTTGATTGTGCATTTTCTAATTCAGTTTGTGTTTGCAGCAATTCAAAACTAGATCCCAAGCCCTGTTCATATTTCTTTTTTGTAGTGCTGTATACTTTCTCTGCCAATTGAACATTTCTTTCTTGAACGTCTAAGGAAGAAAGTGCATTCTTGAATTGTGTGGAGGCTGCTTTTAGTTGCAGGTCGATCGCTCGTTGTAAATTTTGAATCGTGTTGTTTATTTTTTCAACATTTAAATTTGCCTGTTTGATGCGTTGAATCTTTTGTCCACCATCAAATATGGGCACGCTGAGATTGATTCCCAGGAGAGAGGATTTGAACCATTTTTGATTAAAATCAAAGAAGTTGAATTCTCGTCTCAATGCATTCCTGCTGTAACTCCAATAGCTGGAAACGGTTGGAGCAAAAGAAAGTTTTTGACGTTTAAGATCCAATCCTTGTAAATCTCTTACAACATTCAGTAATTGAATTTCTTTTCTGTCGTTGTAATTGAATGCTCCCATTTCCAAGAGTCCTTTTTTTACCAAATCATCCGTTAGTACGTCGGCTAACTCAAGGGTATCTTTTTGGTCGATGGATAAAACAAATTTTAATGATGCATACCCAATTTCAATCAATCTTTCAATTTGGATAGAAGTAGTGGTTAAATTATTCAGGCTTACCTGTGTTTTATCAATATCCAGTTTTTCTGCAAATCCATTTTTGAAAAGTTTCTCCTGATCAATTTTCAATTTTTCCAATCGCTTGATACTTTCGTCTAGGTAGTGCTTTCTTTTTTCAGCAATCAATACACTGTAATAAGCGCGCAATAAATTACTTTTTACAGAATCCTCCATTACCCGAATATTCGCATCTGTGTAATCCACTGCTTTCTTTCTTGCAGAAATAGCAATGAACAAATCGGGTTGAAAGAGAAGTTGTTGAAATTGGAACCCTGCAGTCGATTGCCAGGGCACACCAAATTGTGCAGGGAAAAATTGAGAACCGTTGCTTGGTTTGGTGATAGGATTTCCACTTCCGTCTTTCACACTGTTCTTCGTTAATACATCATACACTGCTGGTGATATAAAGTCTGGAATCAGCGTTACAGGTATACTAAAGAAGTGTTGCATTTGCACACTTCCATTTAGTTGTGGAGTGGCTTGTGCAACATACTCTTTGTTCTTTGCTAGCTGAATTTCTTTATCGAGCTGTAGGTTTTTTAGCTCGGTTGCATTTTTTAATGCCATGTTGGTTGCTTCCTCTGCAGTTAACCTATACTTCTGTTGGGCATTTACTACACCCATGGTAAGCAGTAACAAGAGAGTCCAAAGAAATCGTACGCGTGTCATCATTATTGATTTATGTTGTAATTGCTTTTTCTGTTGTTTTTATATGTTTCAATCATATTGAATCCCTTTTCTGTTGCTAGTCCGTACAGAAAATTTTCAATGATTACCAGTGATACTTCTGTAACGTTGTATTTTTCGGTTGGGAAGGCATCCATATTGAATCCAATCATCAATGTTTCCAATCTGAATTTTGCCAGAATATCGATGTTGATATCGCTGCGATAGAATCCTTCCTCTACTCCCTTTTTTAAATTATTGGAAATGATCTTGAGGAGAAAGTCGTTTTTGTATGCTAAAAACTTTTGAAACGAAAGGAAATGGTATTTCTGTAAATCAAATAAAACCATGGGGTTCATGTTTCTGGAATGTTTCACCATCATGTCCATGGTATTGAAAATTTCTTCAATCGCATTGGTAGCAGAGTCTACTGTTTGAAGTGTTTCCGCTTGCATATTTTTCACTCGTTCTTGCAATACCACGTCAACCAACTGATCCTTGTCTTCAAAATGTTGATAGAGGGTTTTCTTCGAGATGCCCAGCTGCGTAGAGATGTCATCCATGGAAACCGACCGGATGCCGAGCCGTAGATAGAGTACCGTTGCTTCCTGTATGATTCTTTGCTTGGTTTCCATTGTTTTTGCGGCCGCAAAACTACGGAAACTATTTATGTTGAAAAAGTTTCTATGTTAATGTTTTGTAAACTTCCCTAAAATCTGTTTTTATATATTTTGCTCATATTTTCTCCTTTTTTGAGCGTTTTTCACTCAAAAACGAGGTTTTTTACCCCTTTTTGCCTCATTTTTAAGTGTATATTTGTTCAAAGCAACCTACATGAAAAGTTTCACACCAGGTAAATTGATCTACTATTTTTTTCAAGGATTGATCATCTTGGCCCCAATTGTAATAACTGCCTGGGCGGTTATTTCCCTTTTCAATTTTGTAGATGGCATCCTACCCAATTTGTTGCGTACACTGTTTCCGGATATGGTCAAATTGGATCCCCAAGGTAATCCGGAGGAAATACCCGGACTGGGATTCTTGACCGTTGTATTGATTGTATTTTTTGTCGGCTACCTCTCCTCCAATTTCATAGTATCCCGTTTAGTGGATCTGTTTGATAGAATTTTAGAGAAGACTCCAGGTATTAAACTCATCTATACAACAGTAAAAGATTTTTTGGAAGCCTTTGCTGGAAATAAAAGGAAATTCAACAAGGCAGTATTGGTTTCGGTAGATGATAAGGAGGTATGGCGTATTGGATTTATTACACAATCCGATCTCACTCAATTTGGACTGACAGATTACTATTGCGTCTATGTTCCACATTCTTATGCTTTTTCCGGCGTCACCTATATGGTAAAGAAAGACCGTATCAAACTGTTAGACGATATGAAGTCTGCAGATGCCATGAAGTTTGTGGTGTCGGGCGGTGTTACAGCATTAGGCGATGGGGAAGTTTCATAATTGAATACATACATGAAGGGTTGGATAGTGAAGGGTTGGATGGTGTTGATTTCGTTTGGAGTTCCAATGGGTACGTATAGCTGGGGTTTCTTTGCACACCGGTTTATTAATTTTCACGCTATTTTTTTGCTTCCTGATGGGATGCTTCCTTTCTATAAAAAACATATTCATTATCTGTCTGAACATGCGGTAGATGCAGATAAACGAAGGTACATCCTGCCTGAAGAAGCTCATAGACATTATATCGATCTGGATCACTACACAGAACAAAATAAAATACACTTGCCCAAGCAATGGCAGGACGCAGTTGAGCTATTTTCTGAAGATACATTGAACATGCATGGAACAGTGCCTTGGTGGATTTCCATCATGAAAACGAAGTTGACGAAAGCGTTTGTTGAACGCAACCGAGAAGAAATTTTAAAAGCTTCGGCTGATATTGGTCATTATATAGGAGACGCACACGTGCCGCTTCATGCCAGCAGTAATCACAATGGACAATTGACCAATCAGCACGGGATACATGGATTTTGGGAAAGCAGGTTACCGGAACTGTATGCAGCTTCGCAGTATGATATGTTTATCGATAAGGCTCGGTATTTGCCACAACCTTTATTATTTATATGGGACAGGGTGTATGAAAGTGCAGCTGCTGTAGACACAGTGCTAGCCTTCGAGAAAAAACTTAGCGAGGCCCAGGAAGGTAAAAATATTTTTTCTTACGAAAAGCGAAACGGACGCTTTGAAAAAGTCTATACTGCTTCATATGCTTCCATGTATCACCAAGCGCTGGAAGGTATGGTGGAACGAAGAATGAGAGAAGCAACCTATGCTATTGCATCTTTTTGGTATACAGCCTGGGTAGATGCTGGGCAACCCAATCTTTCTCTTATCTCCGACTCAAAATAAGTATCTTCGCCACAGTTTTGAAAGGCTTTCTAGCGCAAGAATATATGATACATAATTTTAATGCTGGTCCAAGTATTTTACCCTCAAGCGTTTTTGAAGAAGCCAGTCGGGCTGTCCTCAATTTCAACAATACTGGTTTATCAATTTTAGAAATAGGACACCGAACTCCATTGTTTGAAGAGGTGCTCAACGAAGCCGTCTCACTGGTAAAAGAACTGATGCAATTGGATGCGAACAAAGAAGTGATTTTCCTGCACGGAGGAGCTTCCACACAATTCTTTCAGTTGCCCATGAATTATTTGACGAAAGATAAAAAGGCTGCATATTTAGACGGAGGAGTTTGGGGAACAAAGGCAATCAAAGAAGCAAAGCGATATGGGCAAGTAGATGTAGTGGCAACTTCAAAAGATAAAAATTACTCTTATATCCCCAAGGATTATGCAGTGCCTCACGAATCAGTCTACTTTCATTACACTACGAATAACACCATCGAAGGAACACAGATGCATTCCATTCCTGCTCTTTCAATGCCCCTGGTAGCGGATATGAGCAGTGATATTTTGAGTCGTGAAATGGACTTCAACAAGTTTTCATTTATTTACGCAGGAGCACAAAAGAATATTGGTGCCGCTGGAGTAAATCTTGTGATCATCGATAAAAAATTTTTAGAAAAATCTTCTTCATCGGTTCCATCGATGATGGATTATAAACAGCATGTTTCGAATGGTTCCATGTTGAACACCCCTCCCGTATTTGCCATTTATGTTTGTTTGCTCACCTTGAGATGGCTCAAGCAATTAGGTGGAGTGGCAGCAATTGAAAAAATCAATAACCAAAAGGCAGCCGTTTTGTACGACACATTGGAATCGTTCCCAATTTTTCAATTGCCGGTACCAAAGGAAGATAGAAGTAAAATGAATGCTGTCTTCACTATGCAAAACGAAATGTTGGAGAAAAAATTTCTAGATCGCTGCAACGAAGAAAACATGGTTGGAGTAAAAGGACATCGCAGCGTGGGTGGATTTCGGGTTTCCATGTACAATGCACTTCCGCTTAGCAGCGTTACATCACTCGTAGATTTGATAAAAGACTTTGGTAATAAATACGCATAGAGTATACACATGGCAATTATTTTTCCTTTCAAAGCAGTTAGACCTCAGGCATCGTTAGCGCAACAGGTTGGGGCACCTCCTTACGATGTATTATCAAGCGATGAAGCTCGTAAAGCCGCCGCAACCAATCCTTATTCTTTTCTCCATGTTACCAAGTCGGAAATTGATATGCCGCTGGATCTAAGCATATACGATGCATCTGTATACGAAAAGGCCCGATTGAATTTGGAAGCGATGTTATCGAGCGGTGTTTTATTCAAAGAAGAAAAAGAATGTTATTATATATACGAGCTGGTGATGAATGGCAGAAGTCAAACAGGACTGGTATGCTGTTCTTCTGTGGATGATTACGAGAACGACGTTATCAAGAAACATGAATTTACCCGTCCGGAAAAAGAGCAAGACCGTATTCAACATATCAGTAGTACGGGAGCCCAAACAGGAAATGTTTTTCTTGCGTATCGAAATAATGCTACCATTGATGAGATCATTTCTCAATGGAAAAAGACGCAGGCCCCTCAATATGATTTCATCGCAGATGATGGCATCACACATCGTATTTGGGTGGTGAACGATGATGCAACTATCAGAAACATAACCGACACTTTTCAACAGCAAATCCCTTGCACTTATATCGCTGATGGTCATCACCGTGCAGCAAGCGCAGCAAAAGTTCGAAAAGCATTGGGTTCGAAAGCAGGCCCCGAAGCAGGTAAATTCCTAACTACCTTGTTCCCGGCAAATGAATTGAAGATTCTTCCTTATAATCGAGTGGTGAAGGAGCTGGGTGGAATGACGGAAGGAGAATTTCTCAGCGCGTTGCAAGATGATTTTTCTATTTCACACTACGATATACCTGTTGAACCTTCGGGCATACATGAGTTTGGCGTTTACTTGAATAAAAAATGGTACCACCTGACGGCTCTTGAAGGAACCTATACCGAAGATCCGATCGGAGTATTGGATGTTACCATCCTTTCCAATAATGTGTTAGAAAAATTATTGGATATAAACGATCAACGAACCGATAAACGAATTGATTTTGTTGGCGGCATCAGAGGATTGAAAGAATTGGAAAAGCGTGTTGACAGTGGAGAAATGAAAGTTGCTTTCAGTTTCTATCCTGTGAGCATTGAGCAGTTGTTCGATATTGCAGACAGTGGAAATGTCATGCCTCCCAAGAGTACTTGGTTCGAACCTAAGCTACGAGACGGACTCTTAACACACTTGATTTAGTATTGCTGATCCTCGGCATAGATGCGCTCAATAGCATCTGCATATTTCTCAGTAATCACTTTTCGTTTCAATTTCAACGTGGGGGTTAATTCGCCTCCGTCAATGGTCCATTCTGCATTGAGCAACTCAAATTTTTTCACTTGTTCGATGTGGTTGAAGATCACATTGAATTTATCTACAATCGATTTGTAGTGCTCCAGAACTTTGGGATGGCGAATCATGGTGTCGTTAGAATCGTGCGGGATACCATTTTTCTCGCACCAGCTTTTTAACTGTGCAAAAGCAGGCACAATCAATGCAGCTGTGAATTTTCTTTCTGGCCCCACCACCATCATCTGTTCAATGAAAGGAGATTCTTTCATTTTATTTTCAATGGGTTGTGGCGCTACATATTTTCCTCCGCTGGTTTTAAAGATTTCTTTCTTTCTATCTGTTATTTTTAGAAAGTCTCCTTCAACCCATGTGCCGATATCACCTGTGTGGAACCAATTGTCTTGATCGATGCATTCTGCGGTTAAATCCGGTCGTTTGTAATACCCCATCATCACGTTGGTGCCTCTGCAACAAATTTCTCCGTCCTCTGCTAATTTCACTTCAACATGATCAATACGTTGTCCAACAGTTCCAAATTTTCTGCCACTTGCCTGAAACCTGTTCACTGTAATTACAGGAGAAGTTTCGGTGAGTCCGTATCCTTCCATCACTACAATTTTTGCTGCAGTGAAAATTCTGAGTAATCTTACCTGGCAGGCTGCTGCACCCGTAACAATTGCCTTTACGTTTCCGCCCAATGCCTCTCTCCATTTCGAGAAGATCAATTTATTCGCAATCGCCAATTGTAGATTATAAATGGGTCCCTGATTTTTATTCAGTTCATATTTATTGGCAACACCCACTGCCCAGAAGAAAAGATTTTTCTTGATGCCGGTGAGTTCTCTTCCTTTTGCCATGATTTTTTCATAGACTTTCTCTAAGAGTCGTGGCACTGTTGTGAATAAAGTAGGTTTTACCTCTTTTAAGTTATCTCCAACTGTATCAATACTCTCGGCATAATAAATCGATACGCCAATGTACATGTAGATGTAACTGACCATTCTCTCAAAGATGTGATTCAATGGTAAGAAACTCAGGCATCGATCGCTGGAATTTGCAACGGCGGAAACAATTTCTTCCACGTTCAATACATTCTCCATGATATTTTTATGACTCAACATCACTCCCTTTGGAAAGCCCGTTGTACCGGAAGTGTAGAGGATGGTTGCCAATTCTTCTGGTCGTATCGCATCCTTTATTTTTTTTAATTTGGAAAGATCTTCATCTGTTCCACTGAGAAGCAGCTGTTTCCAATGCAATACACCTTCCAATGCATCAAATGAATAGACGGCCTGAACAGATGGGGTATTGGAACGTATGGATTTTACTTTGTTATATAGTTCCTGATCGCTTACAAATACTATTTTAATGGAAGCATCGTTGAAAATGAATTCCAATTCATTCGGACTGATAGTAGGGTAGATCGGAGTCAACACTGCACCTGTTTGTTGAACCGCAAGGTCCAATGTCAGCCACTCTGGACGATTATTGCTCAGTACTGCAATTTTATCTCTGCCTTCAACCGTTCCATCCTGATAGCCAACACCTGCATGCAGGAGGCCCATACTCAAACTGTCTACGATTTGGCGTACTTCCTGTGTGCTGTATTTTTTCCAAGCTCCGTTTTCTTTGGCAGCAAACATATCCACCTTAGGTGCTTGTTGCAATTGCCAGTCTAAGCAATCGAATAATCTTGTAGGTGTCATAAGGGTTTTGGGTTTTGAGTTTTGGGTTAACCGTTAACGGTTGACTGTTATCAAGTTAAAACATTTTTCAACCTAAAACGCACAACTGTCGAGGGTCAACGGTCAACAGTTGACCCTCTGTTTATCTATACAATGCGCTTGGCATCTCCTTGTTCAACAAGTTCTTGTAAATGAACATGTTGTTTTCGTTAGTTGAGTGAGCAGATTGATTTCCACCCCAACCGTGTCTTCCGCCTGGATAGACCATGAACTCAAAATGTTTTTTGGCGTCTTGTAGTTTTCGAACCAATTGCAAACTGTTTTGCATGTGCACATTATCGTCCATGGTTCCATGATAAATGCGTAACAATCCTTTGTAATTGTCTACGTATTGCATGATGGAACCCGCCGCATATCCTTGGGGATTCTCTTTGGGTGTATCCATGTAGCGTTCTGTATAATGACTGTCGTACAAATGCCAATCCGTTACACTTCCACCTGCCAAGCCATGCGTAAAATATCCCGCACCTTTCGTGAGTGCTAAACTTGTCATGTATCCGCCGTAACTGAATCCTGCAATACCAACTCTTGTAGAATCAGCCCCGTTGTTTCTCAACCATTTTACAATGGTGATCCAATCTTTCAGTTCCCAGTTGCCCAAACTTCTGTGCATGTAGTTCACGCCATTCTTTCCAAAATGACCACTGGCTCTGTGGTCCATCGAAACTTGGATGAGTCCTTGATGTGCCCACCACTGTGCGAGTGGACTGAATTGCCAACCATCTCTTACGGTGCCTGCATTCGGACCACCATAAATATTGATCATCACAGGATATTTTTTTGATGGATCAAAATTCATTGGCCATGTAATACGAATTGGAAGTTGAAACAGGCCGTCTTCTGATGGAATGCGAATGATTTCTGTTTTTGCTAAACTATAATCATTGAATGCATTGCCCATACTGCTTCCTAATTCCGTAATCAGTTTCCCTTTGTTGCTAACCAACGCAAGTTGATCGGGTGATGTGGCATTGGAATATTTTGTTATGAAATAACTTCCCTTGGGTGACAGGTTGATGCTATGTGTAAAATCACCGAAGGTTAATCTTGTTTGATTTTTTCCATCCATTCCCACTTTGTAAAAATCTGTACGTACAGAATTCTGCTGTCTGGAAGTGAAGTATACAATATTCTTCAATGTATCAATCCATTCAATATTGGTACTCCAATTAGGGCCAGAAGTGATTTGATTTTTCAAACTTCCGTCTGCATTGTGCCAGTACAATTGTTCCCATCCGTCTTTATCGCTTTTTATAATCATTCCCTTGTTGGATGGAAGAAAATGAATTCTTGATCCCATGTCGTCGAGCTCTACCCAGGTCTTCTGAATTTCTTTGTAAAATTCTTTTTTGGTTCCATCCATCGGATTGACTGCATAGATGATGAGTGTATCCTGACCTCTGTTCATCCATTGTACTAACACACTCGATGCATTGGGCATCCAATAGGGCATTCCAAAATACTGATCGTCTTTTTCATTGAAATCTGCCCATACCATCGAGCTGCCTTCTGTATTGATGATACCAACTTTTACGGTAGGATTGTTGTCACCTGATTTTGGGTAACGGGTGTTTTCAACATATCCGTGTTGTCCTGTTTCTCCTACAATAGGAAAGAGTGGAACATGGGTATCGTCCATACGCATGAAGCAAATCGATTTGCTGTCGGGGCTCCACCAAAAAGATCTGTACCTGCTTGGCCTTCCAAATATTTCTTCAAAATATACCCAACTTGCATACCCGTTCAAGATCAAATCGCTTCCATCTTTGGTCAATCTGTTCTCTTTTCCAGAGGAAAGCTCAATTGTATACAAATCGTTCTTTCTTGTAAAGGCAACCCATTTTTTATCGGGGGATAGGGTGGGGTTGATTTCTGGATCTGTCGACTGGGTGAGTTGCTTGGATTCTTTTCCATCCACTAGTAAAAACAAATCGTTATTTCTGGATAGAATACTGATCGGCTCACTGGGTTCTTTGGTAAGAACACTTTTATCGGAAGGGGTTATTTTTCCGGTCTTTGCATCCACTAATAAATAACTGGTAGCCGTATCGCCGTTTTCTCTTTTGCTCATCAACACATGTTCGTCGTCTACCCAACCCACTACTTGTGGTAATGATTGAATGAGATTTGGTATACGCTCTCCTTTGATCATTTGGTTCTCTGTGAGCGATTTCTTCTGCCCAAAAGCAATAGTTGAAATCAATAATGCAACCAGTGTAATTCTTTTCATGGATTTCTTTTAAATCAGTCTCTGTAATTCAATGCAGGTTTTCTATTTCCTAAAAGTGCTTCGTACTTATAATCACCTTTTTGTTTGATGAATTCTTCTTTTGCTTGTTGAATGAGAACGGGTTTCATGAAAAGATCAATGGCAGTCATTGCCATGGTCTTTGCAGCTACCATCATTCCTTTGGTACCTATTTCTGTTCCTCCGCATGCAACTGCTTGCCAGCTGTGCGCCGGTGTACCGGGCGCCCATGCTGCAGCTCTCAATCCTACGGTAGGAACTGCATAGCTAACATCGCCTACATCGGTAGAACCTCCACCAGCATCGGAATCTATCTTCAACGGCTTTACTTTTTCTGCTTCCTCAACCGCAGGAAACTTGAAAGTAAAAGAGCTCTGTATTTTTTCTGCAAACGCTTTTTCCTCTGGAGTATACTTTACTCCTCCTACATTTTCCAAATTCTTTTGCATGGCTTCTGCCAAAGTTCTATTCAGCAACAGATCGTGTGTACCGCCGATGACTTCGTATTCCATTTTTGTTTCGGTACCCAAAGCAGCCGCCTTGGCTGCCGTTACAACCCGTTCAAAAATTTGTTTTACCTGATCGCGTTTTGGATGACGTACATAATAATATACCTCCGCATAATCGGGCACTACATTCGGTGCTTTTCCTCCACTGGTGATCACGTAATGAATCCTGGTTTCTTGTGGAATATGTTCTCTCATTAAGTTTACCATATAGTCCATTGATTCAACTGCATCCAACGACGAACGTCCGTTTTCCGGTGATGCTGCAGCATGGGCAGAGAGTCCGTAGAATCTAAATTTTGCAGAACTGTTTGCCAATGCACTCGTCATGGTTACGCCGTTCTCGTTTCCTGGATGCCAATGAATGACAGCATCAACATTATTAAACAATCCGGCACGCACCATGTAAACTTTTCCGGATCCACCTTCTTCTGCAGGACATCCATATACTTTGATGGTTCCGTTGAATTTTTTCTGTTCGATCAATTTTTTGATTTCAATTCCTGCTGCTACAGAAGCGGTACCAAACAAGTGATGTCCGCAGCCATGGCCGCCTGCTTTTCCTGCAATGATCTTTTTTTCCGGAACTGCTTCCTGCGCCAATCCTGGTAATGCATCAAACTCTGCCAAAATTCCAATTACGGGCTGGCCTGATCCATAAGTGGCAACAAAAGCAGTGGGTATTTCCGCCACACCTGCCTCCACTGAAAAACCTTCCTTCTTCAAGGTCTCCTGCAACAAGGCGGAGCTCTTTACTTCTTTGTAACCCAATTCAGCATGATTCCATATTTGGAGTGCGATATTTTTATATTGATCGTACTTTGATTGAATATCTTGATTTACAGTTGTCTTCAACCCTTCTTCCGGTGCAACAATTGGTTTTTTCTTTTGTGCAAACAGTGGATGGAGGCCGAATGCCATCAAAAGAGCGGCCATCACAATACTTCTTTTCATGCGAGGAATTTTAGATACACAATTTAACGGCTAATCCTTACATTTATACATGGACAAATGAATTTTTATCGTCCTGTTTTAATTAAATCTATTCATATGTTTCGTTCATCCCGTCTTTTCGCCTTGCTGGTCTTTACGATCTCTTCAATTGTCGGCTTTGCACAAACCCGAGATACCCAGGGAACCCTTCGTCAGTCTGCTTTTCGCGCACATCAGCTATTAAAAACCAATTCTCCTTATAAGAATTTACAGTGGAGAAATGTTGGTCCTGATTTGATCAGTGGCAGGTGCACAGAAGTTTTAGGTGTACCTGGCGACAAGAGTACCATTTATGCTTCTTTTGCATCAGGTGGATTATGGAAAACATCCAATGCTGGTGATACATGGGAGCCACTGACCGATCAATTGGGAACATTATCGATTGGTTCTTTTGCTGTTTCATCATCCAGTCCAAATATTATGTATGTTGGAACCGGTGAATCAAATATTTTCAGAGCATCGCTTCCGGGCATGGGAGCTTACAAATCTATCGACGGAGGAAAGACCTGGAGCTCAGTTGGATTGACCAATACAGGAACCATTGCACGCGTGCGCATACATCCTACCAATCCAAATGTAGTTTACGTTGCCGCCGGCGGAAACGAGTGGAGTTACAATAAGGATAGAGGTTTGTACAAAACAACCGATGGCGGGAAGACCTGGACAAAGCTATTGGGCAACGACGAAAAAACTGGAGTAGTGGATATCGTGATGGATCCTTCTGATCCGGAAGTATTGATCGTTTCTACATGGAACCGTATTCGCAGAAGATGGAGCGACCCTGTTCCTGAAGACGGAGATTATATTTATAAAACGACCGATGGTGGAAAATCCTGGAAAAAGTTGACACAGGGATTGCCAGAAACAAAATTTACCGGCAGAATCGGATTGACTATTTCAAAAAGCAATCCCTCGATTTTATATGCTTATATCGACAACCACACACCGAAGCGTGATCCGAAAGCAGGTGAATTGGATCCTTACGGAAGACCCATTCAGGTAATTCCTTATGGTGTGCAAGTGTATAAAAGCGAGGACAAAGGTGAATCCTGGAAGAAAGTAAGTACGGAAGACGATAAACTGGAAAGATTTGCAGGAACGTATGGTTGGGTATTCGGACAAATTCGTGTAGATCCGAACAATCCAGATGTTGTTTATATCATGGGAGTTCCACTTGCAAAATCAGTTGACGGTGGAAAAACATTCAATGTGATGCGCTCCAATCAAAAAGGAAGTGAACCAAGCCATAGCGATAATCATGCATTGTGGATTGATCCACTCAATAGCAATTACATCATCAACGGAAACGATGGAGGTGTAGTCTTGAGTTATGATGGCGGAGCAACATGGAAAAATTTCTTCAGAAAAATACCCACTACTCAATTTTATAACATCACCTATGATATGTCTTCGCCTTATAATATTATTGGATCTGTACAAGACGAAGGAAGTTTCATGGGCAGTATAAAAAATACCTATGGTACAAAACCGGTTGGAATCAAAGCTTGGCAGGATGCACCCGGTGGAGAGGGTACCATCACTGCGGTAGATCCAAAAGATCCCAATATTGTATATGCAAGTACATTTTACGGTAGACTGCAAAGAAGTGATTTGAGAATGCCCCGCACAGAATGGGGCAAGAAAGAAAATCCGGACTCCGTTCGATCGAAGGATGTCTTTCCGCAAAAAGCTGCAGACGAAGAAGTGCATCGTGGAGAATGGTTGGCATATACCATGTTATCTCCGCACGATAACAAAACTATTTACCATGGGTTTCAATATTTATTTGAATCGAAAGATGGCGGATCTACTTGGAAACGAATCAGCGAAGATCTTTCGTACAACGACAAATCACGCATGGGAAGAACTCCCTATGCGATCAATCACCAAGCCATCACTGCGATCGATGAATCTCCTTTGCAAAAGGGGTTGCTCTATGCCGGAACCGATGATGGTCGAGTGTGGGTGAGAAAATCAGAGGGAGAGTCGTTCACTTTGATCATGAAAAATATTCCGCAAAATGCACATGTATCAAGGTTGGTTGCATCAAAATTCAAAAAGAATCGCGTCTATTTAACCCTGAGTAATAGAAGGGAGGATGATGACAAAGCATATGTATATATGTCCGACGACAATGGAACTACCTGGAAGAGCATTGCAGGAAATTTACCCTCATCACCTGTAAATGTGATCAGAGAAGATTTGCAAAATCCTTCTTTATTGTATTGTGGAACAGACATGGGAATCTATGTAAGCAATAACGGTGGACTCTCGTGGAAGTCGCTTCAGTGCAATCTTCCAGCAACGGTGTCGGTGCAAGATTTATTCATCCATCCGCGCGATAAAAATTTGGTCATTGCTACCTATGGACGAGGAGTTTATGTAATAGACGATATCACGTCAATCAAATAAGAATCATGCATTATCAAAATAAAACAGTTTTTATAACGGGTGCAACCAGAGGTATTGGTAAGGCCATTGCTCTTAAACTTGGATCCGAAGGGGCAAATATTGTTATTGCTGCCAAATCAGTAGAGGAGAATCCTAAACTTGGCGGTACTATTTACACTGCAGCAGCGGAAGTAGAAAAAGCTGGCGGCAAAGCACTGGCAGTTCAATGCGATATACGGTTTGAAGAACAAATAATAGAGGCAGTCAACAAAGCAGTTGCAACATTTGGCGGAATAGATATTCTTGTGAACAATGCTTCAGCTATTTCCCTCACCACCACCGAACAGACCGACGCAAAAAAATTTGATTTGATGCACGACATCAACGTGAGAGGAACCTTTTTGGTTTCCAAACATTGCATTCCTCATTTGAAAAAAGGAAAGAATCCGCACATGTTATTTCTCTCTCCTCCTCTCAATATGAATCCCAAATGGTTTGGTAATCATGTGGCATATACCATCAGCAAGTACAACATGAGTATGATCATGATGGGATTGTCGGAAGAGTTGAAAAAATACCAGATAGCTGCAAATGCACTATGGCCTAAAACAACTATTGCTACGGCAGCAGTGCAAAATTTATTGGGCGGCGAAGCATTGATGAACATGAGCAGAAAACCTGAAATCATTGCAGACGCAGCTTATTATATTTTTCAAAAAGCCGCAACACAGTGTACAGGTAATTTCTTTATTGATGAAAATGTGTTGAATGACGAAGGTGTTACCGATCTTTCTCATTATTCGGTAGTACCCGGAGCAAGGTTATACAACGATTTGTTTACTGATTGATCCGTATCTCGCTGTTGGTGATTTTATAGATTTCAAATGTCTTGAAATCTTGTGGAGCAGACAAGCCTTCACCGTACATGATCATGTCTGCCGTATGAATACTCACAAATTTATCGGTAAAAAATTTACCAAGACTTTGGTCCCATGTCAGTTCTTTACAAAACAATGTATCGCCTTTAGAATTGTACACGCGTACACTATCTTTTAAATAGACCATATTTTTATTTTCATAATAATAGGCCTCCAAGGCATCCATCTTGCTTTCGACATTTTTTAATGAATCGTAAAAATCTACGTGCAGTGTTCGCGGAAGAACAATGCGGGAAGTAGAATCTTGAAATCTCTGAAACACAGGTGCAGTCAGCTTTGCCTTCAATTGTCCTGCTTGGCTGATATAGCTTTCAATGGTATCTGCCTCGTCTACACCCAGTTTTTTCTGGAAAAAAGCATTAACTTTTTGCTCGTCGTTTTCACAGCCCATCATCCATGCAGTGGATAGCAGCAGCAACAAGCAATATCGCCTCACAGAAAAAAAGTTTATTGGTATTTCGGTTTATTGAACCAGATGTCGCCCAGATTCAAGCCCAAGGAGATTCTAAAAATACTTTCTTTCAGATCATTTGTTTTATTTCCCCTGTAGCTCAATTCGAATGCAGTATTGATAACTGTATATTGATTGGTGTATACATTTCTTCTAACGGGAAGACCTGTTCCAAAACTGAACGTTTTTTGTCGAACAGTATTATTTAGTTTAATATTTTCTGGTCCAAACGAGAAGCCAAGTCTGTAGGCAACTTTCGACCAATATCCTTCTCCTTTGTAGTTGGGTACAAATTGGCCTCCCAATCTCATTGTCCAGGTATTAGACATGAAATCAGTCTTTCCATAATACCGGTAATCGTTCCATTTTGCTTTATTGAACTCTGCACCAATCATCCAACTATTTTCGCGATCAATTGAAAACCCTGCGCCCCATGAAGCTGGATAGATAATGGTTCCTTTTTCGTCGGTTCCATGGTATACGCTATCAATTGTTTGTACACCGTTTGTGGTGGAGAAATTAATTGTTTCTCTGGAGATATTTCTGATTGCTGATAGTTCTGTTTTGAAATTGGAAAACGCACCCAGTTTAACAGAGGTGGTTTTAGATATATTGAACTTGTACTGAAAACCTGCATTATAAAAAATACCGCCAAATCGAGTAGTATCGGTTGAGTTTGACATTTTGTATGTGATGGTATCACTTACAAACGATACCCTCGTATTGTATTCTTTGTTGCCGAACATATATCCGACATTGAATCCTACAGTAAAGTTTTTAGTTCCAAATCCCATGCCTGTATAAGCCTGGTAAGATCCACCGTTTCCTACATATCCGTAACGAACACTGTCGATGGGCGTTCTTGTTCGAATGGCAATGTCGTAATTGATACGACTGATAGGACGGAGGCCGATGTTCATACCCCAATTGTTTTTCTTCGATAGCGGTAAGCCCAATTGAAAGTAAGAGGGGATGAGGTAAGAGGAAGTAAAGCTTTTGGGTGGGTTGATTGTTCTCAAGGTTCTTGAAGAATAATCCAATCCAATATCGTAAGAAGTGATTTTTAAAAATGCATAGGAGGCCGGGTTGGTGAAATTCACAGACTGAATATTGCTATACGCTGCACTCAATCCACCCATTGCCCTGTTGAGGTTATTTTGTGAAGGGGTGAGGTCGCCCAAACCGTATCTGGAATAGGGGGAATTTTCTTGCGCCATGCCTTTCGACATGAACGAAATCATTATGATAAAAATTACTGAAAAACAATTAGTTATTGGTCTCACTGATCGCATACAATCCTTTATATAATAAGTCAGGGTCTGCAAATATCTTATTTTTGAGAAGCCTTTCAAAATAGGTGCAATCACCCCCGGTTAAAACCACGTTAAAGTTGCTGTATTTTTCTTCATAAGCAGCAACAATTCCCTCCATTTCTTTTACCATGCCCAAAATAACTCCACTGAGTATGTTGGTGGTGGTGTCGTACCCGATCAATGGGAAATCCCATTTCTTCTCCACCAGTGGCAAAAGGGCAGTATAATCGTTGAGTGATTTCAACCTCATTTCGAGTCCTGGAGAAATACTTCCCCCTACAAAAACTGCTGATTGGTGAATGAAATTATAAGTTATGCAGCTACCCAATCCAATCACTAAGTTGTTCTTCTGCGGGAAAAAATGAACTGCAGCAGCTGCCAATGCCAAGCGATCGGCTCCAACAGTTGCTGGTTTTCCTACTGCCAGCGAAAAATTGAGTTTCGATTGATGATCGAGCAAGTGAAATGCTGTGTTGGCAGATAAAAGGTCTTCAATTTTTTTGTCGTGATGAATGACGGAGGATAAAATAGATTTTGAAGGCTTGAATTCCTTGAGCAAATGAGTGATTTGATCCAGCCCATCCTTCTCCAGTACAAGCGTTTGAAGAATACGACCGTCTTCAAAAATTGCTGCCTTCATTCTTGTGTTGCCAAAATCAACACAGAGGGTTTTCATACACACTCTTTTTACAAAGGTGGGGTAAAGTTGTTGAATCGCTCAATTTAATTGTCGCGTTATTGCGATAATTTTATGCTTTGTAAACAATGGATTCGATTCTACTACATGCACAGCAGGGCGACAAGAAAAGCATCGCAAGAATGATTTCATTGATTGAAAATCAATCCGAGGTTGAATTTGGTGCTGCCACTGGTAAAAAAATACCCGTCATAGGTATTACGGGCCCGCCTGGTGCAGGGAAAAGCACTCTGGTAGACGCATTGATTGGAGAGTACGTGAAGGAAAATAAACATATTGCAGTTTTGTGTGTAGATCCATCTTCCGTTCTGCACCAGGGAGCTATCTTGGGGGATCGCATTCGCATGAGTCGCTGGTTCAATCACGATCATGTTTTTATTCGTTCGTTATCGAGCAGAGGCGCGATGGGTGGATTGCATCCTTCCATTGATCGTATAAAAAACTTTCTTCAAACTTGTCCATTTGATATGATTTTAATTGAAACAGTTGGCGTAGGACAATCAGAAATTGAAATCATACGACATGCAGATACAACTGTTATGGTATTGGTACCAGAAGCGGGCGATGAAATCCAATTGATGAAATCTGGTGTGGTGGAAGTGGCTGATCTTTTTGTGGTAAATAAAATGGACCGACCCGGATCCAATTTATTTCTTTCACAACTCACCAATGCCGTGAAGTCAAGAAAAAATAGTGCACCAATTTGTGCTACATCTGCCACCAAAGGAGAAGGAATAGCAGTGTTAAAAAATACCATCGATCAATTGTTATGAAATATAAAGTCATAGCTGGACTTTTATATCTTCTTTCGCTTTTACCCTTGAAAGTATTGTATGTTTTAAGCGATGTACTAAGTTTTTTTCTTTACACTATTCTTCAATACCGGAGGAGTGTTGTCTTTGAAAATCTTTCCATCGCCTTTCCTGAAAAAACGTTGCATGAAAAGAAAATCATTGCAAAGAAATTCTATAGAAATCTTGCAGATTCTTTGATGGAAACTTTTAAACTGCTGAGCGCAAGTGAACAATTGATTGATGAGATGTTTGTATTTGACGATGAACTCGAGAAATATTTCTCGCAAACAAATAAAAAAATTCAGCTACATGCAATGCATAGCTTCAATTGGGAAGTCTTGAATCTTGGATTTTCGAAAAGAAATTATATGCCGTTGCTGGGTGTTTATCAGCCCCTGAAAAACAACACCTTCGAACGTATTTTCAGAAAAATACGAACGCGGTATGGAACCATTTTGATTCCTGCCAATGACTTTAAACGAAATTTTTTTCCGCATCAATTTCAACAATATATCATTGCATTGGTCGCAGATCAGAATCCTGGCGATCCTGCAAAAGCTTGGTGGGCCGACTTTTTTGGGAGACCGACCCCATTTGTAACAGGTCCGGAGAAGGCTGCTGTCAAGCACGATCACCAAGTAGTATTCATGAATTTCATCAAAGTAAAACGCGGAGTATATACCTGTACTGTTTTTCCAATTACAGATGATCCCGCAACGATGAAACCGGGCGAACTTACACTTCGCTACATTCAATTCATGGAAAAATGTATTCGCGAGAGACCCGATAATTATTTGTGGAGTCATCGCAGGTGGAAACACGCGTACAAACCCGAATACGAAAAGCTCCGAATTACTTCAGTAGATCTGTAACCATTTGGTTGAGTAGTTCCAGTCTTTCAAAATGAAGACTGTAGTACATGAACTTGCCTTCTCTTTTTGTTTTGACGATGCCTGCTCTTCGAAGAATTGCAAGGTGTTGACTCGCAACGGATTGTTCCATGCGCATTTCAACAAAGATTTCTGTAACAGTTACTTGGCCTTTTCCATCAATGAATTGAACAATTTCTTGCCTGAGTTTATGATTGATGGCTCGAAGAATTAATCCTGCTTTTTTAATATTCAAATGATTCAGGGAAGGGGCAGCGGATTTCAAATGATTGGTTTTTAGAGACGACGTAGTTGTAGCATCGTTCTCCTCTCTTAGGAAATCTGACATAAGGGGTGTTTTGGGTAGGTTGGTTGGTTTTCAATTGCAATTTATTGTTTTTTCGTAATAAATGCAGGACTATAGAATTCTTTCACGTAAAACGGTTCAGTATAAGCAAGCTCATCAAATTTTTTGAACTCCCATCTATTATATGCCATCTGTATTTGGTCTAAAGTTGTTCCTGCTTTTTCAAGTATTACCATGTCCTCTGCCTCCATCAATGCCTTCCATTTAACAGCACCGTTTCCGAGAAAAGCTACTCGATGTTTTTCTAGTAGTTCCTGAAAGCTATTTCTATCCAATACCATTGCAGTAGGCTCGATGATATAGGTAAAAGAGGTATCATATACAGCAGTAAATACTTCCATACGTCTCGCGTCTATCATCGGACAAATCAAATCAACATCCATCCCTTTTGCACTCAATGCCATCCAATCCAGTGAATGAAGACAAATCAATGGAATATTCATTGCGTAGCAAATTCCTTTTGCTGCGGCCAATCCCACCCTCAGTCCTGTGTACGATCCTGGGCCATTGACGACGGATACGGCCTTTATGTCTTTGAATGCAATACCTTTTTCCTCGTACAATGCTTTGATAGCGGGTTGTACAAATGCTGCATGATCAAAGGGATTGTCATTATCCAATGAGCCTATCAGTTCGTTTCCTCTGGATAAAGCAACATAGGCTTCGTTCATGGCGGTATTGATATGCAGCAGAAAGGGTTGTGACATACTCATGCAAAAATAGGTTGGTAGAAAGCAATTATCTTCGTGAAAAGTAGAATCATGTCAAAGAAAATCATCAATACTCCACTTGCGCCCGCTCCTATTGGTCCTTATAATCAGTCTGTTATGGCCAATGGATTTTTATTTATATCCGGACAAATCGCTATCAATCCCTCCAACGGTGAAATGGAGGCAACAACTATCACAGAGGAAACCGAGCAAGTGATGAAAAACCTCGATGCCATTCTTATTGAGGCAGGGATGACTTTTTCCCATGTAGTAAAGACTACAATTTTTCTGTCGGATATGTCTCATTTTTCGACTGTAAATGAGGTGTATGCAAAGTTTTTTCAAAGCGAATATCCGGCCCGTGAAACGGTTGCAGTAAAGGGCCTCCCCAAGGGAGTGAATGTGGAAATCAGCATGATTGCTGCCTCATAATTCCGATTCCACCTATATTTGCGCTGTGAAATATACGCTGGCTATATCCTTGCTGCTTTTACACCTGTTCAACATGGGTGGTTACCAGCTATTGTTCAATCATTTTGAAAATCAGTCTTCGTCTAGGTTGATGGCAAAAATCGACCAACAAGCATACGACGATCAACACTTGATCGAAATAAAGGTTCCCATTGAGCTACCCTACAACCAAAACTGGACGGACTACGAAAGGGTAGATGGAGAAATTGTATTGGAAGGAGTGCACTATAATTATGTAAAGAGAAAATTGGTAAACGATACGATGACCTTCCTCTGTATTCCCAACACAGAAAAAACGCAAATTCATAATGCCCGCGAAACATTTTTCTCGTTGGTCAACGATTTGCAACAAGAATCTTCCAAGGAAAGCCCTGCCTCCAAATCTCCTGAATCAAAAACGATCAAATTTACTATCAGTGATTTTGATCAAGATACAAACAGCTTGGAAATAGCTGTGATCAACTTCAACGCAGTTCTTCAAGGCATAGACGCCTCTTCTAATTTATTAATGGGTCATCTTACCGCTCTCGATAAGCCGCCTGCATTTGCAGTGTAATAATCATTACACTTTTTATTTCATAAAAATATTTTATGCGAATCTTAGTATATGCACTGCTATGTGCTTTGGCCATATCGTGCAACCAAAAAACAACCGAGTATCGTTCACTTTTTAAAGACCCATTGCTTTACAGTAAAACAGTAAAGCAGTTGAATGATATCGTGTTGGAAAACAACTTTCCTCCGATGATTGCCTCTCGCAATTATGCGTATGCTACTATTGCGGCGTATGAATGTATAGCGGCGGGGGATACTACCTATCCATCTCTTGCAGGAAGAATCAAACACATGCCGGTGATGCCAATACCTGCAGATCCAGGAAAAATAGATTTCTCCTTGTCTGCACTATTGGCTTTTATAAAAGTAGGCAATGCAGTTACTTTTCCCGAGGGAAGTATGATGAAGCAATACGATCAAGTGTTGCATGATGCAGATAGTTTAGATGTTCCCAACTCAATCATACAAGCGAGTGCTGTTTTTGCGGATTCTATTTCATCCGCCATATTAAAATGGAGTAAAGGAGACAGCTATGCTGCAACAAGAGGAGCCTCTCGCTATTCGGTGAATGATTCAACTGGCCGTTGGGTACCTACGCCGCCTATGTATGCATCAGGACTCGAACCGCATTGGAGAGAGATTCGTCCATTTGTATTGGACTCTGCTTCTCAATGCAAGCCAGGCAGACCACCTGTTTTTAGTATGGATAAAAACAGCAGCTACTTCCAATCGATGATGGAGGTGAAAAATACAGTAGATCATCTCAGCGATGAGCAAAAGCATATTGCTGATTTTTGGGACGATAATCCTTTCAAGATGAACGTAACAGGACATGTGATGTTTGCAACGAAGAAATTTTCTCCGTCGGGGCATTGGATGAATATTGTGGGGATTGCTTCAAAAAATGCAAACGCAGATTTTGCCAAGACTGTCTCCGCCTATGCACACACAGCCATCGCATTATTTGATGGGTTCATCAGTTGTTGGGATGAAAAATACCGAAGTAATTATGTGCGTCCGGAAACGATCATCAATGCACATATTTCAGCAGATTGGCGCCCTTATATTCAAACTCCGCCTTTCCCGTCTTATACTAGCGGACATTCTACTATCTCTGCAGCAGCTGCAGAAGTGATGACTGCTTTTTATGGCGAGAGATTATCTTTCACAGACACTTCTTTGTTGGAGTTTGGTATTGCCAACCGCGAAATAAAATCATTTCGTGAAGCGGCACAGGAAGCCAGCATCTCTCGATTGTACGGGGGCATTCATTATCGCTTCGATCTCGATTCGGGCAATGCTGCAGGAAAGAGATTGGGTGGAATCATTGTAACTCGTTTATTAAAAAATTAATCAGATGAAAAAATCAATTATACTCACTGCATTTTTATTCGTTTCGTTTTATAAATCAAATGCTCAGGGTTGTGTAGCCATCAGAGGGTTGGGAGCTTTTTCCTGTGCAACACATGCGGAGGAAAAACAAGATTCAACGGGATGGACATTCACGCTGAACAACCGTTATTTTAAATCGTACAAACATTTTGTGGGAACAGTAGAACAAAAAGAAAGAGTGGAAAACGGAACAGAAGTAATCAACCACAATTTTAGTACTGACTTCTTTTTTCAAAAACGTTTCAACAGACGTACGAGTATTGGTTTCAATCTTCCTGTCATTTCAAATGCTCGCTCATCTATGTATGAACATGGGGGAAATACAGGTGGACCCTCAGCCAGAAGAAGTACACACTCTTTTGGAGTTGGTGATGCAAGGGCTGCCTTGTATTATTGGATAATGGATCCTGCAAAATCACGTAAATGGAATGTGCAGGCAGGTCTCGGTATCAAGCTTCCAACGGGCGATTACAACTACCAGGATTATTTCTTTAAAAATGATACCATAAAAACACTTGGTCCCGTAGATCAATCCATCCAATTGGGTGATGGTGGAACAGGCATTACATTGGAATTGAATGGATACTATGCATTTACATCGGAGCTTTCGATCTATGGAAATTTCTTTTACTTATCGAATCCTCGTGAGCAAAATGGAATTTCAACTGCACGCGGTGGAATTCCAACTGCTGCAAGTATCAGTTATGGAAGTAATGTGATGAGTGTGCCAGATCAGTACATGTACCGTGCGGGTTTCAACTATATGAAAGGGAAATTTACTGCCAGCCTTGGAATGAGGAAAGAAGGACTTCCTGCTAAAGATTTCATTGGAGAAAGCAATGGATTCAGAAGACCAGGGTATGTGGTATCTGTCGAGCCCGGGGTTAGCTTGGAGAGTAAGAAAGTAACTTATTTTCTCAACCTGCCTTTTGCAGTTGAGCGAAACAGGACGCAAAGTGTTCCAGACAAGATCAGGACTCAAAAAACAGGTGTTTACTTCAAGGGCGATGCTGCCTTTGCAGATTATTTGATCAATATTGGAATGGTCATTAAATTATAATTTGAACTAACTTACTGGTGGATTGTTTTAAATACTATGGAACAGACACTTCATCCACCAGTAAGTTTAGATACCTCAATTGCAGAAAACGACCTCAAAGAGGCATTTCAAAAACAGGTTGATTTTTTTAAGAGCGGTGTTACCAGGGATGTGAAATTCCGTATCAACGCACTTAAAAAATTAAAGTCGGCTGTTAAGCAATACGAATCAGAGATTGAAAGGGCACTTTACCTCGATTTGAAAAAATCCAGTTTCGAATCATTCGGAACAGAGGTAGGCATCGTTCTCAAAGAGATTGATTTGACCATTCGCCATCTGGAAGATTGGTCACGACCACAAAGTGTTCCCACTCCCTTGATGTTTTTTCCCTCGACCAGTAAGATTTATAGAGATCCATTGGGTACTGTGCTGATCATTGCACCATGGAATTATCCTTTTCAATTGGTTTTTGGTCCATTGATTTGTGCCATTGCAGGTGGCAATACAGTATTCATCAAACCATCAGAGGAGGCAGCTCATACTGCAGTTTTAGTGGAGAAGATATTGCATAGTACTTTCGATCAACAGTACATTCAAGTGGTGCAAGGTATTGGTGCAGAAATTATTCCTTCTTTGGTTTCATTGGTACGATTTGATCATATTTTCTTTACAGGAAGCACTTTCGTTGGTCAGAAAATTATGGAGATGGCTTCCAAAAAACTAATTCCTGTTACACTTGAATTGGGCGGGAAGAGTCCAACCATTGTGGATTCATCCGCACGCCTGGACTATACTGCTAAAAAAATTGTTTGGAGTAAGATGATCAATGCAGGTCAAACCTGTATTGCACCAGACTATGTATTGGTGCATGCTTCCGTTAAAGATGCATTGATCGAGAAGATAACTTTTCAGATTCGTAAAATGTTTGGCGAGAATATACAGGCGAGTGAAGATTTTGGGCGTATCATCAATCAAAAACGATTCAGAAAATTAGTCAGCTATTTAAAAGATGCGCGTATTGTGAGCGGTGGAAAATCCGATGAAAGCGACTTATTCATTGAGCCTACAATTATTGAACACCCTTCCTTGCACGATGCTGTCATGCAGGAAGAAATTTTTGGTCCGATTCTCCCAATTATTGAATACAATGATCACGAAGAAGTAATGCAGTGGATTGATAAAAATCCTTTCCCACTTGCTTTGTATCTCTTTGCGGATGATAAAAAGATACAAGACCTCTATATTCAGCGGGTGAGATTTGGGGGATGCAGTATCAACAATGGGTTGATTCATATTGGCAATCCTCATCTTCCTTTTGGTGGTGTGGGTCCGAGTGGAACAGGACAGTACCATGGAAAATTCGGATTTGATAATTTCACGCGTCCCAAGTCTGTATTGGTTTCCAAGTCGTGGTTCGACGTGCCAGTATGGTATGCCCCTTTCAAAGGGAAAACCGGTTTGATAAAAAAAATATTCAAATTCACCTGATTGCATGAAAACAGTTCAAACATTTCGCAGCGGTACAGTAGCGTGTCTTTTTCTTTTCATCATAGGATGCTCTTGCTCCTCCACAAAAATTCAAGCCGATATGAGTTCTAGACAGAAAATGCTAAAATCCTTTTATCCTGCATTGACAAAAATTACCAGATTTTTTGGTGTCAATAGCAAGGTCAAGCTACCAGACACATATGTAAAAGCTCCTGCATCGATATACGATTATTCTTTCGAAGCAATTGATGGCAGTACTATTGCGTTGAAAAATTTTACAGGTAAGAAGCTTGTAATTGTTAATACAGCGAGTGACTGTGGCTATACAGCACAATACGAGGAGCTCCAAAAATTATATGCACAGGAAAAAGATAATATAGTAATTGTTGGATTTCCTGCGAACGATTTTAAACAACAGGAGAAGGGAAGCAATAAAGACATTGAAGCATTTTGTAAAAAGAATTACGGCGTAGAATTTCCGTTGGCTTCCAAATCGGTCGTTGTAAAAGGAGCTACACAGCATCCGGTGTTTCAATGGTTATCGAATCCAACTAAAAATGGATGGAACCAACAAGATCCTGTTTGGAACTTTTCAAAATATATCATCGACGAAAATGGAAATTTGATCGGATATTTTGATCCGGGCGTAAGTCCATTGAGCAAAGATTTCATGACTGCTTTACATTCCACTCACTCTTAATCATTTCTGTGATCGACATTACTTCTCATGTCGTTTTGGTAAACGAGAAAGACGAAGCCACTGGCACCATGGAAAAAATGGAGGCACATCAAAAAGCGATGTTGCACAGGGCATTCAGTGTATTTCTTTTCAATGAAGCGGGAGAGATGTTGCTGCAACGAAGGTCTATGAAAAAATACCACAGTGGTGGATTGTGGACCAATGCCTGTTGCAGTCACCCTTTTCCTGGAGAAGATAATTTAGTAGCAGCAAAAAGAAGGACCTACGAAGAGTTAGGTGTGGAAGTAGAATTGAACGAAGCGTTTTCGTTTGTTTATAAAGCCGCATTGGACAATGGACTGACGGAGCACGAGTTCGATCATGTATTTATAGGAACTTGTACAAGTAGATTGAATCCGGATTCTGATGAAGTAGCAGATTATGCTTATTTGGACATGGGGTATTTAAAAAATCACATCGAGCGCTATCCAGAAAAATATACGGTTTGGTTTAAAATTGCATTCCCTTTGTTGGAAGAATTCATGAGCAACCGCGCTCAATAATTTATTTGCATCTTCACTTTATATAAAAGAGTATTTTTTTATTGAAGATATCAGTAAAGACATTTGTAAAAATGTTGCATTTGGTACCTTGAACAAATGATTGTGCAACCAGAAGTTATGGCAAAATCATTTGATGCATCCATGTTGAAGGCATGGTCTGCGTTTTCAGATGAATTCATTGCTGTTTGGGATGACAGTGCGAAGAATCTTTTATACTTCAACGATTCATTTTCAAAAATATTCGGGTACAGCAACCGAAATGATTTTAAGGACAATTATAATTTTTTGTGTCCGCGTGAACATCCTATCGAAGAGCATTTGTCTGCTCTTATGATGGATAATATCAAACGTCATGGCAACTGGACGGAGGAAGTGTTATTAAAGAAAAAAAGTAATCAACTATTTCTAGGAAGACTGGACATTGGAAAATTTGCCTATGATGGGCAAGACTTCTATTTGCAGCGAATCATTGATATTGATACACAGCGGATATTTTCCGCCAACTTGTACAAAGAAGTAAAAAAATTTGAGGCGCTATTTCAGTTTGCCACACTCCCAATTTTATTGGTTAATAAAAAAGGAAATGTGATTTTGGCAAATCAGCAAGCAACAGAATTATTTGCCTATTCTGCCGAGGAGCTGAACAAGATAAACGTGGAAGATTTAATGCCAGAGCGTTTTCGAGCGCGTCACGAGGAGCACCGCTATCGATACGAAAAAGATCCGGCCAACAGGCCAATGGGCAAAGGGCTGCAGCTAATTGCAAAGAAAAAAAATGGACATGAATTTCCGGTAGAAATCAGTTTGGGGTATTATAAAGTAGAAGAGGAGCAGTTTGTGATTGCATTTGTGATCGATATTACCAAGCGCATTGAAAGCGAGAATATTTTATTGGCTCAAAAAGAAGAGTTGGAAGCAGTGAATAGAAAAATTGAAAAGCTGAACGAAGAGTTGGAATTAAAAGTAGAGCAGCGTACTCGGGAGCTCTCCAATGCATTGAGCAAGGAAAGAGAATTGAGTGATTTAAAATCGCGTTTCGTATCCATGGCCTCTCATGAATTTCGTACGCCATTGAGTACAATCCTTTCTTCTATTTCCCTGATTGCAAAATACTCTCTTACCGAGGAGCAGGATAAACGAGATAAGCATATTGTGCGCATACGTTCCTCGGTAAATAATATGACCGATATTCTGAACGAATTTTTATCGCTGGGGAAAATTGAGGAAGGTAAAATTCAGCAGCATATTTCGGAATTCAACCTGCGAGATCAGATTCAGTTGATCATTCATGAAATACAACCCATTTTAAAAAATAATCAGGAAATCTATTACAGTCATAGTGGAGGGGTACACGTAAAAATGGATTTATCTCTACTCAGAAATATTTTAATCAATCTGATTTCAAATGCGATCAAATTTTCTTCCGACGGAGATCCGATTGTGGCGGAAAGCGAAGTGGATGACAGGGGTGTATTGACCATTCAGATCAAGGACAAAGGTTTGGGAATAGCAGAGGAAGATCACAAACACTTATTTGAACGATTCTTCAGGGGCAAAAATGTCACCAACATACAAGGAACAGGCCTGGGTTTACACATTGTGTCCAAATACGTGGAATTGATGGGTGGAACCATTGAAGTAGAAAGTGCTTTGAACGAGGGAACAACATTTACATTAAAATTTACCTTATGAACACCGTTTTATTGATTGAAGACAATGCAGAGATACGAGAGAATACTGCAGAAATACTGGAGCTCGCAAACTATAGAGTAGTCACTGCCGAAAATGGAAAAGAAGGCATTGAAAAAGCGTTGGCCGAAAAGCCAGATATAATTGTATGTGATATCATGATGCCGGTACTCGACGGCTATGGGGTCTTGCACATGTTGAATAAAAGCGAAGCGCTCAGAGAAATCCCTTTTATTTTCCTGACTGCCAAATCGGAGCGGCTTGATTTCAGGAAGGGGATGGAGATGGGAGCAGATGACTACATCACCAAACCATTTA
>JAURIR010000079.1 GCA_030832645.1 Chitinophagales bacterium | reverse complement strand
TTCATCGCAAAGCAATTTCAAAGCACCATTTTCATAACAGAGGGCGATTCTGCAAGTGGTTCTATTACGAAATCAAGAGATGTAGAAACCCAAGCGGTGTTTAGCTTGAGAGGTAAGCCGCTCAATTCATTTGGACTCACGAAGAAAGTGGTGTACGAAAACGAGGAATTCAATTTGTTGCAACACGCTCTGAATATTGAGGATGGTATGGATGATCTGCGTTATAACAACATCATCATTGCCACCGATGCGGATGTGGATGGAATGCACATACGTTTGTTGTTGATGACTTTTTTCCTGCAGTTTTTTCCTGATCTCGTGAGAGACGGACATGTATATATTCTAGAAACTCCATTGTTCAGAGTGAGAAACAAGCAGGAGACAATGTATTGTTACTCAGAGACGGAGAAACAAGCGGCAATCAAAAAAATTGGAAGCAAACCGGAGATCACCCGTTTCAAGGGCTTGGGTGAAATTTCGCCGGATGAATTTAAAAAATTTATTGGCGCCGATATGAAGAAGACTCCCGTCATTTTGGAAAATCAAATTCATATCCAACAGTTGTTGGAATATTATATGGGAAAGAATACGCAAGAGAGGCAAGATTTTATTGTTTCCAACTTGCGCATAGAACTCGATGCTGTTGAACAATCAATTTAAAAAGTATGATTCACGTTGTTTTTAATGAACCGGATGTAGAAGTGCTTACCAAGGCCATTGAGTTGGATGAATCACTAGCAGGTGTTATCAAGGTTATCAGAGACGATTATGCAGTTGGTCCGTTGAACAATCTCTTTACACCAGAGGGAGCTGAGGAAAGAAAAGCATGGTGGAAAACGGTATTGGAAGGCGGAGATTACCAGGGAGCAGTCGAAGAAGGCAAAGTAAACGATGAGCAAGTGATGATCGAAATCATCGAATCACTCACCAATGACGAAGCAGAGGAGGTATGGATTTGGGCTGCACAAAATAAGCACGATGTATGTGGATACTTCTGGATGGTAAGTCAATTGGCTGCCTTTCAGGGTCGTATTCAAATATTGTATTTGAATAATTTGCCTTTCATCAACGAAAAAGGAAATATTTTCTATCCCGAATGGTTGAGTCACATTCCTCCAAAAGAGTTCATCAAAGCAAAGAAGTTGGCAAGGCCTGTAACAACCAGCGAATTTGAAGTGGATGCAGACGAATGGAGCAAAATATGTTCGCATGGATCCATGGTTAGGCTATTGGAAGGAGGTAAGAAAATAGTGCACCGCGATGTTAATTTCTACGATCATGATCTTTCCAGGTTTATTATGCCGGATGCACAGAAAGCATCAAAAATCATTCATTCGTTTCTCTCAAAGAACAAAGAAACAACCTGAGATGCTTTTTTGCTTTGGCGGTTGAAGACATTGACATTGAACAACGAGAAATATGAACTGAGTGGTAAGGTTGCGGGAATGAAAGATTTTGAAATAAAGAAAAAAACTGCTGTAGAAACTGCTGAATAAAAATGGCAAAAACAAAATCCATAACTGAATTTGACCAAGAAGGTGGCGTTACCAGTCAATACAAAAGCTGGTTCCTCGACTATGCTTCCTATGTAATATTGGAAAGAGCTGTACCGGAAGTAAATGATGGTTTGAAGCCAGTACAACGTAGGATCCTTCATTCTATGAAGGAAATGGATGATGGCAGATTGAACAAAGCTGCCAACATCATCGGTCAAACCATGCAATACCATCCACACGGAGATGCAAGTATCCAAGATGCACTGGTTAATTTAGGACAAAAAGATTTGCTGATTGATACACAAGGTAACTGGGGAGATGTAAGAACGGGTGACGACGCAGCGGCAGCCCGTTACATAGAAGCGCGTTTGAGCAAATTCGCATTGGAAGTTGCATTCAATGGTAAAACAACCGAATGGCAATTGAGTTACGATGGAAGAAAAAAAGAGCCTATCAATCTTCCGATGAAATTTCCCTTGCTTCTTGCACAAGGGGCAGAGGGCATTGCGGTTGGATTGTCGACAAAAATTCTTCCTCACAATTTTATCGAGTTGATAGATGCTTCCATCAAATACCTAAAAGGAAAAAAGTTTGAACTCTATCCTGATTTTCAAACGGGGGGCATGATCGATGTAAGTAATTACAACGATGGTAAAAAAGGCGGTAGAATCCGCTGCCGTGCTCATATCCAGGAACTCGATAAAAAAAGTATTGTTATCAAAGACGTTCCTTACGGGGTTACTACTACCCAATTAATGGAGTCTATTGTGAAGGCAAACGATCAAGGTAAAATTAAAATCAAGAAAGTAACCGACAATACAGCAGCCGATGTTGAAGTAGTAATTGAACTGGCTGCAGGTATTTCATCCGATATAACCATTGATGCGCTATATGCGTTCACCGATTGTGAAGTAAGCATAGCGCCAAATTCATGCGTGATCATTGATCACAAACCAATATTTGGTTCAGTTACTGCTCTTCTGCAACATTCAACCGATTACACCAAGGAATTACTTAAAAAGGAATTGGAGATTCGATTGTCAGAATTGCAAGAAAAATGGCACTTTACCTCTTTGGAAAAAATATTCTTTGAAGAAAAAATCTACAAGGAATTAGAAAAGAAACACGAAGACTGGGAGAAGGTAGTGCACTCTATATTGAAAGCATTCGATCCGTATAAAAAGAATTTAAAGAAGGAAGTTACCCGCGACGATGTTGTAAAACTTACTGAAAAGCCCGTCAGGCGCATTTATAAGTTAGACATCGATGAATTGAACGCCCAAATAAAATCACTTGAGGCTGAGATGAAGCAAGTGAAACACGATTTGAATAATCTTACTGAATATGCTATTACTTATTTCGAAGGATTAAAAGATAAGTTTGGAAGAGACAAACAACGAAAAACAGAAATAAAACTATTCGATGTTATCCAAGCCCGTCAGGTAGCCATTGCCAACGTACGTTTGTACATGAACAGGGCCGAGGGTTTCATTGGAACCAGTCTGAAAAAAGATGAATTTGTAACTGAATGTTCTGATTTGGATGATATCATCGTGTTCACCAAACAAGGTATCATGAAAGTGGTGAAGGTCGACGACAAAGTATACATCGGGAAAGATATTTTGTATGCAGCTATCTTTCACAAGAACGATGAACGTTCTACCTATAACATGATCTACACCGATGGTGCTACGGGTGTTTCTTTTGCAAAGCGGTTCAATGTAATGGGCGTCACACGCGATAAAGAATATGATCTTACGAAGGGGAATGAAAAATCAAAAGTCAATTATTTTACTGCAAATCCCAATGGTGAAGCAGAATCCGTTGCAATTGTTTTGAGTCCCAATTGCAGTGCTCGCAACAAGCAATTGGAATTCTATTTTGATTCCCTCGATATCAAAGGGAGAAGTTCAATTGGTAATCAGGTCACTAAGTATCCCATTAAAAATGTCAAATTATTGAATACCGGTAAATCAACATTAGGAGGAAGAAGCCTGTGGTTCGACGATACGTTTGGACGATTGAATACCGAAGAAAAAGGAACTTTCCTAGGAAGTTTTGCACCAGACGATCAATTGTTGGTTATCTACCACGATGGGTACTATGAAATCACCGATACTGAGTTGACACAACGATTTGATCTTGAAAAATTGATCAAGATCGAAAAATTTGATGCTTCCAAGATTATTACTGCCATTTATCTCGACAACGAAAAATTCCAGTTCAATGTCAAACGATTCAAAGTGGAAACCACTACGCTTCACAATAAATTTTATTTCATCAAAGAGTCAAAAGAAAATTATGTGGAAGCAATATCAACAGATCCCAACCCTGTTGCATTGATCAAAACCGGAAGAGGTACCCAAGCCAAGCAGACTAAGGTCAAAGTGAATGATTTTGTAGAAGTCATGGGTTGGAAGGCAGTTGGTACTAAACTGGTGGATTTTACCAAGAGTACTGAAATTGAATGGATGGAACATGGGCAGTCTTCCAAACAAGCATCTCTTTTCAATTGATAATCAATGTATTACGTATAATAAGTCGATAAGTTTTGGATGGTTTATATTTGCGTTTGGAAACAACACATGTAGCGAATGGCACTTAAAAGAGAAGAAGACTTAAATGCACAACTTTCGGGTTCCATACCCGAACAGGAAACATCTTCTACCAGTTGGTTCAAGAGACGTAAGAAGGGAATCAGTACTTCGACTGCAGAAAAGAAAGAGACCCCCGATGGTCTGTGGACTAAATGTCCTTCTTGTAAGTACACCTGCACTACCGAAGAGTTAAAAGAAAACCTTTCTGTTTGTCCAAAGTGTTCTTACCACCATCGTATAGGAAGCGAGGAGTATTTTGAAATCTTATTTGACGATCATCAATTTACTGAACTGTTTGCAGATGTAAAATCTATCGACTTTTTAGGATTCAATGATTTGAAGCCCTATAAAAAGAGATTAGACGAGGCTTATAGTAAAACGGGATTGCACGATTCAATCACTTCTGCTGTTGGTAAAATCCACGGGCAGGATTTGGTGGTTTCTTGTATGGACTTCAATTTCATTGGAGGCTCATTAGGGAGTGTGATGGGTGAAAAGATTGCGCGTTCTGCCGAATATTGTCTGGAGCACAAAATTCCATTGATGATCATAAGCAAGAGCGGTGGAGCCAGAATGATGGAAAGTGCATTTTCACTGATGCAGTTACCTAAAACAATTGGAAAACTCAGTAAGTTGGCTGTGGCCGGCATTCCTTACATATCTCTTTGTACCGATCCTACATATGGTGGTACAACTGCTTCTTTTGCGATGGTGGGTGATGTGAACATCGCTGAACCAGGCGCCATGATTGGCTTTGCGGGTCCACGTGTCATCAAGGAAACCATCAAAAAAGATCTTCCGGATGGTTTTCAAACCTCTGAATTTCTGATCGACCATGGTTTTCTAGACATGATCGTGGGGAGAAAGGAACTCAAACAAAGGATTGCAACCCTCCTTTCACTATTTGCCAGTTAAATCAAATCAACTGGTCCAGCTAACATGGAAATTAAAAACCGATCTGCTTCGTACGAATACTTCATCGAAGATAAATTTGATGCGGGTATGGTATTGACGGGAACGGAAGTAAAAGCCATTCGTGATGGACGAGTAAGTTTCAACGACAGCTATTGTTTAATAGATAGAGGAGAACTGTATGTGAAAGCACTACATATTTCACCCTACGAATTTGGCAGTTATGCCAATCACAATCCCACAAGGGAGAGGAAGTTGTTGCTCAAGAAGAAAGAGTTGGAAAAAATTATACAAAAATTAAAGGAAAAGGGCTACACAATCGTTCCTTTGAGTATTTACTTCAATGAGCGTGGCTATGCAAAAATGAAGATTGGCTTGGGTAAGGGTAAGAAACTCCAAGATAAAAGAGAATCCATCAAAGAGCGTGAGACTCAGCGCGAAATCAAGCGATTCGTTAAGTAAAACCCTCGTAGTACTCATTTTTTTATCCCTAAACGAGTTTTTGGATTTATGAATCTTTTTATGCAATTTTGTTGAAATGAAAATGATCAATACAAACAACGGTTGGCATACTGTCTCTTCCAAGGGGTAGTGCAATCTTGTTTTATTACATATTCAAAGCCCCGATTTATCGGGGCTTTTATTTTATAGTTGATATTGAAAAGAAGTATGAAAAAAATTAAACTGCAAACAAGTTTCAAGCGGCTTCCGGCAGATCTCTATACGCCTGTAGGTATCTATTTACGATTGCGCGATAAATACCGTGATACTATATTATTGGAGAGTACTGATCATCATACATCTGAAAACAGTTTCTCCTTTATTGCCATCAATGCAATTGGGGGAATGGAAATTATTTCGCAGCAAGAAGTAGAATTCAAGTATCCTAATAATGCTCCTGAAAAAGTTGGAATTGATCAAGAGGATATTCCCGCTTTGATCTGGAATTACATGAAGGGTTTTGATGTTACAACCAATGCAAAGGAAGAACTCTTTGCTCAAGGCCTATTTGGATATACCTCCTATGATGCCATTCCATTTTTTGAAACCATTCAATTCGCAAAAAAAGCATACGAGCTGGGAAGTAGCAATCTTCAGGAGGCAATCCCTCTGATGCGATACAGGCTTTATCAATATGTTATAGCGATTGATCATTTCAGAGACGAAATGATTTTAGTGGAAAATCATGTAGATGGATTAGGTGGCGATAAGCAAGAAATTGAAAATGTTATATGTAGTAGAGATCTTCCACAGTTTCCTTTTGGTACAGTGGGTAATGAAATTTCCAACATGAACGATGATGAGTACCTGGAGATGGTTGAGAAGGGAATCGCTCATTGCAACAGGGGAGATGTATTTCAAATAGTATTGAGCAGAAGATTCCAACAATCCTTCAGTGGGGATGAATTCAATGTATACAGGGCATTGAGAATGATCAACCCTTCTCCTTATTTGTTTTTCTTCGACTATGGAGAATACAAACTAATGGGTTCTTCGCCCGAAAGTCAGTTGATTGTTTCCAATGGCAAAGCGATCGTTCATCCCATTGCAGGTACATTTAAAAGAACAGGTGACGATGCCATGGATCGAAAGGAGGCAGAGCGCTTATTGTCGGACCCAAAAGAAAATGCAGAGCATGTGATGTTGGTCGATTTGGCACGAAATGACTTGAGCAGGGTGTGTGATCATGTGCAGGTTGCGCAGTATCGGCAGGTTAAATTTTATTCTCATGTTATTCATTTGGTAAGTGAAGTGGTTGCCAGTGTAAAATCTGCATCTAATCCATTTCTTCTAATGGCTAAAACATTTCCTGCAGGTACTTTAAGTGGAGCACCTAAATTCAGGGCAATGGAGTTAATCGACCAATACGAAAAAACTCCTCGATCCTTTTATGGTGGTGCCATTGGATTTGTTGGTTTCAATGGTTCCTGCAACCAAGCAATCTTGATCAGAAGCTTTTTGTGTAAAAACAATACACTGTTTTATCAAGCAGGTGCAGGTGTGGTAGCTTCGAGCGTTCCTGTCAGTGAACTTCAAGAAGTAAACAATAAGTTGGGTGCATTGAAAAAAGCTATCCAATACGCAACATCCATTAACATAAAGAAAAAATCGTAATCGTGGGTTCAAAGAAACTGCTTGTGTTGGATAATTATGATTCCTTTACGTATAATCTTGTTCATTTAGCAAGAGAAATAATGAAGGAGGAGGTGACTGTTTATAGAAACGACGAGATCACTTTAGAAGAGGTGGGCACCTACGATAAAATTCTGCTTTCTCCTGGTCCAGGTATACCCGATGAAGCAGGAATATTATTGGATGTGATCAAAAAATATGCACCTACTCATTCCATCTTTGGAGTTTGTTTGGGTGAGCAGGCAATTGGACAGGCATTTGGTGCAACTCTCATCAATTTGCCAAAAGTGTACCATGGAGTTGCCACTAGTATTGAAGTAGTTTCTAATCTGAAGCCTTCACTCAAAAAAAATGACTGGTTCCTAGATTTGGATCCACAATTGGAAGTTGGACGCTACCATAGCTGGGTAGTGAGTGATAAGAATTTACCCATTGATTTAGAGATTACTTCCGTAGATAAAAATGGAATGATCATGTCGCTCAGACATAGCGTGTACGATGTTCAGGGTGTACAATTTCATCCAGAAAGCGTATTAACAAAGTCGGGTCGGCAAATGCTTGAAAATTGGTTGTGTCCAAAAATATAAACCATGAAAAAAATATTGAATTATCTATTTGATCACAAGACCTTGGCTCGAGAAGATGCCAAGGAAATATTGATCTCCATTGGAAAGGGACTTTACAATGAGCATGAGTTGAGTGCCTTCATGACTGTATATCTCATGCGATCTATCACTATCGATGAATTGTTAGGTTTTCGTGATGCATTGCTGGAATTATCTGTTCCCATTGATTTTCAGGGAAGGAAAGTAATGGATGTGGTAGGAACGGGAGGGGATGGAAAGAATACTTTCAATATATCCACCTTGTCGTGTTTTATCATTGCTGGTGCAGGTCATGCTGTAGCCAAACACGGAAATTACGGAGCAAGTAGTGTGAGTGGTGCCTCCAATCTTATGGAGAGTGTTGGATATACATTCAAGAACGACGCTTCTTCTCTGCAACGTGAGCTTGATACGGCGAACATGTGTTTTTTACATGCTCCACTTTTTCATCCTGCTCTAAAAACCGTAGGGCCTATTCGAAAGAATTTACGTGTAAGAACATTTTTTAATTTATTGGGCCCTGTTGTCAATCCATGTAAACCAACCTACCAATTGATTGGAGTATACAATTTAGAAATTGCCCGCCTCTATAATTATTTGTTGCAGAATGAAAACACACATTTTGCTATCATTCATTCGTTGGATGGGTACGATGAAATTTCCTTGACTTCTGATGTAAAAGCCATTACCTCACGAGGTGAAAGAGTATATACTCCCGCGCAATTAGGTGGAATGACCATTGATGCCAAAGAAATTGAAGGTGGAGAGACGGTGGAAGATGCTGTGAAAATATTTATGTCAATTTTAGATGGTAAGGGAACCCCCGCACAAAATGCTGTTGTTTGTTCCAATGCTGCCATGGGATTATTGCTAACAGGCGATTATAATGATTATGCTGCCGCATTTGAGGCAGCAAAAGATAGTTTGTTAAGTGGCAACGCGCGTTTGGCTTTAAAGAAATTAATCGAATTACA
>JAURIR010000078.1 GCA_030832645.1 Chitinophagales bacterium | reverse complement strand
CTGGGAGAAAATTTTTACTTGAAACCTGCTGCCGATCGTCCTGTAAAATTATGGGTAAAAGATTTTGATCAAAATGGAACCATCGATAAAATCATCAGCCATACAATCAATAAAAGAGACGTACCGGTTTTTCTGAAAAAAGAAATCACCGATCAGATTCCTTCCCTTAAAAAAATGAATTTGAAGCACAAGGATTTTGCAAATAAATCTGTTCAGGAACTTTTCACTGATCAATTGGAAAATGTAGCAACCTATTCGGTGAAGACCGCTCAATCCTTGGTTGCACTCAATGACGGGAAGGGTCAATTCAACGTACAACCTTTACCGGTAGCTATTCAATTGTCATCTGTACACGCCGCTGCTATCGAAGACTGGAACAACGACGGGCACAAAGATCTTTATCTGGCAGGTAACTTTTTTGATCTGCTTCCTCAATTTTGTAGAGTGGATGCAAGTTTTGGAAATTTACTCTTGCATCAGAAAGACCACTCTTATTCAGTTGGGAGTCCTGCTGAAATGGGCATCAGTCTTAGTGGACAGGTCAAGGATATTCAGCCGCTGACATTCAAAGGACAGCGCGGGTACCTGGTACTGCAAAACGGAGAATCCCCTTTGTTTATTCATTCGTCAAGTCCAAAAAAATAAAAGAACTGCGCATATCGTGAAGGCTGCATTCAAATCATATAGTATACCAATCATTTTTTCTATTCTTTTTATCGGATGTAAAAAAAATAGTGAAGAGAATGCGCTTTTTACAGTGAGGGATGAAAAGACAACGGGACTGCATTTTGTTAATAAGCTTGAGGCAGATCCGTCTTTCAATCTTTTCTCTTACATGTATTATTACAATGGAGCAGGTGTAGGCGCAGGAGATTTTAACAACGATGGATTGGTTGATTTATTTTTTGCTGCCAATCGATCCGGTAACGCGCTCTATCTTAACAAAGGCAACCTATCATTCGAAGATGTAAGCATTCAGGCAGGTATCCAAAAAGATTCATCATGGAATACCGGCGTCTCAGTAGTTGATATCAACAACGATGGGATGCTGGATATTTATATATGCCAAGTGGGTAATTATAAAATCCTTAAGGGAAAGAATCGACTGTTGATTTGCACAAGTATTGATGCGAACAAGGTTCCTCATTATGAGGAGCGGGCACAACAATACGGACTCGATTTCTCAGGATATAGTACTCACGCGGCTTTCCTCGATTATGACAAGGACGGCGACCTCGATATGTTCTTGCTCAATCACTCTGTAAATCATGACGGCAACTATGCCCCCAGGGCAAATTTTGAAGGTCAATACGATACATTGGCAGGTCAGCGATTGTACCGCAACGATCCAGTGAAAGAGGGTACTATATTGGTTCCGCATTTTACGGACGTAACCAAGTCGACCGGGATTCGTGGTACAAAAATTGGATATGGCTTAGGCGTGGCTATTGCGGATATCGATATGGACGGATGGCCAGATATTTATGTAGGAAATGATTTTCACGAGAATGATTATCTCTATATCAATCAACGGAATGGAAGTTTCAAGGAGGAATCGACGAAACAATTGATGCACACCAGCCAATTTTCGATGGGAGTGGATGTGGCCGATGTAAATAACGATGCATTTCCAGAAATCATTTCGATGGATATGCTTCCATATGATCCATATATGTTGAGAAGATCTTTGTCAGAAGACGACTATACTATCTTCCAACAGAAATTATTATACGGTTACCACTATCAATATGCAAGGAATAATGTCCAATTGAACCAGCGCAACGGAAAGTTTAGTGAGATCGGGCAGTATGCTGGATTGTTTGCTACCGATTGGAGTTGGGCTGCATTGTGGATGGATTTCAATAACGACGGAAACAAAGATCTCTTTGTTTCCAATGGAATTCCAAAGCGAATGAATGATATTGATTACATCAGTTTTGTTTCTGGCGACGAGGTACAAAAAAAATTAAGAGACAATGGTATTCAGAAAAAAGATCTTACACTCATCGAAAAATTTCCGGAGATCAAGTTGCAGAATCAATTTTTTGTAAACAAAGGCGATCTACAGTTCGACAATCTCTCCAAGGATATTACAAAGAACCCCTCGACATTTTCAAACGGCGCAGTCTATGCTGATTTAGACAACGACGGCGATCTAGATATTGTTGTGAACAATATCAACGATCCTGCTCTTGTTTATGAAAATACTACTGTCTCAAAAAAATCAAAATCAGATTTTGCAAAAGTTGATCTGAAAGGCTGCCCCTTGAACAATCAGGCATTGGGAGCAAAACTGATTGTTTACAGTAAGGATAAGATGTATACCTATGAAAAGCAGGCGGTGCATGGCTTTCAATCGAGCATGGTTGGTCCTATTCATATTGGTTTGTCCAATTTGTTGATAGATTCTACAATTCTTATATGGCCAGACAATAAGTACCAGAAGATTCAACTCGAAAAAAATAAATCAACTCTTATTTCCTACAACGAAAACTTACCTGTTTTCGATTACGATGATTGGAAGAGGCGATTAATCGATAAGCATTCCAATCAGTTGATCGATATCACTGAGAATACGGGGATACATTACTCGCATACAGAGAATCCATTCAACGAGTTTGATCGTGAGCCATTGATTCCACACATGCTTTCTGCCGAGGGTCCTGCACTTGCAGTAGCAGATATCAACCATGATGGATTGGAAGATATATTTATTGGTTCCTCAAAATCTAATCACAACGCTATATACCTTCAAACGAATCAGGGAAGGTTTGTTGAAAAAGCATCACCTTTTTTGCAGGCAGATTCTATGTGGGAAAACGTAGATGCTATTTGGGAGGACGTGAACAACGATACCCACCTTGATTTGATCATTGCAACGGGCGGAAATGAATATTATGGGGAAGACAATCACTTACAGCCATTGTTATACCTCAACGACGGTAAAGGAAATCTCAGCAAGCAAGCCGGTGCATTTCTTGGAATCCGTGCTACCCAAAGCAGTGTGGTGAAAATTGATTTAAATCACGATGGATATATTGATCTTTTCATAGCTGGAAGAGCCGTACCATGGGAATATGGAAAAACGCCTCGATCTTTCCTTTTATTGAATAATCGAAATGGAACTTTCTCTGATGTTACTGCTTCTTATTCAAAGGAATTGATCAGTCCGGGTATGGTAACCTCTGCATCTTCTCAAGATTTCAATCGAGATGGACAAGTTGATTTACTGCTCTCCTTTGATTGGGGTGGAATTGATATTTTCTTGCGCAAGGGAAATGGATTTGAGAGAAAATCTATTACTCCAAAGTTGGGTTGGTGGCAATTTGCTACACCAATGGATGTTGACGGCGACGGTGATTTGGATATTGTTGCCGGTAATTTTGGTTTGAACAGCAGATTGAAAGCTTCCGAACAACAACCTGTTACCATGTATATCAATGATTTTGATACCAATGGAAGAGTGGAACAGGTAATGAGTTATTATGTGGATGGAGAAGAAATTCCTTTTGCCAGTAAAGTATTGCTGGAAAAAAGTATGCCCTACTTGAAAAAGAAATTTCTTTATGCGGATGATTTTGCAAAAGCAACCATGTCTAAATTATTGGGAAATGAAAAATTGCAGAAATCACTGAAATTGTCTGCGAATTATTTCGAGCATGCTGTCTTCATCAACGACGGCAATCTGCAATTCATTTTACAACCGATGCCTCCAACCGCGCAGTACAGTACCTACCGAACTGCAGTGAAGATGGGCAATAGAGTAGGTGTATTTGGGAATTATTATTTCAATAATGTTGAAATCGGAAGGCAGGATGCAGATTTTGGAATGTTGCTCTCGGTTGAAAAAGGGAAAATGAAAGGCTCTTTTCCCACTGTTGAAATCAACGGACAGGTTAGAAAAGTGTTACCTATAAAAATCAGAGGTAAGCTAGCTTATGTACTTGCCAAAAATAATGCAGCGATTCAAATCATCTCAGAAAAATGACCTGTCAAAAACCGGATAGTTTACGGTGGTAATCCATTTGGTGCTGTCTTTTTCTTTTCTTCTATCCGTGATCAGTCGATTGAATTGAATGGCGGGTGAAGAACGGCCATAATCTTTTACAAAATATTCTACTTGTTTGAAACACTTATCTACAGTGGAATCAGGCCCAATCGCTTTTCCAATGATGATCTTTCCGCGTACCATTTCTTTGAACGAAAATCCACCACTTGTAGGGAGCGGCCTGTCTGTTGCAATGGCTACCATCAATTGATAATGAATATCATCTAGGGTGAACACATTATAAATGGGATCATTCACAGCTTTTGCTTGCTTGGATTGAATATATTGATTCAATTCATGGATGGCCGCATAGATATCTTCTGTAGTGGGCTTACGATTGAATTCTTTTTTTGTTGAAATGTGTATGGCGTTGGGAACACGTTCTTCGGTGATTTCAAATCCGTATACCTTTTTGACATCTTCTAAATTAGTTTTGATGTCTGTTAATAAAGAATGAAGTGTAGACTTAGTGCTGTTGTATTGGAAATATTGAATCAGTTTTATAAATGGGTTAGAGGAAAAATAAACGGTTGCACTGAAGTTGAAATCAGTCTGTTTTTCTGGAGCAGACAAAAACTGAAGATCGATGAATACAGGAAGCTTGGAGACTGTTGTGGTTGCGTAGAATCCATTTAATAAAAGCGTTTGAATGTTGATGGCATTATTTTTATAACTAAAATTGGTATCATTTGCTATATCCCCTGGCCACCACCCATGCCAGTTGTGGAGGTCGCTCATGACCCTTGTTGCAGCGGTCGGACTACATTTTACAACAACTCTTTCGGTGAATACTTTTTGTCCGGGCAATGCAAGTAGAATTCCAACCAGTATAGAGAGGCCAATAAGAAGAATGATCATTTTTTTCATACATCACTTTTTCAGTTGATTGAACAGGGCACCTATTTTATTTCCTTGTTCTTTACCATTATTAATAGCCGACATATAATGAATGCCACCATAAAAGCGACTGATACCAATTTCTTCTGTTGCAGCTTCAATAGAAGGAAAGAATCTTTCCATACCCAGGTACTTCAGTTCAGTAGTATCATGAAATGCAAATCCTGTGCCAAATTGATGGATTAATACCGTCGATGCCGCTCCTGATATCACACTGTGCCCGCTTGTATATTCAGGAAACGGAGGAGTTTGAAGGAGCGGATTCCACTCCGATTCAATATATTTTCTGATCACTGTAACGGGTCTTGCTGTTACACTTCTGAATTTTTCGTCCCAACAGGAAATAAATCCGTCGAATATAGCAGCCGAGGCTACCGCATAGGCGTATGCAGTAGAGATGGCATCTTTGTTTGCAGTATTGCAGAGGATTTCAATAATACCCATCCAATGTCCAACCGGAGTTGTTTTTTTGTTTGCAAACGTTAAGTGCCCCTGGTGTTGAGTAACAAATGGATTGTCATCCCAATACCTTGCAATGGTATCTTGGGCTGCGGTTAATTTTTTAGAGGCTTCGTACAGCTCCATCAATTCTTTTTGATAGGCCGATCCTTTTTTTAGATCAAACGCAGGAGGTACGGGTGGTTTGAACTGGGAAGCCGAATCCATCAGGAGTGGGATGATCATTCGCCAATTTGGTTCTGTTGCATCTGCATAGTCGGGGGGAGTTTGTTGCCATTTTCCTTCCTCCTCGAATACACTGTAGCGAGGTAGTCCGCGTGTAATTTTATAATTGTCTTTTGCGGAACGCGCCAAAATTACTTCAGCAACCTTCTTACCCCATTCAGTAGAACGTTTGAACACAGCAGGCTCGATACGGTTGAATTGTTTCAACAAAGATTTTTCAATCGCAGCGATGCTGTCTTTTGAAAAAATCATTTTTTTTGCAACCAATAAAAAGGCAGTAGATCCAGCCAAATCTGGGTTTAGATCTTTTTCATTTTCTGCCTCTGGTAAATGCTCAAAGCCTTTTAATTGATTGGTGATCGATTGTGTATGATAAGCAGGACGAATAGCTTCGTAGTAGGCAAGATTACAATATGCATAAAGTCTGCTGGCAACAGGAGGCGAGTAGATGTCGTATATAATGGCATCCGTTAATGTACCAACGCAGTAATGTTGAAGTGTGCTTCCCTTCAAGATCTTGATATTGTTTTCTTGTTTACAAGCCGTAAACGAAAAAAATAGTACAGGGAGTACAACTGAGAAATAAATCTTTTTATTGATGGACCTCATTACTAATTTTTCTTCTGTTTCCTTTTCTATCGATTATTTCTACAAAGTTACTACTCTTGTTGAGTACAAGTTTGGAAGTTGATTGTGTTAAAAAACCATTTCCTTTACTGAATTCTAATTTTCGAATGGCACCATTTTTTAAATGGATGATGGCATAATCATCTTTTGATGATGTGTTTACTATCATTGTGTGCAACTGATTTAGCGAGAACAGTTTCATACTGCCCTGGTTTTGTGATGCCAGTAACGAGAGTTGATCTTTTATGATGATTTCACCCATCGCTTTTCCATTGCCATCGATATGTATACCACTTTCCTCCAGATTTATGGGATCAAAACTTCCTCTTCCATCCCCGAGTAGAATCAATCCTTTGAAAGCGTCGTATCTGCCAAGAGAAGGCGACATGCTGTATTCGTTTCCGTTCAGCGCAAGGTCTATGTTTCCGTCTTCGTTGAAATCATCTGCGACAATTCCATACACTGGTGCAATTTGAGCTTCGAAGGGGAGAGCATGCATTTCAAATTGAAAATTTCCTTTGTTCTCTATCCAGGAAGTGTGAAAATTAGTTACTGAATAGTGCAATGCTTTCTTGAGTGATTCCTCGGGAAACACGTTGCTCATTTCAGTTGTCGCATATGCGGCATAATTGGTGAATTTTTCTTTCGTAATCGTCATTTGACGAATGAATTCATCTCTTCCTGAAATAGGGAACTCTTTTATAGGGCCACTTACAGTAGATTTTCTGAAGCTGCTGAATACTGCATCCAAACTTCCATTTGAATCAAAATCACTTGCGTATGCATGTATGGGATATTCTTTTGAAGGCTGTAAAAATCCGTTCATGCCGTAGTTCCCGGCTATATAATCCATGTCGCCATCGTTGTCCACATCGCTTGCAACTATGCTGTTCCACCAACCTGTTTGATCCAGAAGAGGGGTGTTTACTTCTTTCAACTGCTTTCCGTCGTTTTTGAAAAAGCGAATCGCTCCCCAATCCATTGTCAATACAAGATCTTTTTTTCCGTCGTTGTCAGCATCCGACCATACTGCACTTGTCACCATTCCGAGTTGTTGCAAAGAAGGGGCAACTTTTTTGGTAACATCGGTAAAGGAAATTTTTCCATTGGAGCTTTCGTTTTGGTAAATGAAGCTGCTGGTGGGGGAAGGGTAGCTTCCGGGTATTACTCTTCCTCCTATAAATAGATCTAGATCTCCATCGTTATCATAATCGTAAGCACTGAGGATGCTTTTGGTAGTTCTGTTATTAGTGATATCAAGAAATTCTTCTTTGAAATTTCCTTTTCCATCATTGATATAAAAATGATCTACATATGCTTTTGATTGAGGCTCGTTTTCAGCACCACCGGATGCGGTATAAAGATCCAAGTCGTTGTCTCCATCTGCATCAAACAGTAATATGCCGGCATCGTCTTGAAGTTGCGGAACAGTGGAGTTGGATAATTTAGTACGAAGAAACCTACCATTTTGCTGTTGCAGAAAGATACTTGCATAAAAAGGGGAACAACCTCCAGCGATGAAGTCATCTACTCCGTCTCCGTTGATATCACCGACTGCAATGGACGGCCCGTACTGTGTGAGTTTATGCGGGAGTAATTTTTGAATATCGAAGTCGATGAAATCAATTTCCGAAAAACTTTTATCCATTCCTGCAGATGCGGTGATTTCATGGAATAGCTGATGCCGTTGTGATGGATCTGTGGCTGGAAGCTGAGATGCATTGTTGATATTGGCAATGATGGTTTGATTTGCAGCAATATTTTTTATTACCTGCATTTGATGATTGTACCATTCAATTTTTATAGAATCAATTTTATCGTGGGGGCCTGTACCAAAATGAGCAATGTTTTCTATGCTGGATAAATATCCTCGGTATGGGTTCTGTTCGTAGAATTGATGAACACCTTTTGTGTACACATGAATAGTTGTTCCAATACCCTGACTATTTTCTTTATTGCCGATCAATTGAATTCTTATATAATGCTGTTTCTCTTTTTGATCATTTGTGGTATTCTCCAGAAGAGATGCATTCATGTTCGTGTTATTCACCACAACATCCACATCACCATCTCGATCAAAGTCGGCATACGCCATACCCGCTGAGAATGTAGGGGTTTGCCATCCCCATTCAGTTGTTTTATCTGTGAACACACCATTGCCATTGTTTTTAAAAATGTAATTACTGATTTTAGCAGTCGGTATTTGTTTTAACACCTCCTCCAACGGAGTGCTTGCATAGGCGTTTCTTCTGTATGCCATGAAGTCCATGTCGGACATATCCCTTGGTAAACCATTTGAAATCATCAAATCTCTGTGACCATCGTTGTCTGCATCGATTAGTAAGGGAGCCCAGCTCCAATCTGTTTGAGCAACACCACTGATATAGGCTACTTCACTGAAGGTTGGAACAGTCGTTGAGTCGTTTTCGTTGCCGGTCTTTCCCCTGTTCAATTGCAGGGTATTGCGAGG
>JAURIR010000077.1 GCA_030832645.1 Chitinophagales bacterium | reverse complement strand
AGTTGGGAATGGTGGACGACATCATCAAAGACAAAGACAATAGCAGAAGGAAGATGCTGGAACAAGCAGCCGGTATCAGTATTTATAAAACCAGAAAGAAAGAGGCCAAGTTGAAGCTCGATGCAACAGAACAAGATTTGGCCCGTATTGAAGATTTGTTGTTTGAGATCAACAACCAACTGAAAGCGTTGGAAAGTCAGGCTAAGAAAGCGGAAAAATATTTTGAGATCAAGAAGGAATATAAAATCAAATCCATTGAACTGGCAAAAGCAGCACTGGAAGGATTCAATATTCAATATAAAGAACTGACAGAGCAACAACAACAGGAAACCGATAAGCGTTTTGAGTTGGAAGCAAAAATCAGCAAAGAAGAAGCAGATATCGAGAAACTCAAAGTAGAATTCATCGAGCAAGAGAAAGCATTGCAACAATTGCAAGCTGCCTTCAATGAATTGGTCAATACCATCCGAACAAAAGAGAACGAGAAAAATCTTGCTCAGCAGCGTTTGCAGTATTTGAAAGAAAAAGAAAATACGTTGAATGAATTTCTTTCTAAAGCAGGTGGACAGTCATCTGGATTGGAAGAGAGCATTCGTTTTTCTGAATCACAAATTGCAGAAGAAGAAGTGAAACTTGCTTCGTTGCAAGATGAATTGAATAAGCTTCAATTCGATGTAGAAGACAACCGAAGGGTATTTGATGAAAAGAGAGCGCTGGTAGATAACCTTCGTCGCACTCATCAGCAATTGCAGCGGAATCAGTTCGATGCAGAAAAAAATGTTGCCATCAAGGATACCTCTTTGATGAACATCGAAAAATCCATTCATCTCATCAACGAAGAACAAGCGCATCGTCATACTCAAATCGAAGAACTTTCCAGCCAAAAAGAAAAAAATAGCCAAGATCTTGATGCTGCAAAAAGTGGGTTATCCTCTCTTCAAACACAGCACGAAGAGGTAAAGCAGCAAATCTTAGATACACAGTCTAACTTGGAGCAATTGCGCACACATTTTGCTGACGAGAGCAGAAAGTTGGATGCAAAGAAAAACGAGCATGCGCTTCTTAAGAGTCTAATCGACTCCATGGAAGGCTATCCTGATAGCGTTAAATTTTTACACAACAACGCTGGATGGAATCATACTTCACCGATTCTCTCCGATATCATTTACGTGAAAGAAGAATACCGTGCAGCGGTTGAGAATGTGTTGGAATCGTATTTGAATTACTACGTTGTAAACGATTTAAAAGAAGGATTGCAGGCAGTTCATTTGTTGGGCGAAAACAAAAAAGGAAAGGCAAACTTTTTCTTGCTCGATAAATTAAATGCTGAATTAGGAAATCAGCAAATGAGCCCACATCCAATACCGGGTACCATTGCAGCTACGGATGTTGTGGAATACGATGCGAAGTATACCAACCTGGTAAAATATTTGTTAGGCAATGTATTGATTGCCGAAGACGAGTCGGCCTTGGAAAATGCAAACGGGTCGATTATTCTGGAGCGTCATGGTAAATACGTGAAAGGCAAGTATTCTTTAACGGGCGGAAGTGTTGGCTTGTTTGAAGGCAATAAAATCGGACGTGCAAAGAATCTCGAAAAGTTGGAGAAAGAAATTGTTGATCAGGAAGTGGTAGTGGATGCACTGAAAAAAGACATCCAATCTAGGCATGATCAGGTATTAGAGTTCAACAATCAATTGCAGGAAAAAACAATAGCGGAAGCACAAAGAACCATTCAGGAATTGAGCAATGCTTCATTTGCAATTCAAAATAAAATTGAGTCGCTTCATTTGGCAGATCAAAACGCGGTCAAGCGTTTGACGGAATTGGAGCATCAATTGCAGGAGAGCAAGCAAGGAATCGAATCGGAGCGTCAAGCATTGGAGCGTTTCAATCAGGATATGATTGCATTGGCTGCACAAATAGCAGTTGTTGAAACTGAATATGCATCTGCTGAAACATCCTACAATGCGATCAATGCAAAATTCAACGAGGCAAATATTCAATTGGCGAAGCAGCAGAGTAAATTAACGAGCGTAAAACAAGAGGCAGCATTCAAACAGAATCAGTTGCAGGAATTGAAAGCGCAAATCGATAGCAGCAATGTACAATTGACGGAGGCTACAGGAAGTATTTCTGAAACGAATACAAGTTTGCAACAGATTGAGCAAGAGTTGTTGGAATTATACCGCCGAAAGGAAGACGATGGAAGGCAATTGAACGATGCAGATCAAGCTTATTACAATACCCGTAATCATTTAAATGAGCGCGAGAGTGAACTAAGACATCGTGTGAAAGAGAAGGAGCAAGCCGATCAGTTGTTGAATATGATCAAGGATAAGATCAACGAATTACGCCTGCAGTTGGCCGGTATCAAAGAACGTCTGAGTGTAGAATTCAATGTGGACATCGATCAAATTTTAGACGAACCTCGTGAAACCGAAGAGGCATTGGAAGATTTACAGTCGGAGTGCGACCGCATGAGAAAACGCTTGGAAAACATCGGTGAAGTAAATCCCACTGCAGTAGAGGCATTCGTAGAGATGAAAAAGCGTTATGAATTCATTGTTGAACAAAAGAACGACTTGGTGAGTGCAAAAGATACCTTAATGCAAACAATCGAGGAAGTGGAAGCAACTGCAAACCAAAAATTCCTAAGTACATTCAATCAGGTAAGAGATAATTTCCAACGCGTCTTCAAAGCATTGTTCACAGAAGACGATACCGCGGATATGATTTTGGAAAATCCGGAAGATCTTTCTGAAACTGGAATCGATATCGTTGCAAAGCCTAAGGGCAAGCGTCCAACTTCTATTACTCAGTTAAGTGGGGGAGAGAAGACACTGACAGCAACTGCATTGTTGTTTGCGATTTATCTCATCAAACCAGCACCTTTCTGTATTCTCGATGAGGTGGATGCACCTCTGGATGATGCGAACGTTGGTAAGTTTACCAATATGATTCGCCAGTTCAGCAAGGAATCACAATTCATCATGGTAACACACAACAAGCAAACCATGGCCGCTGTGGATGTAATCTATGGTGTAACCATGCAAGAGCAGGGCGTGAGTAAGTTGGTGCCGGTGGATTTTAGGAGTCTTAATTGAGTTAACAGTTAACTGTTAACCGTTAACTGTCAACTGTGAATAATAAGTTTTCTAAAAACAGTTACTTTTTCATCGGCATTGCCGGTACAGGAATGAGTGCTATAGCGCAGTATTTAAAAGCTGCTGGACACACTGTAGCAGGATCAGACAGACAATTCCAAAAAGATCAATTCAACGAGAGCAAAGCTGCACTCGAAGCAGAGGGTATACAATGTTTTGAACAAGGAGCGAACGGAATATCCGATGATGTACATGTAGTGGTAGTATCAACTGCCATCGAAGAATCTGTTCCCGAAGTACAACAGGCCCGAGCCCTTGGGAAGCCGATAAAAAAACGAAGTGAAATTCTTGCAGAAATCGTTTCTCAAAAAAAGACCATTGCGATTGGTGGTACTTCCGGTAAGAGTACAACAACTGCGATGTTATTTGAAATCCTTTCCCATGCTGGTTTACAGCCCTCTGTGATTGGTGGAGCCGGACTTACACGCCTTATCAACCAAGGTAAAATTGGAAATGCTGCTTATGGAGAAGGAGAGTGGTTGGTGATAGAAGCAGATGAAAGCGATGGATCTATTGTGCAGTATCATCCTGAAATCGGAGTATTGCTAAATGTCGATAAAGACCACCAGGACCTAGACGCACTGATGGAATTATTTAAAACCTTCCAGCAACATTCAAAAAATTTTATTGTCAATTTATCTCATCCACTTGCCGCATCTCTTTCTACAAAGAATGCAGCTGATTTTGATGTAGAAGAATCTGCAATCTCATCTATACATGCTGATGGATTTAATCAAGAAGGCTCCAGTATTCAATTCAATGTAAAGGGTGTTCGTTTTTCTATCAATAGCCCTGGTAAACACAACATGGAAAATGCTTTGGCTGCTATTGCAGTTGCAAATTCTATTGGGGTAGATCTGCAAACTGCAGCAGATGCACTAAAAGGGTATGAAGGAATTTACAGACGACATCAGGTGCTGGGAGAAAAAAATGGGATCACTGTTATTGATGATTTTGCACACAATCCAGTGAAATGTGCAAGATCCATTCAAGCCTGCCAACCTTTCTCTGAAAAACTCATTGCATGGTTTCAGCCTCATGGGTATGGCCCCACTCGCTTTCTTCGGCATGATTTTGTAGAAGAAATTTCCGCTGTTTTACGTCCCCAAGATGAAATCTGGATGAGTGAAATCTACTATGCTGGGGGAACTGCTGTAAAAGATATTTCTTCAAACGATCTCATCGAAGATTTCAAGAAAAGAGGTAAAAGTGCCTTTTTTGTTGAAGATAGAAACCAGCTTGTCGCTTGTATGCGTCCACATTTTACACCCTCCACCACGTTGCTCTTAATGGGTGCTCGCGACCCTAGTTTGGGGAGTTTTGCAAAATCTCTTTTTGAGTTGATTTAATCGTTGATTTTCATTAATTTACTGCTTCTTTAAATTTTTAATAAACGATTCATCATGCCAGATTTTGAAATCAAGAAACAGCCGAAAGAGTACGATGTAATTATTGTTGGTTCAGGTGCGGGTGGAGGAATGTCTGCCTACATGTTGGCCAATCAAGGATTGAAAGTTTGTTTATTGGAAGCGGGGCCAGAATATGATCCTGCGAAGAATATTACGCAGTTAAAAAATCCATGGGAATCTCCCCGTCGTGGCGCAAGCACCAAGTTCAGACCATTTGGTGATTTTGATGCCAGTTATTGGGGCTGGGAAATCGATGGCGAACCCTATACCAAAGCTGCTGGAACGCAGTGGGATTGGTGGAGAGCAAGAATGGTGGGTGGAAGAACCAATCACTGGGGAAGAATTTCTCTTCGCTTTGGTCCGAAAGATTTCAAAAGAAGAAGCATTGATGGATTAGGAGATGATTGGCCAATTGGATACGAAGACATCAAACCTTATTACGACCGCATCGATAAATTAATTGGAGTTTTTGGAACGAATGAAGGATTGGAAAACGATCCCGATGGATTTTTCCTTCCTCCTCCCAAACCAAGATTGCACGAAGTATTCATCAAGAATGCGGCACAAAAAGTTGGCGTTCCTGTTATCCCTTCTCGTTTGTCTATTCTCACTCAAAAAATAAACGACGAACGTGGACAATGTTTCTATTGTGCACAGTGTAACAGAGGTTGTCAGGTTTATGGAGATTTCTCATCGTCATCTGTTCTCGTAAAACCAGCTCTTAAAACAGGCAATGTAGATTTGATCACTGGCGCAATGGCACGAGAGGTACTAACAAACAGCGAGGGGCTTGCAACAGGAATTTCCTACGTAAATAAAAGAGACTTACAAGAATACGAGGTAAGAGGAAAAGTTGTTGTGTTGGCTGCAAGTGCCTGTGAATCTGCTCGTTTATTATTGAATTCAAAATCTACACGTCATCCAAATGGATTGGCAAACAACAGCAATGTTGTTGGTAAATATTTGCACGACTCTACGGGAGCTGCAATGGGTGGAGTGTTGCCACAACTTTTTGGAAGAAAGCGCTACAACGAAGACGGTGTTGGTGGTATGCACGTTTACTCACCTTGGTGGGGAGACAACAAAAAATTGGATTTTCCTCGCGGTTATCACATTGAATATTGGGGTGGAATGAGTCAACCTGCTTATGGATTTGGATGGGGCATTGAAGGTCAGAATGGGAAATATCCAGTGAATGGTGTACAGAAAGAAGCCGGTGGATACGGGGCATCTTTGAAAGAGGACTATCGTTACTTCTATGGTGCAGGTGTTGGAATGGCAGGTAGAGGAGAGGCGATTGCATTGGAATCTAATTATTGTGAAATCGATCCAAACGTGGTAGACAAATATGGTATACCTGTTTTGCGTTTCAATGTGAAGTATACTGATTACGAAGTGAAGCAGGCCAAACACATGAAGGAGACGTTTAAAGAGATCATGCATTCAATGGGTGCAGTAATTACATGGGGTGATGACGGTCCTGAAAACAATTACGGACTCGAAACTCCTGGTAAAATTATTCACGAAGCAGGAACAGTGAGAATGGGAAGTGATGCAAAACGTTCTGCTTTGAACAAACACAATCAAGCACATGATTGCAAGAATTTATTTGTTGTAGACGGCGGTGCATTTGTGTCTCAGGCAGATAAAAATATCACCTGGACGATACTCGCATTATCAATGCGAGCATCTGAATACATTGTTGATCAATTGAAGAAACAAAATATTTAAACAGTTGACTGTTAACCGTTAACTGTCAACTGTCAACAAAATAAAAACTCACAACTCTAAACTCACTTAAATGGACAGAAGAAAATCCCTCAAAGCCCTTGCAGTCGGAACCATCAGTGGTGCCGTCCTATTGGATGCCTGTAAGCCAGGCGACAAGAAAGATGCTGCGAATAAATCTCTTGCAGATGGATTTACACTGGATCGTCAGCCGGAGGAATTGAAACGCTATGATGATGTGACTGCTGAAAAGTTTTTTAGCGATCATGAGATGTCTACCATTGCGGTGCTCTCTGATATCATCATTCCAAAAGACGATGTGAGCGGAAGTGCCACCGATGCAAAAGTTCCAGATTTCATTGAATTCATTGTAAAAGACATGCCACAGCATCAAACTCCCATGAGAGGTGGATTGAGGTGGTTGGATATTCACTCCTTCAAGAAAAAAGGAAAGTCCTTTGTTGATTTGGATGCAAAATCACAAATAGAAATTGTTGATGAGATTGCTTATCCCAAAAAAGCAGCACCAGAAGTTGCACAAGGGGTTGCGTTTTTTAGCTTGATGAGGAACCTTACTGCCACTGGATTTTATACTTCCAAAATTGGGGTAGAAGACATTGGTTACAAAGGCAATCAACCCAATCAGTGGAACGGAGTTCCCGATGATGTGCTCAAGCAGTACGGTGTTGCATATACCGAAAAGGAAAACAAAGAATGTGTCAAATACGAATAATTTACTCAGATAAAAACGATTGTTATGGCAAATAAAAATGTTCAAAGAAGAAAATTCATTAAAAACGGAGCGCTTGGAATGGCAGCATTCACCATTGTTCCAAGACATGTAATTGGACGTGGATTTGTTGCGCCGAGCGACAAATTGAGAATTGCAGGTATCGGTGTTGGTGGAAAAGGCCAAGGCGATATTGCTGAATTTGCAAAGAGTCCAAATGTTGACATCGTAGCATTGGTAGACGTGGATGATCGCGCTGCTGCAAAGTCTCGTCAATCCTTCCCTAAAGCAAATTACTACCACGATTTCAGGGAAATGTTGGAGAAAGAGAAGAACAACATCGATGCTTGTTCTATTTCAACTCCAGATAATACACATGCTGTTGCAACAATAGCTGCCATGCAATTAGGCAAACACGTATATACACAGAAGCCGCTTACGCATGATATTTATGAAGCACGCGTGTTGACGGAAGCTGCTAAGAAATATAAGGTTGTTACCCAGATGGGAAATCAGGGCGGTTCTGGAAATGGTGTAAGAAGAACGCAGGAATTGATTTCTGCGGGCTTGATTGGAGAAGTAACGCTCGTTCAATGTTGGACGAACAGACCTGTTTGGCCTCAAGGTATCCCAACTCCCACAGGCAAATTTGATTTACCAAAAGAATTGAATTGGGATTTATGGATCGGTCCTGCTAAAATGATAGATTACAATCCTGCTTATCTGCCATTTAACTGGCGCGGTTGGTGGGCATTTGGAACGGGTTCTTTGGGTGATATGGCATGCCATATCATGGATCCGGTATTCCGTTGCTTGCCAATCTTATATCCATCCGATGTTGAGTGCTCTGTTGCACAAATTTGGAAGGATATGTGGGATGATACCACGAATACCGATGCATGTCCTCCTTCTACAATTATTCACCTAACCTATCCTAGAACGGATGGTAAAAAAGGCGATATCAAGGTTTCTTGGTACGATGGTGGTTTGCTGCCTCAGCGTCCGGATGAATTGTTGCCAGAGGAAGCATTTGGAAACTGGGACGGTGGAGTATTGTTCATTGGAACCAAAGGAAAATTGTTGGCCGATTGTTACGGTGCAAATCCACGTTTGTTGCCAACCAAGAAAATGAATGAAGTAACTCTTCCAAAGGAAACATTGCAGAGAGTACCAGAAGGACACTATTTGCAGTGGGTAAATGCATGTATTGCAGGTTATGGGAAAGGCAAGACAAGTTCACCTTTCGAATTTGCAGGTCCATTTACAGAAAGTATTCTCATTGGCAATTTGGCCATAAGAAGCTCGATGATGAAGAATCCAAACTTGAAAGGATGGGAAGATAAATACTTAGGAAGGAAGAAATTGATTTGGGATGCTCAGAACATGCGCATCACCAACTTCGAACCTGCCAATCAGTATGTGAAGCGGGAGTATAGAGATGGGTGGAAGTTGGAACTCTGAGGGAGAAGAGAGGAGGGGGCAAGGGACGAGGTGAAGAAAGCTATCTTATAATTAACTCCATCTGAAATCAGATCTTGGATAAAATACAAAAGCCCGGAAATTCCGGGCTTTTGTATTTTATAGTAAGTTGGAATTAATAATCTCTTTTTAACAACCAGAGGGTAAAAAACATCAAGAATATCAATATTCCGGAAGCGCCGAATAAAAAGGCAGTAAGGAATTTTTGGACAGGAACAAACAAAAGCATATTTACTGCAATCAAAAAGTATACTACATACAAGAAAATGAGTGTATTGATTCTTTTATCCATGACTAATTTTTTGATGGTGCAAATATCGTAAAAATAATTTGACTCCCAAACCATTAACCTCTTACCCTAAAAACGAAAACCACCGTTCCAACTTCTTCTTCGGCTCCTTCGCTGTCTGTATTGAATTTTAGGAGCTTAGCTTTTTGAAGGGCGATGCTTTTAATTTTTGGATTTCCGGTAGTGGTGCCTTTGGGTTGAATATTAGCGCTGGTTACATTGCCGTTTTGGTCTACCCGTACATCTACAGCCACTTTTGCATTTTCATTGAAGTCGTCCTCGAAAGATGGGTAT